>SHUI01000021.1 GCA_009697455.1 Bryobacterales bacterium
CCCGATATTAACAGTGAATCGCGTCGTCAATCCCGTTCCGAAACTGGCCCTGACAGTGAACGATCCCGGCGTCGCCGGTGCGGTCAACACGGTTTGTGCGAAGCCTTCGGCGTTCGTCGTAGTGGAGGGCGATTCGATCACGACGCCAGCCGCGTCCGTGGTGTAGGTTACAGGGGCGTTGTATACGGGTTGGCCACTCGCGTCATGAAGGCGCACCACGAGCGGAATGGAAGTTCCCCCTGGCAATACCGTTTGCTTCGCGTTATAGGCAAGAAAACCAGTCACAGGACTTGTGGAGGCGGGTCCCGCGTACGCCAGTTTGCCACCGTCGAATCCGAGCGGCGCGGTGCCGCTCAGTTGATTCAGATTGAGATCGATCCGGTTCAGCGCGCGCCCTTGAGCGAGGTAGAGGTACCTCGATACCGTTCCGTTGCTCAGCGCCGATATTTCATTCGAAAACGCGAGATCGTTGACGGTGCCCTGACCGCCAAGAGTGGTAAATGTAGAAAGCCCCGCGCTTACGGGGCTTAGCGTGATCTCGTAGATAGTTCCGCCGACGGGCGCGAAGACCCTGTTGTTGCTCGCGGGATACATCCGGTCGAGCGTTACGCCTGGGAGGAAAAAGCCGGGTAATCTTCCGACTCCTCGATTGATTGGATTGAAGAGGGCAAAAACGGAGCCAGTGACCGGGGTCTTGTTCGACACAACGCCACGGCCGTCTGGAGTGAATCCGGCTTTGCCCGGTAACTCGTTGAGCGGGATCTCTCCGCGCAACGCGGCGGCCCGGCCGTCGATTTCGTAGATCCGATTCTGCGCCGTAACATAGAGAAGGTCGCTGGGGCTTACCGCTAGCCCGGTCGCGGTACCGGGTATCGGTACGCTTCCCGCGACGGTGTTGGTGCCCAGATCGATGACCGTAAGACGCCGCGAAGGGATGCTGAGTACATAGGCGCGCCGTGAATCCTGGCTCACGGCAAGATCACTCGGGTCCTGGCCCAAATCCTGAACAACGCCGGTGAGGATTTCCCGATCCTCGGCGGTGTCGAAGATGCGCAGGCTGTTTCCAAGTATCAGGATTCGCCGGCCGTCCGGCGTGATGGCGGCGGCCCGAGCCCCGTCCGCGAGATCGAAGCTCTTGATCCTGCTGGAGAATGTGCCATCGACGACGACCAGTGCTTCCGTCGCCTCGCGCCCCACGACGTAGTACTTGGTTCCGGCGGGGTTAGAGAAGGCCGTAAATGCGGACGGCGACGCTGGAAACGTTCCAGCCGGGGTCAACGGATCTCCCTTGAAAACGGCAACAGGTTGCTTGGCCACGCCGTTCGGGAGCACGAGCACATTTCGCCCGTGCATCATCGTTGCGGCAAAGAAGAAAGCAGCCGTAATGCGAGTCGTAATCATGGCATTCGAACTTGTGCGGGCCGGACTCGCGCAGCCCGAGACCTACCGCGAGCCCGGCGCTTCACTATTGTATTGCGATCAGCGTATTCTGGGAGAACGCCACGCTACCATCGGGCAGTACGATCGCGATAACAAGCGTCTTCGTTCCCGCCGTCGCCTCCTGCGGAACTTCCACGTCCACTTCGTAGACTCCGATCAAATTGACGGCAAGTTGCGCGTTGACGATCCGGGCGCCCACGTTATCGACGCCCACGATCATTGAAACGCTCACGCGCTGCCCCGGGACGCCGGCACGGCCGGTCGCGGCAACAGGCGCCACCTGACCCAAGCCCGTCGCGTAGACGCGGATGGTTTCGCCCTTTGAAACAGGGTTCGACGGCGACGCGTAGCTGCCATTTCCCTTCAGAACTACTCCATACCTTCGACCACCACTGACCGTTTCGAGAATTCCCGGCTGATACGGCACCACCGGCACGTTGTCAACTGTGAGCGGCGTACCGCCAGAATCGACTCTGACGGAGGCCACACCCGCCTGAAGTTCAAATGGCGCTTGCACAATCGCGGATTCCGTACCCTGCGTGTTGGTCACGGAAAGAATCGGGGCCGGCGTTCCATTGAAACTCACACTGAGTCCGGCGAGCGTTGTGGGCGCAGGGCCCAGCAACGGATTTGCCCGGGCTGTTCCTTGAAGATCGGGCGCGAGTCCGCGGCCGGTGATTTCGATTAGCCCTCCCGGTGTAACGCCCTGCGCGGCGCTCGCCGCGCTGACGAAACTCGAGGCCGTGAGGCTCGGCCCAGGAGGCAGTACGGCCAGATTGAACGTCACCGAGAATGAACCAGCTACTGCAACGATGGTGAGCGGTCCAGCCGCCGTGCCGGCCCTGACAAGCGTCGATGCGCGGCCTAGGGAATCGGAAATGGCTGAACTGGTGACAACCGATCCCGACCCACTGGCAACGGTGAAGGCGATTGGTATTCCCTGAATGGGCCGCCCGCTGCTGTCATTGACTTGCGCGGTCAGGGGAGACGCAAACTGCTGATTGAATGCCGCCGACTGCGGCTCGCCGCCGGGGACCTTCAGGAGTTGCGCGAAGGGGATGCTCACGGTCAGGTTGAACGTGGCCGTTGCCGTCGTCCCGATTTTTACCCGCACCTGATACGTGCCGCCTGTATTCCCAAGTGTCGCGAGAGCAGAAACCCTCCCCCGCCCGTCGCCGCGGCTGAAAATGTTCGAAAGCGTGATGGTTCCTGGAGTCACGACTTCCCATTCGACAGCCGCCCCAGGCAAGGCGTTCCCAAAGGCGTCCGCCACCTCGGCGACCAAAGCAAGTGGCAGTTGCTGGCCCGCAAGACCAGCCTGATTGTTGCCCTGAATGACCCGAAGGGCTCCGGGAGGTCCCGGATTCACCACGAGGGGAATCGTGGTTTCCGTGTAGCCGCCCACGTTTACAGTCAAATTCGTTTCCCCGGTCCGCGGTCCTATCTTCAAATCGCAGCTCGCCGTTCCGGCGAAATCAGTCAGTACGAGGCCGGCCTCGGTTGTGCAACTGGCCGAGGGATCCGTAGCGGCGAGAGCGACATTGGCCGTGGCGCGCACACCGACGTTCCCGAAAAATTGGTTTAGCCGGATCTGAACGCCGCCTGCGATGGTTTGGCCCGCCTGTGCAACGATTCGAGGGTTTTCACCAGCCGGAGCCAGGAAGGAAACAGCAGGCAGTGTTGAGCTGGTAGTCACATAAAGTGTCTTGCTCAGGGTGGCGTTTCCGACAATGATCGTCTGCTGCGTGGACGAAACGCCGCCAGTCAGCGAGCCTCCAATGAAGGACGCTGTTGCGATGCCATTTACGTCCGTCTGAGCCAGGGCGTCAACAATCGTTCCTGTACCTTGTAATGACCATGTGACCGGGCTGTTGGGGACGGGTGTCCCGTTGCCATCCCTCAGTAGGATGCTGATTGGAAGATTCGTCTTCGAATTCTGGAGCGTCACCTGGCCGTTGCCGCCCGCGCTTTCGATCGTGGTGGGGACTCCGGCCGCAGCGCCTCCGGTGATGGAAAGTGCAAACGTCGCGAACAAATTTCCGGCAATGGTGGCGGTGACTGTGCCGGAACCTGTGGTGGCTGGCAGCACCACTGTGGTCGAAGCGATGCCTTCTCCGTTCGTCGTCGTGGATTGTCCCTGAATGATCAAGCCAGGTGAAGACGAACTGAACGTGACGGGTACGTTGATTACAGGAAGACTGCTTGCGTCCACTACGCGAAGAGCCAATGCCTGCGGCCCCTGGAGGGCAGTGAATGTCTGATTTGCGTTGAAAACCGAAAAAGCCGCCGGCGACGCTGTGGAAGCAGGCCCGGCGAAAGCCAGACCGCCCGCAGCGGCGCTAAGTGCGAGCTGCCCGCTCGGCGAGTTCGTCGTAAGGGAGACTCGTGTCAATGCCCCGGCGGTTACGATGTAGGCGTATCTGGCCGTTCCTTGGCCCGTAACGGGTTGCTCGTCTGAGACGGCGACATCGGCAACGGAGACAAAACCTCCGATCACACCGAGCGTTGCTATCGAACCATTTGTCGGATTGAGCCCTATATCGTAAAGAATGCGAGATCCCGCCGAGATCCCCAGCGCGCGATTGTTTCCGGCAACCACAATCTTTTCCAGGGTCACGCCGGGCAGTTGCGCGGTTGTGAGCTTCGTCACGGTGCGGGTCGCGGTCTCGAACACAACGACTACGGACCCGGTAACAGTTGTGGAATTTACGGCAATCCCCCTCGCGCCGTCTGGCGTAAAGGCCAACTTACCTGGGATCTCATTAAGTGGTATCTCATTCCGAATCGATTGCTTTCGTCCGTCGATTTCGAAGATTCTGTTCTGGGCAGTCACGTAAAGCAGGTCGTTCGGAGCCCGGGTGATACCAGTCGAAATGCCGGGAATCGAGATCGCGTTGCCCAGTTGAGTGTTGCCGAATAAGTCGATGGTCGTGACGCGGTTCGACGCGCTGCTAAGCACAAAAGCACGATTGGAGTCATGACTGATGGCAACGTCTATGGGCGTGGTTCCCACGTCAACCGGAGGGATGCTAAGAAGCAAGTCGGCTGTTGTGTCTATGATGGATAAGCTGGTTCCTACGAGCACGAGACGGCGGCCGTCGGGCGTCAAGGCGGCGACGGTGACGCCCGTGGGAATGGGGATCCTGCGCAAGATGCTGGTCAAGCTCGCGTCAATAACCAGAACCGTGTCCACAGCGCTCCGTGAAATGGCGTAGTATTTCGTCCCCGCCGGATGCGCCAGTATCTGGAAGGTCGACGGCGAGACCGATACCGTGCCGGAAGCGGCGAAGGGTTCGCCTGTAAAAATGCTGGAGGCAGTGTTGGAGCTGCCTGGAAGAACAAAGACATTTCGCGCTTTGGATGCGGGAGTGTAGGCACAGAGGCCAAGTAACAATGCCAGCGTTTTTGTTTTCATGGCTACCTCAACGGGACTTCGTTCACAACTGGTTCCGAGTACTTTTCGATTTTAACATTCTAAAGACCGGGCGATGCAGGATTGTTTCAACCGAATTGCTAAGTGGAACCCCTGCCTTGGTGGCTCCTGCAACTCCAAGCCAGTGGCCTGCCGATTGCGGCCTCACGCGCCGGTTCGCGGGCAAAAAAAATGGAGGGGAGATTTCTCTCCCCTCCATCTCGGACTGCAAGGTGTTGCTTACTGCGAGAAGGCCTCACCCGTGGTCTTGGTGTCGCGGGGGGATGTACCCGGATCCATAACCAGCGCGAGGTACCCCATCGCTACGTTGCGTGCCCCGACATCGCTGACAAACGCGAAGCCGTGACCGAAGCGGAACTGGCACTGTGCGATCACGTAGCCCTGGAAGCCCGGCGTTGCCGTTGCGCCCAGATTGCCACCCGAAGACAGTGTCCAAACCACCTGACCGCCGGCCGGCACGGACTGCGTGGTAACCGCGGCAGGAGCCGCGCCGCCACCCGTGGTGGAGCCGTAGTAGTTCAGCGTGCAAGTGCCTGCCTGACCGGACGTCCCGAAAGGATCGCTCGAGGTATTCGAGATCACCAAACCGGTGTCAAAGCCAGCCTGATTCGTCGTGTACGGGAACAGGAGGTTCGTGGCGCAGGGGGCAAGAGTGAAGACGTTGGTCGCCGAAGAAACATCGGTGAACCGCGGAATTGACGCGCCCGCCGGCGGAGCGCCGGGAAGTACCGGAACCTTGCTGGTGCTTACAGGTCCCAAGTTGGCGTTAACAGTGCCGGTACCCAAGGCCGGCTGACCAGCCTTGAAGGCCAGAACGAAGCCAACGCTGAGGTCTTCAGTCGCGTTCGGATCGGTACCGACGACCTCCCAGGTAGCCGTCGCGGTGCCATTGCTGACAGTCAACTGCTGAATGGCATAGCGCGCGGGGGTTGCCGCGGAAACTCTGGCGTCACCGCCGCTGCCCGCTGGGCCAACGACTGCGGCGCCGACTCCGTCGGCAGCGCCTGTGGCGACTCCGCCCGCACCGGTCGAATCCGCGCTCACCAGTTCCAGCTTCCTAATGGTGGTGGAAAAGCCCGTAGTACCTGAAGCAACGTCACGCGTCGTGACAAACAAAGCCACGTTCGCCGGGATGTTGTTGAAGACTGTCCGCACACGCGTGCCGTTCGTCGGTACGCCAAATGTGGCAGGGACAACGAAGCTGCCCGCTTCCTGTGCCGCAGTCTTGAACGCAGCCTGCTGCTGTTCGCGGAACTGAACGTTCCCGCTGAGGGTCTGGTTAGTCTTGGTTGCGTCGCTAAACAGATCACTGTTGTTATTGGCGCACTGCAAGCCGGTGAAGATCTTTGTGTCGCTGTTATCGGCGAGCCGGATGCGGGACGTCAAGCTGGTGCTCGGCGAGCCGACCGTGAACGTCGTGTTGTTGAGGGTCAGCGGCGTACCGCCAACCGTCGTGTTGTTCGAGGTAACGAACGCCGTGATCGGCGAGCCTGCGGCAACGCCGCTTGCGTTACCACGGAGGTTGCTGATCTGGATGTTCGATGTCGTGCCGCCCGGGGCTACCGGAAGTGACACCGCCAGGAACGAAACCGACGTATCCGAAGCCTTGCGGCCACGGGTGCTGACTGTCGCGCCCGCTACGCCACCCGGCGTGGGAGTCACGTTCAGCACAGTGTCAATCAGAGGATCGGCACTGAACGCCGCGGTCGAGTTCGTGTTCAGCGAAACCTGAATGTTGAACGTCGCGGCGCCGGCGGCGGCGGCCGTACCGGTGCACTGCAGAAAGATGTCGCCCAGTAGTTCGGTGATACCTTCCGTACGTACGATGTTCGAACCGGCGGTACCGTTACACGACACCGTTTGTGCGCTGGCCGTAGCCGCCGCGAGGGCGACCACAACTAGCGCTAAAAATACTTTGCGAAAAGCTGCCATTTGTTTCTCCTTGTAGATTTGCCAAAATTGAAATCGGTCGAAGTTCTCTTTCACCTGAGCCTCAGACTACTTCGAAAACCTTTCACACCAGGGAACTTCTCCGTGTCGGGCGGAGAGCCCGCCGTCCTCAAGTGGACTGGCGGGGTGCTGCAAACTGCACCTGCGAGTTCTTCTGTCTTAACTTCTCGTTCCTGCCTTAACTGCTCTTCATGCTCGCGGGAGTGAAGCGCAAAATTGCACGCACAACGGCGCGGTCAACATATTGATACCGCATGGAACGAACCCATGTCAAGTTCAATCTCTTGAGCCGCACCCACCCAAGATAAGATTCTACCCCAAGCTTGAATGCCCATTACAGCATCAAATCGCCGCCGCGTCAACGCTTTTCATTGAACCGAGACCAGGACGGTATTACTGTCCACTCCGGCCTGCCGTATGGCAAGCGGCAAATCGAGACCCGGAGGCGCCGTCTGCGGCAGCGCCAAATTCACCTGGTACAGCCCAATGAATCCAGGCGTGAGACCCGCAAACGCCACCGGGAATTCCTGTCCGTTCAGCAGCGCGGTCACCCGGTTGCGGGCCACCGAAACGTTACCCTGCCGGATCACGGAGCCAAGCCCCGTTCCATATATCACGACCACTTGACCGCGTCTAGCCGCGGTGACCGGTGAATTAATCTTTCCATCCTGGTTCACAACCGCTCCGCGGCCAGGTCCGCCGATCAGGAAAATGCCGGGAGCCGACTCGCTTACGTTCACCGGCTGCTCAGCTACGCCGAACGACGAGCGGATACGCAATGAATATGTACCCGCGGCCAAATCCGCCGGAACTTCCGCGTTCACCTGGAACGGCGTTGCGGCGACGGTGCGTACAGGGGACCCATTCATCTCCACCGAGGTGTCCTTCCCGCCGCCCGCCAATCCTGATCCGAAAATCGCCATCAACCCTCCGGGTGCAATTCCCGTGCCAAACGTGGCGGCGTTTACCACGGCGGTTGCGGAGAAGGTAGTTGCGAGAGCCGAGACGGCAATTTGAGAGGCTGTTCTTGTGACACTGTAAGCTGTTGATTCCAGAGCCGGAATCTCCTGTCTGGCACCCCCATTGGAAAGGTCCGTAATGGTGAATCGGTAACCGGCGTCACTGGCCAGTTGGTAGGATGGCTGGACACCGTCACAATAGAGGAAGAATGACACAGGCGGCGGGACAGATGGGACATCGCCAGTTGCAACCGCCGTATCCGGAAGCATCACGGGTCTGCCGCAGGCGCCTGCGCCCGAAGCTAGGCCAGGAGGAGTTCCACCGCTCATCGAAGGAGCCGCAAGCAGAAAACCCGTAGCACTGGGCGCTCTGGGCAGTAGGCGCACCACGTTCCCGATCGTCCCGCTCCACTTCGCGGAGCCGATCGCAAAGCCTGCCAGATAATCCCCAAGAGTGCGACGCCCAAATGAGGGGTTCGGATCGTGAATGAGCAGCCCGCCATCCCCAGCCACTCCAATCGCGACTACGGCGTGTCCACCTGCTGCAACGCCGTCCCGCGAGAGCGACAGAACAACAAGGACCGGATCGCCGGCCGATACGAGGTCGCGGATGGCGGTCTCCGCGGGATTCTCAACCGAGATGTCGACCGTTCCTCCAACAAACGCTCCCGCGCGCCACAGATTCAGTACCTGATCGCCCGATGCCGCGCTGTTCGAAAGGAAACCGTCACAGACCTTCTCGCCCTGCGTGTCAAGCGCGCAGAACGTCTTCAGGTAATTATTCATCTGCGCAACCTCAGCGGGGCCGTTGGGGGAAGGCAGCTCGGCTCGATTCTGATGGTGGCGGAGGAGAGAAGCGGTCGCGGCAAGCAGCGCCCCTTTTTGCGCGATGCTTGCGGAACCGTTTCCAAGCGTTCCGTCCACAGCCTGCGTCAGCTTGGGAAAATCTTTCAAAGCCGACGCGGCCGCGCGCTCGCTAAACGTGCTCACCTGGCCTGCGGATTCCGCCGTCACCAAGGTGATTCCTTCAACCTGCGGAAGCCGAAGAGCGGTTTCGGCCTGCCCGTTTTCGTCGGTTGTGGCGGAGGCTGTGCCCAGCAAGGCCCCGGATGACGCGCGAAACGCGACTTGTGAACCAGCAACGGGGTTGCCAACATCGTCGAGGAGGCGGACGCGCAGCGTGGCCGGCAGCAATGATCCGGGCGCGCCTGCCTGCGCGTCTCCCCGAACCTTGGATAACCGAACCCGGCTATCGGCCAGCGACCTTATCTGGTAGACCACTTGCGCGGTAGCGGTACCGCTAGCCTCAACGGCTCTGATGGTGATTGAAGCCGTGGCTGCGTTGCCCGGGATGAACGATTCCCAGGAGTATGCCCCGTTGGCTGTGCTGACGACAAAATCCGGCTGGCCGGTTACGGATACGCGCAAAGTCGCGCCCACGCTGAATCCGTTGACGGACACCCTGACGCGCCCGCCCGCCACCACCGCCGAAGGAGTCGCGGCAACGGACGGCCTGCGTTCGTTTTCGTGAGCCTGAGCGCTCGTCGAGCCGGCGGCGTAATCGAAATACCCGCCTTCGAAATTCTGCCTGCGCAATCCTCCCGTGGCAAACTCATCGCTCACGGGAGAGCCGAAAACTCCAGCGGCTCCGTTGAGCTCGCGATAGCGCGCCAGAATGGGTCCGGCGACGAAATACGCCTGACCGGCGCGCGATCCGCCGGAGATTCCAAGCAGCATGCCATTCCGGAATGACTGCACGATTCCGGGCGTGGAGCTAAAGGTAAGGAAAACGGAGGCCTCTTCAACCGGAAGGCCCACTGCGCCGGTTTCGTATCCGAGATTGGCCCACTTTGTCAGAATGATTCCAGACACGACACGGGCGGGAGTCCCCGCCAACGCGGCATTTTCAAAAAGCTGCCGGCCCGCTGCCGTGGCGTCGGAAATCGGGTGTCCGAGGCTGCCCGCGGGTCCGCCCAACGCCTCGTGACGGGGAAGGAATTCCCCGCCAATCACGAACGCCGCCGAGAGCTTGTCGGGCTTTGCAATAAGGTAACGAACGGCCGTGGCTGATCCGGCGGACTGAAGATCCTGCACGTAGCCGGCGCCCGCGCGGCGAACGGGATTCGCGGCCGGTACTTGAACTTTCAGACCGTTGCGAGCGACCGCATCCTGAAAGGATTGCTCGATCGCGGGCGATGGCGCACCTTCCCCGATCTGGCAACAGGGCGCGGTTACGATGACCTGCAACGACGGACTCACCTTACCCTCGCTGCTCGCGGCGATAAGAGCCGTCCCGCCGCCCGCCGCCCGCACGATTGCCGTGAGGCCGCTCGACTGAACCGTCGCGACGCGGCCGTTCGTCGTTGTCCAGTTGACCTGCCGGTCCGTCAACGTCGTCCCGTTTGGCGCGAGCAGCAGGGCGCTGATGTTCGCCGTTTCTCCGAGCTTCAGGCGCAGGACGCCGCCCGACGCTTGCCCGCCCAGCGAAACCGAGTTCACAGGGAACTTCACCTGGGGCGTGGGTGACGGCCCGGGAGTGTACTCAATGGCTCCGCCTTGAAAGGTCTGCCGCTTCTTTCCTTCGGCGGTGGTGGTTTCCTCCGACGTAGGCAGTCCCAGGAAAGCTTCGTGCCCCCCGTTTGCCGCATAGAACGTGTAGGCGGGTCCCAATACCGTGAACGCGCTCCCGCTCTGTGTGCCGGAAGTAATGTTGTAGATCGCACCGCTCAGATATATCTGCGCCGTCGCTGTCACGCTCGAGAGGCCCGTGACCGAACGCTCCAGATCGATGCAGGCTCCGATCGTGTTGATTCCGCCCGCTGTCGTCCATTTCGCATAAAAGGGATTACGGATCGCGCAATCCTGTGCGGCGCCGTTCGACTTATAAGCGACGAGGACGTAGGTCTTGTCGAAGAATTGGTAGCCGCAGCCGGCCGCGCCCGCCGGGGCGGCGCAGAGTAACGTATCGGTCGTCGGAAAACCGACCGTGTTCACGCCTTGTTGATTGAAAAAGGCGTTCATGTCGGGTGTCATTTGCACGACGTCATTCGTGCCCTCCACCACCACGGGGGACGAGTTCGCCCGAATAAGCGCGTAGGTGACGCCCTTCGTTTTCGCCACATCGGAGAATTCCTGCACCAAGCCTGTCGTGGAACCGAGGCGGCGGACTTCTCCATTGGCCGGCAGCGAGACCAGGTTAGAAAAATTTCCGCGGAAGTAGGCGTTGACAAAGCGCTGCTTGATACCGTCGCTCGGCGCCCCTTGGCCTACATCCTGCGCCCTTCCCGCCATCGCAACGGCAAAATACAGGGCAAACGCTCGAAGAGCCGCGAGGGGGACACGATTGCGAGAGATGGGAGACACGGGTAACCGACCTATCTTAATACGGTATTAACCCTCAGCGCCCTATGGAGTTGTGTTGACCTCTATGGCCGCCGCAGAAGGAAGTAGCGTGTGACCGGCTCCGTTCCCTCCTCGACAACCTGGAAGCCCGCATCCTTGACCCGCGCGTTCCACCATTCCGGCCCGCGAGTCCCCCCATGCGAGAGTATTGGCCCGAAGAGAAATTTCGCCCACTTGTCGTTGGAGACGAGTATCAGAAGGAATTCCCCGCCCGGCTTCACTACCCGCGCCGCTTCGTCGAGCGCCTGCTTGATCCCGTCGCGACCCAGATGATCGACCGCATAGGCGCTGACGATCGCGTCGAAGCTCGCGGCTTCGAACGGAAGCTTGCGCATATCGCTCGTTTCGATCGTCGCGCGTTGATCCACGCCCGCGGCTTTCAGATTTCGAAGCAGCCTCTGCTGAGGACTCTCTCCGCGGCCGAAGTGCCGGTCGAAAGATTCGCCGAACAGATCGAGAGCAACCAGCGTTGCCTGCGGGCGCGCGGCGAGCACCATAATGGACGATCTGCCGGTGCCCGCTCCCAAATCGAGCACCCGTCCCGTGCCGGAGCGAAGAAAGCTTTGCGTGGGCAAAGCGGCGCGCCCATTGATATCGCCGCCGAAGCGTATCAGCAGAAATCCGGCGCCCGACCAAAGCGTCAGCGCACCAACGAACACCATCGGCCACTTGGACCACTTGCGGGCGTATCCAAGGAGCACGAATACAGCGGCGACGGCGAAGATCGTCAAATGGCCGTAGCTGAGCCACCACGGATATCCAAAATCGAGAGTGCTGGCGGAAACAGGCATTCAGTTAAACTCCAATCCAACTATTGTCAACCATCGCTCTCAACCGCGCCTGAACGGCCCGTTCGTTTTTGCGCCGTTAGCCCTGGTCGCCGCAGAGCGGTGGCGGAGCGATGGGAACGAGATCTTCTACGTTGGGCAGGAGGGGAAGCTCACAGCTGTGGAAGCGAACGCGAAAGGTGGCATACTGGAGTTCGCCGCCACATCCGATGTTCGGCCCGCTCGAATCGGGTAGTTTCGATTACGACGTTTCCGCCGACGGCCAGCGTTTTCTCGCAAAGATTCCGCCCGGGCAGCCCGCGAACAGGGAACTCACAGTGGTGCAGAACTGGGCCGCTGGACTGAAAAAGTAGAACCTAATGAATGGCATCACCGCCCAGCTACGAACCTGTGAAAACAACAGAGAGGCCGCCGAAAAACGCGGACGAACAATAATAAGGGAGATTGTTTTTCATGAAGCGTAGAACCGTTTTCAAGAACCTGCTTGCTGTCTCGACTCTTGCCGGCGCCGCGGCCCCGGCGAGCGCCGCCGCGAAGAATCCAATCCAGCTCCATACCGACATGCACGTCAAGATCGAGGAGGAGAAACAGCTTCTGGACGATTTTCACAAACTTTTCCTTCCACGTATTCGCAAGGCTCCCGGCTTCATCGACGCGAAACTCCTGAAGTTCACTCAGGCCAACGTCGGTAAACCGCACCCGCACTACAACTACCGGCTGATTCAGGTTTTCGAGACCGAGGAGCGACGCGAAGCCTGGCGAAAGACGGAGCCCCACAAGATCGCGTGGCATCAGGCCATCGAGTCTCATCTGAAGATTCCCTTCGATGCCTTAGTTTACGAGATCGTCGCGGAGAGTAAGACTACTCGCGCATAACACACAAATCACTACGGCACCTGGATTTCAACCGGGGATCTCGCTGGATCTTTACACTGACGCACAGGGTGGTTTCTAACCCGTCCTCGCGCGCCACTTCGCCCGCGGCGCCGGCAACGCGTGATGTAGCGCATCACGCCGCCCGTCCTTCCCCGCAGCCGGTACAACTGCGCTACCGGCAACTCCGCCACCGCTACGGCAGCTCCTGTGTCGGTGGCCCGCTCAGCGTCTCGTGTGCTTCGTCTACCGCCGCCAGCAACTCGATATCTTCCCGCCTGTACCGCCCCGGAAACTGGTGCCGCTGGTGCGGTTGCACCTTAACCTCCTCTCCCTTGGCGTACACCTGGATCAGCCGTGTCACCGGCGCCCGGCTCATCCCTGTCATCTTCCCGATGCATTGCCTCACCAGTCTCCTCCAGGCTTATTCCTTCCGGTGCCTTCATTTCGATGATCATGTCCCAGCTTCACTAGTCCTCCTCTCCCCAGGCTCATCTTGCATGAGATAAGACTCGACCTCGCATGCCCATTGCTCATGGGGATATACTGGATGCCGGACCCGTATGAAACGGGAATTCGTTATACCAACTGTATTTCGGCGGCGGGAAGGTTTGCTTCAATCATGACAAAGCGACTCATGATCATTCGGGTCCGGTGCGTACCCGGACTGGGGCTCCTGCTCATACTTGCCTGTACCGGCCTTGCCGGCGCGGGCGCTGGTCGTGACGCTCCGCTCGCGGATGCGGCCCAGCGCCGCGACAAGCAGGCGGTCCTGTCCCTGCTGAAGAAGCGTACCGATGTCAATGCGCCTCAGAGCGATGGCGCGACGGCGCTGCATTGGGCGGCCTACTTCAACGATCCTGAGACGACGGCATTGCTTCTCCGCGCCGGCGCGAACGCGACTGTGCGAAACGACCTCGGTGTCACTCCGCTGGCGCTCGCGGCCCAGCAGGGCGGCGCCATCGTCATCGAGCAATTCGTCAAGGCAGGCGCCGCGCCGAACGACCCCGTGAATTTCGTGAATGCTGGAGAAACACCCCTGATGCACGCGGCGCGATCCGGAAGCGTCAGCGCGGTGAAGGTGCTCGCGAAAGCCGGCGCCGACGCCAACGCGAAGGAGACTTGGAACGGACAGACCGCGCTGATGTGGGCGGCGGCCGAAGCGCACGCACCCGTAGTGGAGGCGCTGCTCGAATTCGGAGCCGATGTTCACGAGAGATCCAACGCCGGAACCACGCCCTTGATGTTCGCAGTGCGAAAAGGAGACCTACGTTCGGTCCAGGCGATGCTGGCCGCGGGAGCCGGTGTGAACGAGAAGCGGCCCGATCTTGCCACCCCATTGCTCGTGGCGATCATCAATGGGTATGAGGATCTTGTGGACCTGCTGCTCGATAAGGGAGCGGATCCGAACGCCGAAGGTGGATCAACCGAGCTGACGGTGGCGGGCATGCGGGCACGGCCGCAGAAGATCGAGCTCAAGACGCCCTCTTTTCGCGAACAGTTGCGTGACGTTGGCAGCGAGGGGGGGAATCGAAGAAACAACAGCTTCGGCAGGCCGCTGCAGGCCGCCGTGCACGTTGCCAACTGGCACATCAGCGATGAATTCATCTCGTCGAACATTGACAGGCTACGTATGATCAAATCGCTGGTCGCGCATGGCGCCGAGGTCAACGGCCGTAATGCCGACATGGAGCCCAGATGGTCGGGAGCCAGGTACCGCCGGCGGCTGGTCGGCGCTACGGCATTTTTGTTTGCGGCGAAAGCCGCCGACGTCGAGGCGATGCGCCTGCTGCTGCGGCTAGGCGCCGATCCCAAGATTAACACCGGCGTGAATATTACGCCGCTCATGGCCGCCGCCGGTATCGCGTGGGCCTCGAATCAGGACCCGGCGGGCGAGGAACAGGTGCTCGAAGCGGTCAAGTTGCTGGTGGAAGAGCTGGGTGCGGATGTCAACGTCGTTGCCGGCACAGGCGAAACGGCGATGCACGCGGCGGCGTACCGCGGCGCCAACAAAGTTGTCCAGTATCTGTTCGACAGAGGCGCGAAGCTGGACGTGGCCGACAAAATCGGACGAACCCCACTTACCGTCGCCGACGGTGTGGAGTACGGGAATTCTTTTGCGGCGCAACCTCAGACGGCCGAGTTGCTCCGGAAGCTCGGGGCGAAAGAAATAGCCTGTCCGAACCTGTGCCTGAACATGGTCCCGGAGGAGGCATTGCCGCCCGAGGGGGTTACACGATGAAACGCCGGGTGGCCCTGGCTGCGGCTGGGGCGTTTTTCTCCGTTGCCGCCGCCAATAACCTGCATGGGAGCCCGCAACAAGGCGCTCGCGTGTCCCCTGCTCAAGTCGCTCCGGCGCGGCAGGCGCGGACGGCTGCTTTCGGGCCGGACCGCGAGGCCCTTCTCGGCAAGTACTGCTTCACCTGCCATAACCAGAAGTTGAAATCGGGCGGCCTCGCGCTCAGTACGCTGGACTTGGCAAGCGTCAGTAAAGATGTTGAGAAGTGGGAGAAGGTGGTACGCAAGGTTCGTACGGGTGCAATGCCGCCAGCCGGACTGCCGCGGCCCGCCAAGGCTGTCGCCGAGCACTTTGTAACCGGGCTCGAGACGGAGCTCGACCGGGCCGCGCTCGAAAATCCCAACCCCGGCCGGCCGTCGCTGCAACGCTTGAACCGTTCCGAGTACCGCAATGCCGTCCGCGATCTGCTGGCCGTGGAGATCGACGCGGCCGCGATGCTGCCGGCAGACGCCGCGGGCTACGGATTCGACAACAATGCTGATGCCCTGACGCTGTCGTCTGCGTTGACGGAACGGTACCTCGGTGCCGCCGCGACAATCAGTCAGATGGCTCTCGGCCGGCCGCGAGGCTTGCCCACGCCGGAAACCTATTTCGTGCCGACGGATCGCAACCAGTCGGTCCGCGTCAGCGACGATCTTCCCTTCGGGTCTCGTGGCGGGCTCGCGGTGCGCCACTACTTTCCGGCCGACGGCGAGTACCTGTTTGAAATGCGGCCGAAGGAGAGCGGAGTCGCGGGCGGGTTTGAGGGCATTACAGAGGAACCGCATCAACTCGAGGTCGGGCTGGATAGCGTCAAGGTCTGGACAGGAACCGTGGGCGGGCCCGAGTTCGCGCGCCGGCGAGGAAGCGACGCGGGCGCCACTTACGAGGCGGATCAAAATAAGAAGGTCATCGAGCGCCTCAGGTTCCACCTTCCGGTGAAGGCCGGCTCGCATTTGGTTCAGGCGTACTTCGTCGCGAAGACCGCCGCATACGTCGAAGACCTGTTCGACCCGTCCTTGCGGCGGGAATCCTACCGGGCCGGCAGCGGCGAACCCAAACTTTCCTCGCTGACGGTCACCGGTCCTCAGTCCGGAACGGCGGCGGTGGCGGATACGCCCAGCCGGCAACGGATTTTTCTATGCAGCTCCACGCCGGCGCAGGACGAGGCGTGCGGGAAGAAGATCATCTCCTCGCTGGCGCGGCGCGCGTACCGGCGGCCGGTGACGGACCGGGATCTTCAGGCGCCTCTCGTCGCGTTTCGAGACGGTGCAAGCCGCCGCGGCTTTGAGGCGGGCATCGAGATGGCTCTTCGCAGCATCCTGGTCAGCCCGAAGTTCCTGTTCCGCTTCGAGGATCAGCCCTCGGGCGTGGCAGGCAATGCGCCGTATCGCATCAGCGGCCTGGAGTTGGCGTCGCGGCTGTCGTTCTTCCTGTGGAGCAGCATTCCCGATGACGAGCTTTTGGAAATCGCGGAGAAAAAGAATCTCCACCAGCCCGAGATCCTGCTGCAGCAAGTGCGGCGGATGCTGGCGGACCCGCGCTCGCAGGCTCTGGTGGACAACTTCGCGGGCCAGTGGTTGTTCGTCCGCAATGTTGCCGTGCACCAGCCGAGTCCGGAGGTGCTGTTCCACTTCGACGACAACCTGCGGCAGGGTTTCATCCGGGAAACGCAGTTGTTCTTCGAGAGCATCATCCGCGAGAATCGCAGCGTGGTTGACCTGCTCGATGCCGATTACACATTCTTGAACGAGCGCCTGGCCGCGCACTACGGGATCCCGGACGTGCGTGGCGAACGATTCAGGCGAGTCTCGCTTCCGGCCGACAGCCCGCGCCGGGGCCTGCTGGGAAAGGGTTCAATTCTCATGGCGACCTCGTACGCGAATCGGACCTCGCCGGTCGTCCGCGGCAAATGGATTCTGGAGAATGTGTTCGGCGCGCCGCCCCCTCCGCCTCCGCCGAACGTGCCGGTTCTCAAAGACGAGAGAGACCCACGGAAGGTCCTGCCCATGCGCGAGCAGTTGGCGGCGCACCGCGCCAATCCCGCCTGCGCCGGCTGCCATGCCCAGATGGATCAACTGGGGTTCTCCCTTGAAAACTTCGACGGAATCGGCGAGTGGCGGGACATCTATGCATCGGGCGCGCGGGTCGACGCGGCGGCCGAGCTTCCGGACGGTACGAAGTTAAATGGACCCACGGACCTCCGGCAGGTGCTGCGCGGGCATTCCGACGAGTTTCTGACGACCGTCAGCGAGAGGCTGTTGACCTACGCATTAGGAAGGGGACTCGAAGCCACCGATGCCCCCGCGGTCCGTAAGATCAAGCGCGACGCGGCACGCGATAACCACAGGTTTGAATCGCTGATTCAGGCGATTGTGACGAGTACGCCATTCCAGATGAGAACGGCTCAGGCGAACGCGAACTGAAGAATGGTGTAATGTTTTGTATGTAGGAGGTTGTTTGAATGGTCATCACAAAGAGAGCGTTGCCTCGCCGGACCTTCATGCGCGGAATGGGGGCAGCCATGGGGTTGCCTTTCCTCGACGCAATGGTACCCGCCATGCAAGCGCAACCGAAGGGCGTGCCTCGCTTCACATCCATCTACATCGGGAACGGGGCGAACATGTTCGAATGGACGCCGGCCACCGAGGGTGTCGGGTTCGAGTTTTCCTCGACCTTGAAGCCGCTCGAAGCTTTCCGGAACCGGACGACGGTCTTCTCCGGGCTGGATAACTTCCAGGCGACGGATCAGGGCGACACCGGCGGGCAGCATCCACGCGCCGCACCGGCGTTCATGAGCTGCACGCACCCGAAGCAGACCGAGGGCGCGGACGTGCGTGCGGGGACGACCATCGATCAATTGATCGCCGGGAAGATCTGCCGCGAAACGAAACTCCCGTCGCTCGAAGTTTCCGTCGATAGAAACGATGTCGTCGGGGCGTGCGACCACGGCTATGCGTGCGCCTACATGAACTCGTTGGCCTGGAATTCTCCGACGACGCCGCTGCCGTCGGAGACCAACCCGCGTTTCGTCTTTGAGCGCATGTTTGGAATCGGCGCCACCGCCGAGGAACGCCGGGCGCGAGCGAACGAAAATCGCAGCATCCTTGATGGCCTTACCGGGGAGATCTCCGACCTGCGCAAGAGGCTCGGCGCGCGCGACCGCGTCAAGCTGGGTGAATATTTCGACGCCGTGCGTGACGTCGAGCAACGCATCGCGAAGGGCGAATCGACCAACAGCACGTTCGAAGTGCCTGACCAGCCGGCCGGCGTTCCGGGGTCTTTCAGGGAATACGCCGAGCTGATGTTCGACCTGCAGGTGCTGGCGTTCCAGGCGGATATCACGCGCGTCAGCTCCTTCATGCTGGCGCGTGAGAACGTCACTCGCTCGTATCCCGAGATCGGCTTGCCGGAGGCGCATCACTCGATGTCGCACCACGGCAATAATCCGGAAAAAATGAAGGCCTACGCGAAGCTGAACAACTACCACGTCGAGAGGCTCGCCTACTTCTTAAAGAAGCTGGACTCGATCCAGGACGGCGATGGCACGCTGCTGGATCGCACGGCGGTGCTCTACGGCGGCGGCATGAGCGATGCCAACGTCCATAACAACTACAACGTTCCAGTCGTGGTGGTGGGTGGAAAGACGCTGCAACTCAAGGGCAACCGTCACGTCAAGTTCGAGAAAGGAACCCCGCTGGCGAACCTCATGCTGGGCCTGCTCGACCGGTTCGGTGTGCATGCGGAGAAATTTGGCGACAGCACTTCCGCGATCGATCTGTTGACCGTTTAGCCGATTGACACTGCAACCCGGTCCTGAGAACGCCAACTGCTGAGGGCCAGGTTCCGTGGCAGGTTGTTCCAGCCGTTATTCTCCAGCCTTCAGCGGTCATGACCAAGTCTGCGCTCCAGAGTGGCGTGAAACACTTCGGATTTGAGAGTCGTGATCATTACGGCCGGGCTCTGAAGCTGAAGGCTAAGGGGGCAGGCCATCGTTGTTTGGAATCGTTGTCTGTGGCCCGTCATCTTCACGGAAGACGGCAGGCGACGAAAAACGATCGCCTGCCCCACCGGCGGGCCGTAACGGCTCAACGCCCATAGCGTGCGTCGAAGGCGCGCTGTCGGAAACCCTCGTCTACGTAATGCGCAGCTAAGCATGTTGCTACTTGGCGGAGTCCTTCGGCTTCGGAATCGGTCGAGCCGCCGGTTTTGATTTGACCGTAGTCTTTGACGCCAGGGTACCGGACAATTCATACGCTTCTCGAAGCCAATCGGTTATGGGCGCCTCCACCTCGTCCCGGTGCCGGATGTGAATCACATGAACGAGCTTGGACTTCGATGCCCGATCGACGCGCCGCACCGGAGGAGCCTTGAGTGCTCGGCCCAGAAAAACGCAGAGTTCGAGAAAATTGCTTTTCGGACGCACGAAGAAGTAGCAGGATTGACGCGAGAACATGATCGACTTGTGCGAGGCGTAGATCCGTTGATCTCCAAAAGAGACGGCTGTCTCGCGCAGCCGTTCCCAGGCGTCCTGCAGATCTTCAGGCAGATCCTGGGTGAGAGCGGCCTCCGTCGTCGTCCAGCAGTCGTGCGCCTCCCCTTCCTCGATGCGCTTCTTGCAGTGGTAGCACTCTCGACCAGCCATGCCTGATTTTACTGGATCGGCGTGGGTAAAACGGCACGGCCGAAAACAACTCTTCCATCCGGCTAAGCCAGATTCTTCGGCACATATTGTGCCCAGCGGCGCCTAGCCTCAGCATGATCGCCACTGGCGCGGCCACGTTCGCGAACGAGATGGTCAGCAGACGAGACCCGGCCAAGCACTGCCACCGCCGCTTCCGTCGTCGTCGCGCGGGCTTGCCTCCCGCCGCTCACGGCTCGAAAACGCGTCGCTATCCGCCTTGACTCCAAGTGGATGCGAAAGAGGAGTATAATCGGAGTCAATGAGGACTAAAAGAACGCGGGTCGACGTTTCAGCGGCCCGGAAGCGGCCGAAAACCAAGTTTCAGGCGGATCTTGGTCCAGCGGAAGATCGCGCGGTTCGTTTGCTCAAGGAAGAGTTACAGATTGCGAGCAATACCAGCTTCCTATCCGATGCTCTGACTCTGTTTCGATGGGCCGTGTCGGAACGAAAATTGGGCCACCGGATTGTGAGCGAGACCGCGAGCGGGGAACGCACGGTCCTGCTTTTTCCACGGTTGGAGCAAGTGGCTCCGGCTGTCGTCCTGCCGCGTGTCCAAATCGACTGGACGAGGCGTGAACTGGAGAGCCTTGCTGAACTCGCCTCCGCCAGCGAGGCGAACCGCCCTACCGCAACCCTTATTCGGGCTATGCGGGACTGAATGGCCCTTGTCATTCGCCGCCTCGAAGAACACGACGAAGTAGAGAATTTCGATTGCGGTGACGAGGCTCTCGACAATTACCTCAAACGCCACGCATGGACGAATCAAGAAAAGATTTCGATCGGCGTGAGCTACGTCGCTCTAGATGCGAACGCTCCACGAACCGTACTCGGCTACTTTACCCTCGCGATGGCAAGCGTACCTCGCGATGCGTTTCCGAAGAAGTATGTCCGCGGCTTTCCTCCTTACGATCTGCCGCTGATCCTGCTGGCAAGGCTGGCCGTGGATCGGCGATTCGCGGGCCGGGGACTTGGACACGCCTTGATTTCGGAAGCGTTCCGCATCAGCTTGCACGCCGCGGGTGAAATTGGCTGCCGCTGCATCGTGACGGACGCTTACCGGGATCGCGTCGGATGGTATGCGCGATATGGTTTTGTGCCCATCGAGGGCGCCTCGGAGAGCGGGCCACAAAAAATGTTTCTCGACATACGGACGGTCCGTGCCGCCCTTCAGCGCTGAAGCCATCGAACCTCAATACTTCGTACAAATATACGGAGCCGCCCCCGTCGCCGCCGAGTACTTGATCACCGGCAGCGCCAACACCGCCGCCTGCGCATAAAACGGCGCTGCCGAAAACAACTCTTCCATCCGGCCCGCGCCGGCTGCAAGCCGCGTGTTAATGGCCGGCGTAACTATCAGGATGCGCCATTGCCGTTTGCTGACCCCCTGCGTAGTCGCTCTCGTCTGACGGATGCTCATAGACCATTCGGTCTTCAAGACGGTTCTGTTGGATTATTTCTTTTTCCTCTTCGGAGAGGTGGATGGTGACAAAGGCGGATTCGTAATCGCCTTCCTCGGTCCCCCCGAACAACTTCTTGACCATAGGACGTTTGCGTTCAATTGATATTTTCATGACGCCGCCTCACGCGAGAAAAGTTCTAGCTGCTAGGTGGATTAGGACAACTCTACGAAAGATGTCAAGGAGAATCTTCCTGCTGTCCCGGTCAATCTTCCTGGATTCGCGCTTTCCCGTTGCCCCGTCGTCACTGCGGCCGTTCGGTCATTGGCGACTGTAACGCGCCCCCTCAAAACTTCGTATAAATAAACGGAGCGGCCCCTGTTGCCGCCGTGTATTCGATCGCGATCACCAGCAGCACGAGCGCCGCCGCCTGCACATAAAACGGCGCGGTCGAAAACAACTCCTCCACCCGCGCGAACCATTTCTTTGGCACGTAGTGCCCTACCGCCGCCACCCCCAACACAATCGCCAGCGGCCCGGACACATTCGCGAACGACACCGTCAGCGACGCAATCCGCCCGAGCACCGCCATCGCGGCCTCAATCGTCGGCGCGCGGAAAAACACCCATGCGAAGGAGACAAAATGTATCGTCAGAAATACTCGCACGGGTTTCGTGAGGTAACGCGCGAACGGGTTTCCCTTCCACTGTTGCCACGCCCGGGTCAGTGCGAGCGCCGCGCCATGGAGCAATCCCCAAATCACGAAATTCCAACTCGCCCCATGCCACAATCCTCCAAGCAGCATCGTGATCACAAGATTTCCGGACGTGAAAATCTTCCACTTCGAACGCAACCCCGGTAACGAAAAATACAGATAGTCGCGCAACCAGTTCGAGAGCGTGATGTGCCATCGCCTCCAGAAATCGGGGATGCTTTCCGCCGCGTACGGCATGTTGAAATTCGCCGGCAGCTTAATGCCCAGAAGCAGCGCCGACCCGATCGCGATGTCCGTGTATCCCGAAAAATCGAAGTAGAGTTGCAGCGCGTAACCGTAAACACCGGTCAACACTTCCGTGGCCGTGTAAAGTTTCGGCAGATCGAAAACGCGATTCACCAGATTGTCCGCGAGGTAGTCCGCGATCAGCAGTTTCTTCATCAGCCCGAGGCCGATCAGGAACAGCGCGCGCCCGCCCTCCATCGCGGTGATCATCGTCCGCTTTTCAAGTTGCGGCATCAGAGTCGAGACGCGCGTGATTGGCCCCGCGAGCGTCGTCGGGAAGAACGAAACGGCTGTCAAGTAGGCCAGGTAGCTCGACGATGCCTTCGCGTCCCGCCTGTACACGTCGATCGTGTACGTGAGCGATTGAAACGCGTAAAAAGAGATGCCGAGCGGAAACACCCAGTTCCAGGCCGGCGCCGTGTGCCCGGTCAATCGGCCATAATTGTCAAGCAAGAACGGCATGTACTTGAAGCACGCGAGAATGCCCAGATTGACGAGCAGGCTCGCGCCCAGGAGCGTCCTTCGCAGCGGCCGGCTCCTCGCACGTTCAAGTCCCAGCGCAATCGCGAAATCGCAGCTCGACGCCAGCGGAATCAGGCACAGATAGAACAGATCCCACTTCGCGTAGAAGAAGTAGTTGCCTAGCAGCAGCACCGCGAGCGCCGCCGCCCGCGTCTTCGAAAGCGGCCAATAGAGGAAGAACAGGGCCAGCAGGAAAACGAAATAGGTGGAGCTCGAAAGGAGCATCGGGAGGCCGAAATGGTAGGCACGGGCAGATTCGAACTGCCGACCTGTCGCTTAGGAGGCGACCGCTCTATCCATCTGAGCTACGTGCCCGCACCTTTATTGTATCGTTTGATTCCCTTCTGTCCAATGTCTTTTCGAACGTGCATGCCTTCGAAATGGATCTTCGAAACTCCGGCGTACGCCGCGGCGATGGCCGCCGGCAGATCCGCTCCACCTGCTGTCACGCCCAGCACGCGGCCTCCGGCCGTCTCGATGCCGTTCGCGCTTTTTCGCGTGCCGGAGTGGAATACCACCGCTCCGGTCCCTTCAGCTTCGTCAAGTCCATGGATCGGAAAGCCCGCCGGATACGCACCGGGATAGCCTCGCGACGCGGCGACGACGCACACCGAAGGCCCTGTCTTCCACGCGAGCCGGACTCCGCCGAGGTCGCCTTGAGCGGCAGCCATCAGCACCGGCGCGAGGTCGCAATCGAGACGGTGCAGCAGCGGCTGCGTCTCGGGATCACCCAGGCGCACGTTGAATTCGAGCACCTTCGGTCCATCTGCGGTCATCATCAGACCGGCGTAGAGGAAGCCAGTAAAGCGAATCGCCTCGACCGTGGGACGTATGACGGTGTCGAGAATGTGTTCCGTCTCTCGAGCAGTGAGAATGCGCGAATCGCAGTAGGCCCCCATCCCGCCCGTGTTGGGGCCGGTGTCGCCATCGAAGACGGCTTTATGATCCTGTGACGGCGCGAGCGGAACCACGTTCTTGCCGTCGCTCAGGACAATGAAGCTCACTTCCTCTCCCACGAGAAATTCCTCGATCACCAGTCTTCCGCCGAGCGCCTCAAGCGCCGTAATGGCTCCATCGGCTTCAGCACGGTCGTGAGCGATGATGACGCCCTTACCGGCCGCGAGCCCATCGGCTTTCAGGACGACGGGAAACTTGAACCGGTCGAGAGCGCTTTTGGCCTCGGACCGGTTTTCAGCCACCAGGAAATCGGCGGTGGGGATTCCGAGCCTCTTAAAAAAGCGCTTCGAATGGACCTTACTGCCTTCGAGCCGCGCGGCTTCGGCCGTTGGCCCTACGATCAGCTTGCCCGCCGCCCGGAAGCGGTCGACGATTCCTTCAACCAGCGGCACTTCCGGTCCGACGACCGTCAGATCCGCCTCGACGGCGTCAGGTGAAGAGACGCACTCCGCCACTTGAGCAATGCCGGCGTTTCCGGGCGAGGCGTAAACTTTGCTTACCAGAGTACTTTGTGATAGTTTCCAGGCCAAGGCGTGCTCGCGCCCGCCACCGCCAATTACGAGGATTCTCATCTACCTCCGCGTCTGAAGCTACAATAATACCAGTGCCCAATCTTTACGACGTGATCATTGTGGGCGCCGGGCACGCTGGCTGCGAAGCCGCCCGTGCCTGCGCGCGAATGGGCCTGAGCACGTGCATGATCACGATGAATCTTGACCTCATCGCCCAGATGTCCTGCAATCCAGCCATCGGCGGGATCGCCAAGGGGCACTTGGTTCGCGAAATCGACGCCATGGGTGGCGCCATGGGGGAGGTAACCGATGCCGTCGGCATCCAGTTCCGCCTCCTGAACACCAGCCGCGGTCCCGCAGTCTGGTCTCCCAGAGCGCAGTGCGACAAGAAACTCTACCGCGCCAGGATGAAGGAGGTTCTCGAAGCGGAACCGAACCTGCGGATCAAGCAGGCCGAGGTGGCCGGTCTCCTGATTTCCGAAGGGCGAGCTCACGGCGTTTCGCTTCGCGACGGTCGAACACTCGCCGCCCGGACCGTCATTGTCACTACCGGGACCTTCCTGAACGGTCTCGCCCACGTAGGCGCGCAGACCTACAGTTGCGGTCGAAACGGGGAACCGCCCGCGAAACTTCTGGGCGATCAGCTCCGAAATCTTGGCTTGGCATGGACGCGCCTGAAAACCGGCACTCCGCCGCGGCTCGATGGAAGAACCATCGACTGGTCGAAGTTCCAGCCGCAGCCTGGCGATGCCGTCCCAACCCCGTTTTCCTTTCTCACCGACCGAATTAACCGGGAGCAAGTCCAGTGTCACCTCGGTCACACGACGGCCGAGACCCGGCGTATTCTTCAGGAAAGCGTGGCGCGGTCGCCACTCTACAGCGGGCAAATCGAAGGCGTAGGCCCGCGGTACTGCCCCTCAATCGAAGACAAGATTGTGAAGTTTCCGGAGAAACTGACGCACCAAATTTTTCTTGAGCCTGAGGGGCTGGACACGAATGAAGTCTATGTCAACGGTATGTCGACGAGTATGCCCATTGACGTCCAGGTAGCAATGGTGGCGTCGATACCGGGGCTCGAAAACGCCGAGATGATCCGCCCGGGTTACGCGATTGAATATGACGCGATCGATCCCCGCGAATTGGAGCACACGCTTGAAACCAAGCGGATTCGCGGCCTATACCTCGCGGGACAAATCAACGGAACTTCGGGCTATGAAGAAGCTGGCTGCCAGGGTTTGATCGCCGGCATTAACGCCGCATGCGCGGTCAAGGGCCTCGGGCCAGTTGTTATCGGACGCACCGAAGGTTATACCGGAATCCTGATCGACGACCTCGTCACGAAGGGCGCCGACGAGCCTTACCGGATGTTCACTTCCAGAGCGGAGTTCCGCCTCCACCTGCGAATCGATAACGCCGACGAGCGGTTGACTCCCGTCGGGCGGCGAATCGGTTTGGTTACAGACGAGCGATGGGCTCGGTTTGAGCGAAAGCAGGCGCAGAAGGAACGGTTGGCTGGCGCTCTTGGGGGGCACGCCCACGGGCAACGGCTAAAGCGCCCGGAGGTTTCGATTTCGGAGATTGCGCCGTGGATTAGAGATCTGCTGGGCGAAGAACCACTTTGCGGTGTCCTTACGACCGTGGAAACGGAAATCAAGTTCGCCGGGTACATCGCTCAACAAAGGCGGCAGTTGGAGAAGATGAAAGGCGCGGAAGGCCGGGCAATCCCGGTCAGCTTTAGCTTCAACGCGATACCGGGGCTGTCCCGTGAGATTGGCGAAAAGCTGGAGCGCGTCCGCCCCGCCACGCTCGGCCAGGCAGCTAGAATTCCGGGCGTGACCCCGGCCGCCGTGGTAATTCTGGACGTATACTTGAGCCTCGCCCGTGTTTCTTGAAGGCCTCAATTCCGAACTGGCGGGTATTTGCGCGCTGTCCGCCGAGCAAGGGCGCCGTCTTTTTGCCCACTATGAGCTTTTGAGGAAGTGGAATCAGGTGGTCAATTTGACCCGCATCGAAGAACTTGGTGAGGCGATCGAGCGGCACTACTGCGAGGCATTGTTTCTCGCCGCTCATCTCCCCGCGGGGCAATTGTCGATCGCCGACATCGGGTCCGGAGCCGGCTTCCCGGGGATCCCGGTCGCCGTGCTGCGCCCAGATTGTCAAATTACACTGATTGAGTCCCATCAGCGGAAAGCCGTCTTCCTCAAAGAGGCCACGCGGGACTTGCCGAACGTCCGTATTCTGGCGAAGCGGGCGGAAGACGTAGACGGCTCATTCGACTGGGGCATTGCCCGGGCCGTTCGATGGAAAGATATTTCCTGGATTCTTGGCCGGTTGGTGACGTCGGTCGCGTTGTTGTCCGGTGAGGCAACAGCCACCGAGTTCAGTGCCGCTTCGTGTGTGGGCGGAACGCTCTCCCTCGACCGGCCGGGAAGACACTCACAATCCAGTTTGAACCCCGAGGGCTTCAAGCTGCCGTGGGGAAAGCAGCGTTACCTGTGGATGTTTCACGTGAAACAGAATCCCAGTCTAGACTAGAATCCGACTCCCGTTACACCACCCGTTTCACGTGAAACAAGAATTTGTGCCGTGATTAGGAATCCGTGCTAGGATACGGACTTGGCCAAGGTCATTGCAGTAACCAACCAAAAAGGTGGAGTGGGGAAGACCACAACCGCCATCAACCTTTCAGCATCGCTCGCCGCCAACGATCTGAGAGTGCTGCTGATAGACTCTGATCCCCAAGGAAATTCAACTTCCGGCCTTGGAGTAGCCAAGTCCCCTGATGCGCAAAGCATCTACGACGTACTTCTTCAGGGTGCCCCCATCGCGGAAGTCATCGTAAGAACCGAGTTCGACGGCCTTGATCTCGTACCTGCGGACAAGAACCTCGTTGGCGCAAATATTGAACTCGTCGACGTTCCCGAACGCGAACTATCTCTCAGAAAGCAGGTCGCGTCTGTCCTTGACCGCTATCACTACATCCTTATCGACTGTCCGCCTGCTCTCGACCTCCTGACGCTCAACGCTCTGATGGCAGCCAATTCCGTTCTTGTTCCCATTCAGTGCGAATTCTTCGCCCTCGAAGGCGTTTCGGAACTAATGGATACGATAGATCGTATTCGAGACTCATTCCATCATCCCCTGGCGATCGAAGGGATTCTCCTGACAATGTACGACGACCGGACGAATCTTACCCGCCAGGTAGCCCAGGACCTAAGGGACTTTTTCGGTGAGGAGGTCTTCAAGACGGTGATTCCGCGGAGTGTGCGGCTTGCCGAGGCCCCTAGCTACGGGAAGTCGATCCTCAGCTACGACATCCGGTCGCGCGGGGCGGAAAGTTATATCAAACTGGCGAAGGAACTCTTAAGAAATGAACAAGCCGCCCGCAAATCCGCGAAGAGCGCTGGGTAAGGGAATTTCATCCCTCCTACCGGCGCGCTCCTCCGCGGAGGTCCCGCCACCTGTGCACGCCGCTCCGGCCGTCACGGACGGTTTCATGAGCGTCCCCATCGATTCCATTGATCCGAATCCGCTTCAGCCGCGGCGCATGTTCCAGCCCGACCGCCTCGAGGAACTCGCCCAATCCATTCGAGCGAACGGTATTATACAACCCCTTGTGCTGCGCCAAATCGGCAACCGCTACCAGTTGGTTGCCGGTGAACGTCGCTGGCGCGCCTCCAAGCTCGCAGGACTCGAAGCTGTTCCCGCGATTGTCCAGGAGTTCCCCGAAAACCGGCTCCTTGAAATCACCCTGATCGAGAATATCCAGCGTGAAGACCTCAATCCCATTGAAACCGCCATGGCGTATGCCCAGTTGATGTCGGAGCTTGCCATGAGTGTTGAGACGATGGGACGGCACACGGGCAAAGACCGGACAACGATTACGAATCTCCTTCGGCTTTTACAATTGCCCGAGGACCTCCAGCAACTCGTAGCGGAGCGGCGGCTCTCCGGCAGTCACGCCCGGTGCCTCCTGTCCCTGCCGTCGGTTGAATTGCAACGAAAAGTCGCCGAAAAAACGGTAGCGCAGGGCCTTTCCGTCCGGGAAGTTGAGCGCTGGACGCAAAAGTTAACCCAAACACGTGACCCGGAAGCCGCCGAAAAAGAACGGATCGACCCTAACGTCAAGGCTGCCATCCAGGAACTCGAAAGAGCCCTCGCGACAAAAGTAAAAATCGTGGCGAAGGCCAAACGCGGTGGCCGCATCGAAATCGAATACTACTCCGACGAAGATCTGGACAGGATCTATACCGTAATCGTGGGATAGCGGCTGTAGCCGGACGGCAGTCACGGGACACAGGGGTGCTGAACTTGTGGACTACAGGACCAGTACCCAGCACACAACGTAGTCGTTGCTTGACTGCGTCAAGGACTACCTTCCGGAACGGAATTGATTTTCGGAATCTTCGTGAACAACACGGGAGAGATCTGGAAGAACGGACCGGGTTCCCGGAACCCGGATGGCTTGGTGCACGCCAGGGTCACCGGTTGGGCAGCGGATGGTCTGATACCGGTAAACGGGGTGTACGTCGAGTTCGAAGATCTCATTCGTCTTCCAGAAGGGGCCGCCGGGTATAACGATCTCGGGTTTGTTTTCACCAGCGTTGCCCCCACCCTTTCCGTGCCCGAACCCGCCACCGTATCGATTGCGGCAATTGCGCATCTCGCGGGCTTTCCCCTGCGGAGACCCCTATCGCGCGGCCGGTCCTAATCCAGCAGCGCGAGAATTTCGGACAATTCCCTCCGAATCTCCGGCAGCGCGTCAGCGCGGAACAATTCCCCTTGTTCTACTTGCGGTTCGCGCGTCGCCGCGAGCAGCGCCTTCCTTGCCCCCTCGATCGTAAACTTCTGACCATAGAGCAAACCTTTGATCTTCAGGAACAGTTCCACATCCTTGCGCCGGTAGAGGCGGTGCCCGCCCGAGGTCTTCTTTGGCGCGAGCGCCGGGAACTCGGATTCCCAGTAGCGGAGGACGTGCTGCTCCAAGCCAAGAAGTTCGCTTACCTCCCGGATGCGGAAGAAGAGCTTCTCGGGGATTTCAGACGGTTCCTGTATGCGAGCGCCGGACGGCATTCGGTTTAGGCCATCGTAACACTCAGGCTTGATTTTTGCCATAATCAAAAACACGATGAGATACCTGCTTCCGCTCCTGCTTGCCCCGGCGTTGTTCGCCGCACCCCGGGAAACGGGCTTCCTCAACCGCGCGATCAAGGTGAATAACGTCGAATACCGCTATCAGGTCTATGTTCCGGCGGACTGGACCAAGACCAGGGCTTGGCCCGTCATCCTCTTTCTGCATGGAGCGGGCGAGCGTGGAAACGACGGTCTGGCGCAGACGCAGGTTGGCCTCGGGGGCGGTATCCGTTTTCATGCGGATCGCTTTCCCGCTATCGTCGTGATGCCGCAATGCCGCAAGGACACGCGCTGGACCGACCCCGAAATCGAAGCGCAGGTATTCGCCGCCCTTGCGAAATCCATGAAAGAGTTTCACGGCGACGCGAAACGCGTCTACCTCACCGGACTCTCGATGGGCGGATTCGGAACCTTCGCCTTCGCCGCGAAACGAGCCGGTCAGTTCGCCGCCGTGGTTCCCATTTGCGGGGGCGTTGTCCGGCGAAATGAGGAGGCCAAGGGCGATCCGTACGCGGAAGCCGCGGTGAAAATCGGAAAAACGCCGGCGTGGATCTTTCACGGTGCAGCCGACCCCACCGTGCCGGTCTCGGAATCTCAGAAGATGCAGGCCCTTCTCAAAGCCAACGGTGGCGACGTTCGCTACACGGAATATCCCGGCGTAGGGCACAACTCGTGGGACAAGGCATACGCCGAAGCTGATCTTCCCAAGTGGCTCTTTGAACAGCGTCTGAAGTAGCGATGCCGTTTCCGCCGAAGCCGGCTCTCGCGATCCTGACGTTCCTCGCGATCGCCGCC
>SHUI01000304.1 GCA_009697455.1 Bryobacterales bacterium
CTGCTTCCGTGTCGCCCGGCCTCGCCCGCGCCTCGCTACGGAACTCCACCTCGGCCTTGTCCCACTGCCCCGCGGAGGCGTACACCTCGCCCAACTGCAAATGGACGCCAGGTGTCTCCGGCCGGAGGCGGAGCGCCTCCCGATAGGCCTTTTCCGCCTCGGGCAGCTTCCGCTGGATCGCGTTTAGCTCCCCGTTCAACTGATGCGTCCGCGCGGCAGCCGGGTGGGCCGATTGCAGCGTGTCCAGGCTTTGCTTGGAGAGCATTCCGCTCGCTTGACCGAGATAGTAGAGCAAATCCGGATCGTTCGGACGCTTTTCGAGCGCCGCGTGGAGCTGCGCGACCGCCTCTACCAGCCGTCCGGTCTTAAACAGCGCGATGCCCAGTCCGTCGGCCGATTGCGCCTTCTCCAGATGCGGAATCGCCTCCATCGAGTAGCCCGATGACAGCAAAGCGAACCCCAGCATTTGATGCGCGCCAATCAAATTCGCGTTAAGCTCCAACGCGCGGCGGAGCGGCTTGACAGCCGCCGCATAGTCGCCCTTCCGCAAATACGCGCCGCCGAGATTCACGTGGGCGGCGGCCAGTTCCGGGGCCAGAACCGCCACGCGCGTGAATTCCACGATCGCCTCCTCGTGCCGCCCTTGCTGCTGAGCCGTGGTACCCGCCACAACATGCTTCATCACTTCCGGCGGCAAGCTTTGCGCGGCAAGAAGAATCGTGAGCAGCGAAGCGAGCATCAGCGGGCCTCCGGTTCGGCGACGCCGAGGATTTGATTCGCGGTCACACCATCCAGTTTCTGCACAACCCCCGAAGGCCAACGGATCTCGACCTTCGCCGTGGCGGCCCTTCCCAAGCCGAAGTGAACCCTCTTGTCGTTCGACGAGAGATAGCTCCCGGCGGCTCCGGCGTCCTGCCTCTGGCCATTGACGAACACGCGAGCGCCGAAACCGTCGCGGTTGCTTCGCCTGCCGCGCAGCGACAGCGTTAGCCATCGCCCGCCGCCGCCGCGATTGTGAAAGACGATTGGCGGTCCGCCGAGCACGCTCATAACGGCATCCATGGCTCCATCGTTGTCCAAATCGCCGAACGCGAGACCGCGGCCCGCCACCGGAGTCAGGGCTGGGCCGGCGGCGCGTTCAAAACGGCCGCTCCGGTTCATGGCGATCAACGGCAACTCTTGGCTCCGAAGCGACGGGTCGATTTTTTCCACATTGTCCATTACGTGCCCTTGGGACACCAGCAAGTCCTTCCAGCCATCGTTATCCAAATCGACGAAGCCCGCGCCCCAGCCGGAGTGAATAGCCGACAGCGCCGCTACGCCCGATTCAAGCGAGCGGTAGCTGAATCTACCAGCGCCGTCATTGTGATAGACAGCGTACTTCTGGCGAGAGAGCGTGGTCACCAAAATGTCAGGGCGCCCGTCGTTGTCGTAATCGCGAAAGTCCACACCCATTCCTGACACGGGCTTGCCGTCGTCGGAGAGTGCGGTGCCCGCGTCCACCGCGCGCTCCGTAAACGTTCCGTCGCGGTTATTGTGAAAAAAGAATTGCTCCATGCCATCGTTGGCCACGAAAATTTCCGGGTATCCGTCGTCGTCGGCATCGGCGAACGCCACCCCGAGCGCGCGCCCGCGGATCGCGCCGATTCCCGACGATGCGCTAACGTCTTCGAACGTACCGTCCCCGCGATTGCGATACAGCAGATTCGCCGCCGCCGGATACGTCCCTGGAGGGCAATAGACACGGAGTTCCGAGCCGCACCAGCGGCTGGTTCCCAGGCTCCATTCCATGTAGCGCGCAACAAACAGATCGAGCAAGCCGTCATTGTCGTAGTCGAAGAACCCGGTCGCCGTCGACCATCCAGCGGCCCCTACGCCGGCGCGCGGAGTCGCGTCGGTGAATGAACCCTTGCCGGTGTTGTGATAGAGTACGTTGCGGCCGTAACTGGTCACATATAGATCGGTATATCCATCATTGTCATAGTCGGCCGCGGCCACGCCCATACCGTAATTGCCGTTGCTGGACGCGGAGAGGCCCGCCGCTTTCGTAACGTCTGTGAAGCTGCCATCGCGATTCTGCCGGTACAGGCGATTCCAATACTTCGGCGTTGATCGCGCGAAAAACTCCCTCGCCGGAAGCGACTCCGTCAGCTCGCCGCTATTGACGAAAAAGATGTCGAGCAGTCCATCGTTGTCGTAGTCCAGCAAAGCCACGCCGCCCCCCATCGCCGCAATGAGGTGTTTATGCGAAGTGGGCGAGTTCAAATGGCGGAAATCGAGCCCGGCGGGGGCCGCGACGTCGAATCCTGGTCCGGCAAATTGCGCGCCTCCCGCAAGGCTATACATCACGAGCGTGGCGAGCCGCATAGCTCCGTCATCATACCAATACACCGATCAGAAGGAGAATCGCAGCGCGAACTGGACCAGCCGTGGCGTATTGACTTGCGTAAAGACCTGGCCGGTAATCGCGTTCGCCGCCGTCGTCACCGACAAGTTGGGCTGGCCGAATTGGACCCGGTTGAACAGGTTGAATATCTCGGCCCGGAACTCGACGTTTGCCGACTCGGTGATATTCGTCTTCTTCAACATCGAGAAGTTGTACTGCGCGATACCGTGGCCGCGGAGATTGGGATCGGTCCGGCTTTGGTTGCCGAAGGTATAGGCGTTTGGAACCGTGTAGCAGTCGGTGTTGAACCATCGGCGTAACCTCGACTGCGCCGATCCCTCAATCTCTTTTTGGCAGCCGGGAACGAGAGCGCCAGGAAGCCGGGGGTCGGACGCGGAATGGCCTGTGAAATCAACGTCGATTCCCGGCTGCCGAACAGCCCCCTTCGTCGGAAACCCAATGTTTTGATCGGGCAAAAGCCGAGGTCAACAGATCTCGGCCTTTTGGAATCATACACTTCGTGTACTGACCCCCGGCTTCCTGGCGCTCTCCCACTTGCAGATTCCCAATCTGTCCGGTATCCCAGTCAGCAGCCACTTTGACGGGGATCTTCTGATAGAGCAGTGGATGCGACGACGGGTTCCGGTTCTGGCGCAGTCCCCGCACTTGCTTTTCCCGCGCCAACAGCCGGTCGATCGTCTTGGGTGAAACTCGCATGAGTTTGGCCGCCACCTCATCGCTGCACTTAACTTCATTTGTCGCGCGCAGCTTTTCCATCTCCTGCTCAATGCCAGGCACCAGCCGCTGTCCACAGGGATAGTCGAAGTTCTCCCACAGTTCCAGCATTGTGCTCAACACCGCCGCACCATAGCTTGCCATACGCGGGCCTCGCTTTCCCCGGCTCTGGTTTCGGTAGGTGCGCCAGCTTCCCAATCAAAACCTTCCGATTGAGTCCTGTGCGCTTGCGCGCCTCATTAAGCAGCCTTGTCTTGCCACGCTTGCTTGCCTTCCCGTATTCTTCCCGGACGCGAGCCAAATATTGTTCTCGTGAGTGCATGTCCATCTCCGGCCTTTCGGCCCTTTTTGCACTTCACTTCCTGGCTCGTTCTTCAGCTTCTCATTTGACCCAACCGTATCCGCTACAGTCACATTTTAGGTGACCCACTTCGGCCGGACCCAATTCGGCCGGTGGATTTTCGCTATCACTCATGATACCCTCGGCTCTACCGTTTGGCCCCGCTTCCGGGGACCCGTCCGGACCAACCGAGTTCATGGAGATTCTACATGCGTTTTCTTGCGTTCTTACTTCTGGCTTTCCCCTCGGCGGAGGCATTGTCGGCCCAGTCGTTCTTCGGTTCTATTGTGGGGGCTGTTAATGATGTCACAGGCGCCGCCGTCCCGCTAGCCGGGATCACTCTGATCAACACCGGCACATCGGATCGCCGCACCGCGCAAACGGATGGGTCGGGCAACTACCAGTTCATCAACCTGACGCCCGGTCAGTATCGCGTGGAGGTGGAGAAAACCGGCTTCCGCCGTTTCATTCGCGACAACATTGCGGTGGAAGTCCAAAGCATGGTCCGCATCGACGTGCCGATGCAAGTCGGCGAGGTGACGCAGACGCTCGAAGTGACAGCGCAAACGCCACTGATGGAGACCGAGAACGCCTCGCTCGGGCACGTTGTGGAGGCGCGCAAGGTGCTGGAGATGCCGCTGAACGGGCGCAACGTTTTTGCCCTGGTGGCGTTGGTGCCCGGCGTGGTTCCGGGCGGGCAGTCCGGGGGCTCGCCCACCGGGACAAACCCGTTTGCCTGGGGCAATTTTCAAATTGGCGGCGGACAAGCGAACCAGAGCGCCTCCTTCATCGATGGCGCTCCGGTGAATGCCGGTTACGTGAATCTCACGGCGCTGGTACCCACCCAGGACGCCGTCCAGGAATTCAAGGTGCAGACCAACAGCCTGGGACCGGAGTTCGGCCGCTTCGCCGGCGGCGTGATCAATATGACCACGAAGTCCGGCACCAACAGCTTCCACGGCGCTGCCTATGAGTACTTCCGGAACCGCTCATTAAACGCCAACACGTTCTTCAACAATCGGGCCGGCGTGCAACGGCCTGCCTTCTCGCAGAACCAATATGGAGCAACCCTGGGCGGCCCGATCCGGAAGGACAAGACCTTCTTCTTTGGCTCGTATGAAGGCTTCAATCTGCGCCAGGGGCAATCGTATGTTTTCTCCGTTCCGACGGATCCCATGCGGGGCGGCGACTTCTCAAACTTCCGCAATGGCGCGGGGGCAATGATTCCGGTGTTCGATCCGCTCAGCACCTGCGGGCGCCTGGGCAACGCGGCCTGCGCCACCAATGCGGCGGGCGGCGAGGTGATTAGCCGCGCGGCGTTCCCCGGCAATGTGGTCCCCGCCAATCGGATTGACGGCGCGGCCAAAGTCATGACCAACCTGTGGGGACGCGCGACCGGCCCAGGGCTTCCTTTCACGTCCGTGAATAACTTCACATCGAACGCCAGTGTCGGAGGAGAGCAGACTCAGTACAACGCCCGCGTAGACCACACGTTTTCGGACAAACAACGCGGCTTCTTTCGTTATACGTTCTGGAAGAACCTGAACCTCCCGATCGATCCGTATCGGACAAAGACTTGCGTGGATCGGTGCACCGAGACGATGAACACCACCCAGGCTGTGCTGGGCGACACGTACTCGATCAATCCCAGTACCTTCCTCGACCTGCGCCTCTCCTTCACCCGATTCCACTATGACCGGACGTCGCTGACAGCCGGCTATGACTTGACCCAATTGGGTTGGCCGGCCGCGCTGAATACAGCGGTGGCGGTGCGCGTGCATCCAATTCCGATCGTCACCGGCTACAACGGCGTGTTCGGCACGAGTGGTACCGGAAGCACGATCATCGCCCGGAACGACATCTTCTCGATCATGCCGGGCATGACCAAGATCCGGGGCAAACACACCTTCAAGTTCGGGGGCGAAGGGCGCCGCCTGACGCACAACTACTATCAGCAAAACAACCCTTCCGGCGTGTTCAACTTCGATGCCTTG
>SHUI01000305.1 GCA_009697455.1 Bryobacterales bacterium
CCAGGAGCCCTCCGAAGGGGATGGAAGCGATCGCCAGGCCGGCTTCAAGCACGGACCCCCACTTGCGGGCCAGGATGCCTATTCCGAGCAGGACGGCGGCCCACACGATTGTGGCGACGCGCGCCAGTTTCAGATAATGCGCTTCAGACCTCGCGGTTCTCGCGCCCGGACGGATGAAATCGACAACGGTCGTGGTGGCAAGCGAGTTCAGCGCCGCGCTGATGTTTGCCATTGCGGCAGCGAGTATGGCGGCGATAATCAAACCTGCGGCGCCAACGGGCATCCGGCTCCAGATGAATTGCGGATAGATCCGGTCCGCGGGCTTGGGCGGCGCGACGTTCGCGTCTCCATAATATACAAACAGGATGATGCCGATCATCAGGAACATGCTGAACTGGATGAAGATTACAACCCAACTCGCAAGCAGCGCCTTGCGGCTGTCGGCCTGATTGCGAGCGCTGAGCAGGCGTTGCACCATTAATTGGTCGGTGCCATGACTCGCCGTGGTAAGGAAACATCCACCCGCGATGCCGGCCCAGAACGTGTAGGTTTTGGCGAAATACGCGGACGTGAAGGCGAAGGAGAAATCGAAAAGCTGGAATTTGCCGGCGGCTTCGGCGACGGACGCGACGTGCGGCCATCCGCCTGGGATCTCGTTCAGAATTACAAACAGGCTGAGCGCGGCGCCGGCAATGTACAGGCACATCTGCACCACATCGGTCCAGATAACCGCCGTCATCCCACCCTCGAACGTGTAGAGCACCGTAAGCGCGACGATCAGCGCGATCGAAACGATTTCCCCGGTACCGAGCACGATCGAGATCACAATGGAGATGGCGAAAACGCGGACACCCTCGGCGAGGGCGCGCGTGACTAGAAACGTGGAAGCGGTCAGCTTCCGGATGCGTTCTCCGAAGCGGCGGCGCATGAGTTCATAGGCAGTGAACAAGTCGCCGCGGAAATAATGCGGCAGAAACAGGAAGGAAATGACCAGGCGGGCGAGAAGGTAGCCGAAGACGATCTGAAGGAATCCCAGGTTCCCCTGGAACGAGAGAGCGGGTGTGCCGATGATCGTCAGCGTGCTGGTTTCCGCGGAGACGATAGAGAGGGCGATGGCCCACCAAGGCGCGGTACGGCCGCCGAGAAAATAATCCTTAAGCGATTTCTGCCCCGCCCGGAAGCGCCACCCGAACCAGGTGATCCCCAGAAGGTATAGGAGGATAATGGTGAGGTCGAAATAACGCATCTTGGCCGTCTTCGGACTGGCAATTTGTCAGGAAATTGCCGTTCCTCTGTACATGGAACTGCTGTGGGGCAGAAGATCGTTTTTCGTCGTCTGCCGGCTTTCTCCGCCCGCTGGAGACCTGCCTCGGATGACCGCTCCACTCCGGCGCCCCCCATCTGGCGACAGGTTCAACAGTTGTTTCACGACGTGCACTTAGCGGCCCAACCTGCCTGTGTCGGGGCTGCTCGCGCTCGCATACAACTTGCGCTCCATGCGGCCGGCGAGATAGGCAAGGCGGCCCGCTTCAACGGCGAGCTTCATCGCCAGGGCCATCTGTTCGGAGTGCTCGGCGGCGGCGATCGCGGTATTCATAAGGACGCCATCGGCGCCGAGTTCCATGGCGACGGCCGCGTCGGAAGCGGTTCCAACGCCTGCGTCCACGATCAAAGGAACTTCCGTAATCATTTCGCGGAGGATACGCAAATTCGCGGGATTCTGTATGCCCAGTCCGGAGCCTATGGGCGCTGCGAGCGGCATTACCGCGGCGGCTCCGGCGTCAATCAACTTTCGCGCGTTCACTACGTCGTCGTTCGTATACGGCAAGACGACGAAGCCCTCTTTCACCAGGATGCGCGTGGCCTCAAGCAGGCCGTAATTGTCGGGGAACAGCGTCTTTTCGTCGCCGATGACTTCGAGCTTTACCCAATTCGACAGACCAACCTCGCGCCCAAGCCGCGCCGTTCGAATGGCGTCTTCCGCGGTATAGCATCCGGCGGTGTTCGGCAGGATGAAAATCTTCGAGCGGTCGATGTAGTCGAGGAGCGATTCCTTGGATCGGTCGGTCAAATTGACGCGCCGGACCGCGACCGTAACCATATCCGCGCCGGAAGCCTCGTGGCAGCGCGCCATCTCTTGAAAGCTTCGATACTTCCCGGTCCCGACGACCAGCCGCGAATTGAACTCCCGGCCGGCAATGGTTAGTTTTTCGGACATAGCCCCATTCTACCGGCTGAGCGACTTGAGAAGATTCTGGAAGGCCGGCTGCGCGGCTGCCACGGTTTTCCCGGGTCCTGTCAGTTTGAAGAATACCGCGCCCTGCGGGCTGTCCGCGATCGCGCCGAGAAGCCTGTATCCGGACTTTGGAGTCTTAGTAGGCGACATGGGTCCGGCCGACGCCATATACGTTCCAGTCAGGTCGACCATCGTCACGGGGACCCCGTTGAACGGCTGCCGCGTGACTTTCGAGGCGGCGCGGGAGGACTTCCCGTCGGGCTGCTCGAACTGGCCTATCCAGCGCGTGATGTTGTCCTCGATGCCGCCCCCCTGTCCGGGTCCGAAATAGAACACGGCGCATTCGCCGTCCTCCTTGTCGCCAGCCGCCGCCGGGACGGCGTAGGTAGCGGCACGCATGGGCCTCGCGCCCTGCGCCTTCCATGCGGGAGGCGCCGTCCAGCGAATACCGCCCGCGCTTTCAGCGGTGAGGAGCGCAGTAGCGGCGAAGGAGATGCAGAGCAAGATTCGTTTCATTGGATGTCCGGTGTGCAACTGAACAATATCTCACAAAAACGAGACCTGGACGCGGGCACTACCGTGAGAGGCGAGGCGTGTAACTGGGTTTATCCGGCGTTCGTCATTGAGCAAGGGGCTCCAACTCAATGAAAAAGGGCGCCCATTGCTGAGGCGCCCTTCCTGGTTGTTTGCGATTGGCGGTTAGAAGTAGAGCTTCAGGGCCACCTGCATCGAGCGCGGCGAGTTCAGCAGGTCACCCGCTCCAGTCAACTGGCCAAACTGGTTGTTCTGGAGTTGAAGGCTGCCTGTGCCGAACCGGACGCGGTTGAAGGCGTTAAACGCTTCGGCGCGGAAGTCGATCCGCATCTGCTCTCGGATCGGGAACGACTTGGCGATCGAGATGTTCTCGTTGTAGTTGCCGAACTGGCGGAGCTTCGGATTGTAGCGGGTCTGATTGCCGAAGGTGTTCGCGGGCTGGGCCGGGAAGAAGCTGGCCGGTTGCACGAAGCGATCGACAAACGGATCGAAATCGCCGCCCTTGGTGGGGGCGCGCCATCCGTCGTAGGTCGAGATGATCGGCCGGAGACCGCCGCTGAACAGCGGCAGGGAGTTGCTGGTACCGAGGCCGAGCGGAATACCGCTCGCGTAGAAGGCAGTTCCGGAGACGCGCCAGCCACCGGCGATCCAGTTCGCGGCGCCGTTGCCGCTCAGGAACTTCTTGCCCCTGCCGAACGGCAGGTCGTATACCGCGCCCATCTTGAAGTTGTGGGGCACGTCGAACTGGCCGATGGATTTCTCCAGGCCGCGATTGAAGTGATCCATGGCCGCGCCGCCGACCCAGTAGCTGTCGGCGTCGGTGAGGATCTTCGAGAATACGTAAGAGGTCTGAAACTGAAGGCCTGCGGAGTATCGCTTCTCGAAGCGGATCATGAACGCATGGTATGTGGAGTGACCGGAGTGGTCGCCGCCACCGGAAGCGGTGTCGATGGAGTTGTACTGCGGATAGGGGCGGAGAGCCTGACGAACGGTAGCCTGGGTACCCCAACCGCCTGTGCCTTTCAATCCCGGGTTGGCGCCGAAGGTGGGGTACGGCGCTTTGATGCCCGCCGCGATGGCTGCGGGAGAATCAAACCGGGAGTTCAACAACGTTGCCCCGTACTGGGTGAGCAGCGCGGGATTTAGTTGGTTGTAGTTGAGCAACCCGGCCTGGAGGCCGGAGCCGAGCGAGGCGTTGTAGGAGGTCTCCATCACCGTGGTGGGGGACAGTTGGCGCTGGATGGATAGATTCCAGGTGATGAAGGCCGGAGGCGTGGTGGCCTCCTTGCCCTGCCACCAAGGCATGGAATCGCGATTGGCGAAGCCGGGGTCGATGAACGGCGGCGCGGATCAGACCGGCAGTCCGTTCTTGACGAGATAGGACGGCAAGATCCCGTTGCTGTTGTCCGGGAAGTTCAGCCCGAGAGTGAACCCGCGCTGGTGCGTGGAGCCGGTCACGGTGGTGATGTTACCGTAGCTCAGGCCTCCCGAAGCGCGAATGACAGTCTTATCCTTGTAGGTGTAGGCCATGCCCAAGCGTGGGCCGAAGGCCTTGAAGTAGGAATCGGCCAGGGAGCGGGTCCCTTCGCGGCCAGGACCCGAACCGGCGTAGATCAGCGCGCCCTTGATTCCTCCGGCATTCGGGTTGGGAAGGTCCGGATTGAAGTCACTCCAGCTATCGTTTTCGCCTCTCGGCGGCAGCATGGTCTCCCAGCGGACGCCGAGGTTGATCATCAGATTGGGGCGCAGGCGCCAGTCGGTTTGAACGAAGCCGGAATATGACGGCCACTGCTGGCCGATATAACGGACAGTTTCCGCAAATCCGTCGTTGGCGTAGCCGAGCAACATGGAAGCGATGGGACTGCCGCCGGCGGTCGTGAAGTTGGTGTCGCCGGGCCGGCCGGTGTGCTTAAAGTCGAAGTTCATGCAGCCGGAGACGCACTGGCGGCCGAAGCCGTTGTAGTACTGATACAACGCTTGTCCGCCGAACTTGATAGTGTGCTTGCCCCTGATGACGGTCACATCGTTGGCAAACTGCTTTATGAAGTTCTCCGAGCCGTTATTGGCACGGCCGCCCCACTGGCTGTAGCCGTTGGAAAAGTTCATGTTGACGAGGTTCTGTGAGCAGTCGGCGACATTGATGGCGCAGAACTTGGTCTTCCAATCTATGCCGCTTAGCACGGTGGCCTGGGGCGGATCGTGATTTTCCTTCCAGTTGTTGCCGCCGCCGTAGAAGTGATTGAAGACGGTGGGCGAGATGTTCCAGTCCCAACTCGCGCGAAACACGTCTGAAGGACGGCGGGTATCGTTGTAGTTCACGAACAGACCTGGCAGGTCGGCGGGTCCCTGGGCACCCGGTTTTTCAAAGGTGCGGTTGTAGCCCCAGTAGCCCGAGATGCGGTGCTTATCGTTGAAAACGTGGTCGCCCTTGAGGCTGAATTTGGTGTTTGGACGGACGACGCTGCCGCCGGTAACCAGGAAATTGTTCTGGACGTAGCCGACTGTTCCCGGGGCCGCGCCGTTGTTCGGTACCGGCGTCGTGCCGCCACGGAAAACACCAAGTGCCTTCACGATCTCGGGGTCGAAGAGGCTGGCCGGAATCTGATTATTTGGGAACACCGAGCGGGTCACGTTTCCGGCCGCGTCGGTGGTCTGCGATGTCGGGTTGTAAATGGGGAT
>SHUI01000306.1 GCA_009697455.1 Bryobacterales bacterium
AGTGGTGGCGTGGCCGTGCGTCCGGGCCGGATCCGCCCAATTTCAGCGGTGGCCCTATTCAACGCCTCAAGCCGGTCTTCGGCGATGCGGCGCATGGTAACAAGATCGCTCCGTAGGCTAGCCTCAATTTCCGCCGATTCCCGAAGCTTCGTCGCAAGCCCGGCGCAGTATTTGTGCAACTGGTAAGGAAGGCTATCGGCCGCGAGACTTGAAAGCGGAGAAGCTTTCGCGATTTGAGGGCGCGGGAGTTCGATGTCCGGCAGCGGTGGCTTTCCCAGGAATAACGATCCCATTGTATACTTCACTACGGCGTCGTGGAAAAGGCTGCCCGGAAGAGGCTCATCGGACATTGCGTTGCCGAGGATGGACAGGTCCGCTTGCGCGTATCGCGCGGACACTTCAGCCGCGTTTTGAGGCGGCTCGTGGGGAGGCGGCAAGTACTGGTTCGCGCCCGGCGCAGGATGGCCGTAGTCGAATGTCAAGCCAATCCGCCCGCCCGGGCGCAGAAGGCGCGCCATCCGTCGAAGCGAGCGTTTCTGATCCTCCGCCGTTAGATGCTCGAGAACGGAGCAGCAGACAATTATGTCAAAGCTCTCGGGCCGGAATCCGGACAGCTCGCGCATGTCACCAAGGCGCGGGGAAAGGGATTTCAGGTTCAGACCCGCGGAGCAACTCCGCGCGGCTGAGACGATGGCCGGGTTGATATCCACGCTCACGACGCGGTTACCCGCGAGCGCCGCGAGAATGACCAAATGCGAAGCCGGCCCTCCCAAATCGAGGACGTCAAGGCCTCCCGTGTCCAGTTTAAGGCCCTTGTACAACCACGCGTATTCCCAGAGCCGAAACGGGCGCTCGGCAAGTGGGGGAATGCCTTCGACAGTTCCCGTCGAGCTCATGGGAGCGTCAATGGCGACGCCTAGCAGGTCCAGCAATAACAGATCCCGGACGTCGCTGTCGGCAGCGAATTCGGCCAGGAAACGCGCAAGGCGCGCGCGATTCAGAGCCATGTTGACTCCGGGAACGCCTGCTGGCTGTGTGCGGTCCTTCGGCTTCAGTTCAGCCAGTTCTTTGGCCCACTGGAGGGTACTGGGAGGACGCATCGATTCATTATGCCACCCGGCGCCACGGGATGCTAGAATCGGGTTCGGGAAATGATCGGGAAGTCAGATGCTTCCCTTCTGACTGCTCCCGTGCCAACATGTTCCGGATTATTCACACGCTCGGCGGATGTGGTGGCACTCTGCTTAGCCGCTGCCTGGCCGTGCTGCCGGACGTCGCGCTCCTGAGTGAGATTAACCCGCTATCGGTGAAGCTCTTTCCGGAATTCGATCCGATCTATCAAGACCGGAACTGGCTGCACCTGCTGGAACCCGCCGAACTTGAGGAGTTCGCGAAGCTCGACCCGGGCGACTTCGATGTTTTCCGCAATCTCATGCTGGCGCTTCATGACCGCGCCCGGGGGCTGAGGAAACGCCTGGTCTTGAGAGACTACAACTATGTAGACTTCATGGGTGTGCCTTTCATCGACCATCCGCCGGGGAGGCGGGTTCTCTATCGGGCGCTCCCGGATGCCGCGCCTGTTTCGGCCATCGCATTTATCAGGCATCCCATCGATCAATGGCTCAGCCTCTGCAAGCACGAGCAGGTCAGGAATGTCTTGTCTCCGGAGCGTTTCCTCACGGGCTACCTCGCGTTCATGGAGGACTTGGGGGATACTCCTGTGTTTCGCTACGAAGAGTTCCTGGGAGATCCGCAGGGCGAATTGAGCGGAATATGCCGGAGCCTCGATCTGGAATTCGATCCAACGTTCGAAGGGCGATTTCATGCCTACGGCACGTTGACCGGGGACTTCAGCCGTCAGCAGGAACGCACGATTTCGGCCCCACCGGGTAAGGAGATCCCAGCGGCGTTGTTGGAGCAGTTCCGCTCAGACCGGCATTTTACGGACGTTCTTCATCTGACGGGGTATCCACCTCAGCTATCCGGCGAAATGCCCTCGGGGTGACCTTCGGGAACGGGACCGGCGCGGGCCGTACGGAAACATCCTCTTCCAATCTCAGTTGAAATACTCTCAGATTCAGAATACGAGAGTCGGTCCCGGCCGGCTTTCCGGACGCAGGCGAAACGAGACGGAGACACATACCTTCCGTGTCCACTGCCGGCATGGCGAAGAAAATCTCGTGGCGGTAAGAAACCACAGCCGTGCCGATGAGGCCGCCGTCGTCACCGCGGAGTTCCAATTGGAACGGCATGCACTCCATGCCCGGCCCCGACTCCGCATCGACGATGAGTCGCTTTGGCCGCCCGTCGAGCCCCGTCAAGACAATCTCGCCCTCCCGGTTCAGCCACCGGAAGGGCCCGGCCTCGCAATATTCAAGATCGTACCAACCGCGGCCGAGAAAAATCCCGTTGACTGGCAGAGTGTTACTCTCGCAAAGCGCTTCGATTCCTCTTCGCGGCAAAATATCCACTCGCTTGTTCCATAACCTCAATGCACCTGGATCAGCGTACAGCGGCATTGGCGACCGGTAGCCGCCAGCGGGCGGTAAGCCTTTGGCTTCGCGCCACTGGTCGATGAGCGCCCCGGGCGGAGCGCCCGGCGTTTCCGCTGGGAACGATACAGGGCTTTTCGGTCTTCCTTCCGCGTAGGCCAGCGCGACGGCGGTCATTTCCCGCGAAAGAAAATCGCGCTCTACCTGCATACGCCGGCTGTACTGTTCCTGCTCGAAACTCGGACGAGTCTTGTAAACGTCCCTGCGCCACGGCGCGGGGAACTTGAACGCCGTTACCTCCCGCACCTGCGTGAACGTTTTTCCCGCAGCCCATGCCGCCGAAAGAAATGCCAGATCGACGGGCATGTTAAGGGTTCGATGATCACGCCATCCTCCAACCTGCTCCGCCATTTCCCTCCGATGGAGAAAACTGGTGGGAGGCACGAGCAGCCCGGGTTCGTATTGACCTGACTCGGACACGCCAGTCAGGACCCGTACCGCGCTCCCAGGCGGCGCTACCATCACGCAGAGACTGTAGGCAACATCGGCGCCGGACGACGTAATGGCATCCACAAGTCTCTCAAGGTGATAAGGCATCCACAGATCGTCGTGGCTCAAGTACGCAGCGTACTTGCCTCGGGCCATCGCCAGTCCCGTATTGTTGGGCGTGGCCTGCCCACCGGTGTTCTCGGGAAGGTTACACCATCCCAGACGCCGGCTCCTAAACGAAGCCACCACTCTCTCCGAGTCGTCCGTGCACCCGTCGCCAACGACAATCACTTCGAAGTCGCGGAGCGTCTGCGCGAGCGCGCTCGAGACTGCGTACCGCAACACGCTGCTCCAGTTGTACGTAGGGATGATGACGCTGACGAGCGGCTGTTTCCGAGACAACCGGCTCATCGTCTACCAGCCGCGGCGGTCCTCGAAACTGTATGGAATTTGGCCGGTATCGATGGGCAGGCGATAGACGTCAGGGTCGTCGTGCTGATAAGGGCGTGTGGGCATGCTGATAAAGAGGGCATCGGCCGTTCCGATGTTCTGGTGCGCGTGATAGACATGCGCCGGAATCACCATCACCGTGCGATCGAGTTCGCTCCGGAAAAGTTCGTTAACAATGCCATACGTCGGGGATTCCGGCCGGTCATCGTAAAGGACAACCTTCGCGTGCCCCTGGCTGATGAAAATCCGGTCGTCGTGGAGGCGATGGACGTGCCAGCCTTTGATCATTCCCGGCCGGATCGTGAACTGATAGACGGATACGATTGGCGCCGGATGGAGCGCGCGATGGGGGACCAGAATCTCGTATAACGTCCCGCGGCCGTCCGCATGGGTGACCGCGGACTGAATTACTACACCCTCTATGAGACGCATGACGGGCTTCCCCTCGCCGGTAACCGTCTGAGCGTCTTTCGTTGGATTCTGAATCAATGAAACCGTCCTGTTCAACTCGCCTCGCGCCCGCTATCCGACCACATCCATCCAGGCATGAGCCTTAGAGCTTTGGAGCACGGTTTCGAGCAAACGCAATTGCCGGACGCCGTCCGCGAACTGTCCGTATTCAACCGGCGCCGTGCGATCGGCGACCGTGCGGTAGAAGCGGCGGAACACCTGTTTGAAGGTATCGTCGTAGCCTTCGCTGTGGCCGCCCGGAAGATCCGCGTACGGTTTCGCTTTCTCCTGTAACAGCGATGGGTCCTTCACGATCAATTGATTCGGGCTGTTACGTTGCCCGAGCCACAACTCATCGGGCTTTTCCTGATCCCAGGCTGCCGAACCCTTCGTCCCGTAGATTTCGATAGCGAGCCGGTTCTTGCGGCCAGCCGAAATCTGGCTCACCGTGAAGGATCCTCTCGCCTTATCGCCCAGGCGTAACAGGAACGCGCCGAAATCCTCGGTGTCGATAGGCACTTCGTCGTAATCCTCAGGCGTCAGAAGCTTTCCGGAAAACGTTTCGATCGATCCCTTGGGCCGCTTGCGCGTTTTGTGGAATGTCTGCAAATCGGCACAGAGTGAGGTAATGCGCAGGCCCGTGGTGTGCTCGATAATGTCGCACCAGTGCGTACCGATGTCGGCGAAACAGCGCGACCTTCCGTTTGCGCTCGAATCGATCCGCCAGTTCCAATCGGTGTCATAAAGCAGCCAGTCCTGCGAATAGGTGCCCTGCACCGCGTATATTTCACCGAGTTCACCCGCCTCCCGCATGCGGCGGATGTGCTGAACCATCGGGTAGTAGCGCAGGTTGTGGAAAGTGCAGTTCGCCAGATTGCGCTCCGTCGCGATCCGCGCCATCTCGGTTCCTTCCTCGAGCGACATCGCAAGGGGCTTCTCGCAAAGAACATGTTTGCCCGCGAGAAGCGCTGCCTTCGCCATCGGAAAATGCAGTACGTTCGGAGTACAGATGTGTACGGCGTCAATCGAAGGATCGGCGAGAGCCGTGTGGTAGTCGCCGGTCGAGCCGTCGACGCCCAACTCGTCCGCAAAGGCGCGAGCTTTCGCCTCACTTGAAGCCGCGATCATGGCGACTTCCACGTTGCCGAGGCGGCGAATACCCTCCGTGTGGACCCGACCCATGAATCCCGTTCCGAATACCGCTGTTCTCAGTTTGTGCATAGTCTTCCGAACGACCAATGTAGCGCAAAAAAAGGCTGCAAAGCTAGTTCGGGATGGGTTTTGTCAGACGGCACTGAAGGCCACGTTCATCGGGCCGGGAAGCGCCTCGCCATGTTCCAGGTGGCGGCGATCCGACGCAGCGCCATTGCCCTCACGGCGACCCTCGCCGGTTTCCTGGCGCGCCGTGGAGGCAACGCCTGGAACGGCCGGAAGGTCGAACCAGCGGCCATCCTCCTCACGGAAGTATTCTATGGCCAGCGAGAATCCATATTCCCCTGGTGCCTTTGACATGGCTCTACGATGCCACCAGATTGCCGACCTCCCAAAAAGG
>SHUI01000307.1 GCA_009697455.1 Bryobacterales bacterium
GCCAACTGCCGGCTGCTCGAAGGCCGAGATATCGAACCACTGGGCCACTTGTTGCTCGCGCGGGCGGTCGCCACTTAGGGAGGGATTCCGTAACAGGTTCGGCCGCTGGCTGACCGAGAACGTGTTCGTGCGGTTGGTGAGCTCGGTGACGCCGAACACAGCCCCGGTGCGAATCTCACCGATGGTGGCGACGGACCAGCCGCCTGCAATCTGGTCCAGCACTGCATTCGGCAGCGGGCGGCGGCGTCCTTTCCCCCAGGGCAGTTCGTACACCGCGCTGCCGATGAAGCGGTGCCGCATGTCGCTACCCGCGAGCGAACGGTCAAGACGGCGGAGTTCGACATGCGTGTAGGGAGCTTCGCGCCCGAGTTCGCTCGTGGCGTCTACATTGTCGATAAATTTCGCCCAGGTGTAATTGGCCAGGAAATTCAGCCCGCCCGAATATCGCTTCTCGGCCCGAAGATTCATGGAATGGTAGATTGAGTTCCCCCATGGCAGTCCGACTTGTGTGACGTTGCCGTACTGGGGAAAGGGCCGCAGCCGCTGATCCTGTGCCGCGGGTCCGCGCCCGTTCACGAGCGGAATCATGTTGATGTTGACGCTGCTGCCGGCAAGCTTGTGGCCGGCGTTCCCCATGTAGCCCGCCTCCACCAGCAGGTTCCGCATCAACTGTTTCTGAATGGAGAGGTTCCACTGGTGGTGGTAGCCATTCACGTGGTTCCGCTGCATGAAATCGGGATTCAACCGGGGGGCTGTGCCCACGGGGACCGCCCCAAAGCCGGGGCCAAGCTGTTGAGCCGCGGGCAAGGCCGGGATTCCGCCGCGCAGCGGAAATGCCGGCGTAAAGCCGCCGTCGGGCGAGGTGAAATCCGCCTGCTGGTTAAAGGCGAAAGTCATCACGTTGGCGACGTTGAGGTACGGTCCGTTGTAGAACACGCCATAACCACCCCGCACCACCATGTCGTTCACCGGTCTCCACGCAAAGCCGAACCGGGGTCCGAAGTTGTTTTTATCAAACTGGTGCCCGTACTTCCCGGTATCCTGGAAAGGCGAGAACACGGTGGCGCCTCGCGTCCCGGATACCGGGTTCACCGCGGTCAGGTCGACGCTCCCGAGCAGGTTATCCTTCCGCCACAGCGGGGAGTCTACGTCCCAGCGCAGGCCGAGGTTCAGTGTCAGCCGGGGCGTGACTTTCCAGTCGTCGGAAAGGAAGCCGGCCCAATAATCGGTGCGTCCGATAACGGGAACGCCATCCAGGAATTGTGCGTTCGTGACGCTGCCCAGCAGGAAGGTGGCAAATCCCTCATTGGTCGCGCGTGCGGTGAAGTTGAAGAAGCCCCCCGAGGATGTGTCGGACTCGTTCAGGAAGCGCGAATACCGCAGGTTGAAGCCAGCCTTGACATGGTGCGAGCCGCGGATCCAGGTGAGGTGGTCGGAAACTTCCGCCGTGTCGCGTTGGATGCTGCGATAGTGCTGGCCGCTTCCGCCCAGGCCGGAAAGCCCGTCAATGCGCACGCGCGGAAACTGGTCCGGATTCACTCCTCGAAGATTCAGCTTGCCATTCACCCCGGAGCCATTGCCAAGCGAGCTCTGGGTCTGCGGCGCGCGTACTACACTGAAGCGCGCTTCGTTGAACAGGTTCGGCTTGATGGTGCGATGCCAGCTCACGGCCACGCTCAAGGTGCGTGGGTCCTGGAATTCGCCCCGTGGATCGGCGATGGCTTCCGGGTAGACGGTGACGTTGGTGTGAATGCTGCGGCCGACGATGAGGCGGCCGAAGAGCCGGTTTTTCTCGTTGAGGTTGTGATCGATGCGCGTCGTGTACCAGTCGATATTGGTGGGATCGATGCCGTTGAGCGCGAAGTTGTCGCGCGGGGCGCGGCGGATGTCGTTCGACGCCACGTTGGGCAGCGGATAGTACTTCACCAGCTCGCGCGACACCGGATCGATGCGCGCCGCGGGAATGATGTTGCCCGCGAAGGGCTGACGCGTGGTGGGATCGAGCACGGTAAGATCGGTGCGCGCCGAGAAGTTGCCCTCTCGTTCGGCCGCGTGCGGCACTTCGTCGCTTGAAAGCGTCTGGCCGATGCGATAGCGCGCGCCCTCGTAGTTGAAGAAGAAGAACGTCTTATTGCGAATCACCGGACCGCCCAGGGTCGTCCCGAAAATGTTGTAGCGCAGCGGGGCTTTTCGGGGCGCGAAGAAAGTGCGCGCGTCGAACTTGTCGTTCCGCAGGAATTCATAAGCCGCACCATGGAACTGATTGGTGCCGGCACGCGTGGTGAGCTGGATGAAGCCGCCGCCGCTGCGTCCGAGCTCGGCCGAGTAGTTGCTGAGCTCTACCTTGAATTCCTCGATGGTTTCCGATGGAGGGTTGAACATCACCTGCGCGTTGCCGATGGCGTTGTTCTGGATGTTGGCGCCGTCGAGCTGCCAGTTCTGATTCCGTGCGCGTCCGCCGCCCATCGTAAAGAACGGAAGCTGCTCGGCGCCGCCGCCCTCATCCACGAATGCGACTCCACCCACCAATCTCACGAGCGATGCCGTGCGCCGGCTGGCGAGCGGCATGTTCAACACCGTGCTGCGCTCGACCAGTTGGCCCACCGTGGCACTCTCCGCCTCCAGCAGCGGCGCGGTCGCCGCTACCTGCACGGTTTCGGTGACGTCGCCCAGATCCAGCCTGAAATCGAGCGTCCGCACGAAACCGGTGTCCAGGACGATACCTCCCTGCTCTGCCCGCTTGAAGCCCGCCAGTTGGCATGCGACCTTGTATGGTCCGGGTGGCAGGGATGGCAGCACATAGGTGCCGGTGTCATTTGAAAGCGCTCGCGTGACAACGCCTGTCGCTGTGTTCAAAGCGGTAACTTCCGCCCCTACGACAACGGAGCCGCTCGTGTCCGAGATCGTTCCTGTCAACCGGGATTCTGTTTGTGCGAATGTGGCTCCTCCGGTAACAATCAGGAGTGCCGCGCAAAGTCTGAGATGGCTAGAAGCATTCACAAGGATTCTCCTCTGCACCTGACGCGAACGTTGTGAGGATGTTAGCAAGAACCCGCCACCATGTCAATATGATAATCAGACCAATTCGGACTAATTACTAACTCGGATCTCTTGCGACCGAACGCCAACTCAGCGAAAGCCCGGCGTCGCTACTTTCGCTTTGTACACATATCCCGTCACCCGCTCCATATCGGAACTGGTGAGGTAAAGGTTCATCCGGTCCGCGCCTCGGCCGAAGAAGCAGTTCGTCAGCGCCTTCTGGGCGGTCGTAAGTGTCTCTTCGATTCGTCCGTCCGGACCGATTCGGTACGCAGTTCCGAACGAGTAACATGCCAGCCAGACCCGTCCCGCACTGTCGACATCCATGCCGTCGGCCACGCAGTTTTCGATCGTCGCAAGCTCCGATCTCGCTCCCGCGGAACCATCCTCCTGGAGCAGGATCTTCGTGATCTTGGATGTCGATTTCGCCACATTTCCGGCGATGATCAGCGTCTTGCCATCCTGGCTGATCGTGATTCCGTTTGGCCCGACGATGGTGTTGTCGAAGACGCTGACATTCCCTTCCGGAGTGAGGCGATATACCGTGCCTGCGGGCGCTTCGCCGTAAAATCCATTCGGGTCTGTAAAGTAAACGCTTTTGTTCGGCGCAACCACCAGGTCGTTCGGCCCCTTAGCTTTTTTGGGATCGGCCTCGAAGCCCTTGGCAAGCACCGAGATCTTCTTCTCGGGCGTCACCTTCCAGACTTTTCGCTCGCCCGGTCCGGTGACAAAAATCTGGTCCTGATCGTCGATCCAGAGGCCGCCGGGGCCGTTGATCGCATCGATCTCGACGTGCCTTCGCGCGCCTTCCTTTGCCGTCCATGCCACGATGCCTTTGAACTTCCCGCGGGCGCAGAAGAACAGCGTGCCCTTGGAATCGAAAGCCGGGCCTTCGGTGTTACCCCATGCAGGATCGGAGGCGATCACGACCGCGGCCTGCGCCGCGAGAGTCGCCGGGGTAGGCACGGCTGCCTCCCTGGGCCTTTCGGAGGGTGCGCAGGCGCCGAGAGTAAGTGCCGTTACAAGCAGCGCGGATCGAAGTAGCATGTGTTGACCTCGCAGGAAACGTTGCAGGGAGATGATATCAGGTAGCGGATCAATAAATCTCAATACCGGGTACTTCGTGCACTTCGTCGGAACTCCGTGGCCTGGAGCCCGCGAGCCAAACCGGAATCTGCTTTTCCGTGGACACGCGTGTATTGTCGATTGCGGCGTGAACCGTGGCGGTAACCGGATCGATCTCCCGCTCCTGTTCGTCTGCGCTCGTTGGTCCGGTGGTAGACTTCCCTGGTGCTTGCGTTGAAGGCCGCAACCAGATGGCGTCTCGGTTGGCGCGTGAAACCATCTGCAGGTTCAGACCTCGTGGTCTTGTGCCGGGGTCTCTGGCGTAAAGCGCAGACTGAGGCATACCGTACCGGGGACGATTTCTCCGGGTCCCGGCCTGCGCGTCGGCTCGGGCTGGATTTCTCCAAGACCGAGGGTCTGAACCTGCCTCCTCGAGTGTCCATGCCCCGTGCTTTTGCCGTTGCCTCGCGGAAAGAGGCGAATCAAAGGCGAATTTGACGCCCCCTCTTGCCCCGCCGCAAACCCGAACACGTCTACGGCGTCGATGAAAATGCCACGTTTTTCATGAAATGTCGCGGGACGCCGCAGCCCTCCACAACAGGGATGAGACTGGTGGAACTGCAGGCGAAGTCGGCGTGCGAATTCAGTGCAAGGAGCAAGATGGAGCATTTCCGCAAGCTGGGTTGTGATTCGGGACCGCGATCATAGTATCATTTGGGCGAGGTGAACTCGTGCCGTCCTTTCCAAAGTTCCGCCACGCGGCGGCCCCCGTGCTGTTGTGCTTTTCAGCGCTTCTCTCGCCGTTACACAGCCAGACCCAATTCGCCTCCGTCCGGGGCGTCGTCGAAGACTCTTCAGGCGCAACGGTTCCAAACGCGGCGCTGACGCTCACCAACGTCGATCAGAATCGCCCCTGGGTTACGCGGACCAACGAATCCGGCGCATACAATTTGCCGCAGATTCCGCCCGGGAACTACCGCCTGCGCGTCGAGGCGCAGGGCTTCAAGCAATTCGCCCGCGAGGGTCTGATCCTTCAAGTGGCGCAGATTGCCGAATTGAACGTCGTCCTGGAATTGGGTGCGGTGACGGAGACCGTGCAGGTGTCCGGCGAGTCTCCGCTGCTCGAAACGGCCAGTTCGACGCTCGGTGAAGTGGTGAACTCGCTCACGAGCGAAAACCTGCCGCTGAACGGCCGCAACGTTCTTCAGTTGGTCGCGCTGACGCCCGGCATCAACGCCAATACGAGCTTCTATAACACCTGAGTTATGCACGTGCTGCCCACTTGAGCGCCTAGCGGCGTGAGCCGTGGCATCCCACCTCC
>SHUI01000308.1 GCA_009697455.1 Bryobacterales bacterium
CCGTCAAGCAGTTCACCACGCCCGGCCTGGCCGGCCCCTCGTTCGAGCTTTGCCTTGAGTTGCTGAAAGGCCTCGTCTCTCGCCTTCTCCTGGCGCTGAAAGAGCCGAAGGGCTTCTCTGACCACCTCGCTGGTAGTCTGGTAGCGGCCAGACTCCACCCGGCTTTGGAGAAATGCGTCGAGCTCCGGGGTAATCGAGATGTTGACGGTCGTGCGAGTAGCCATACCTAACGAGTACCGTATTTAGCACATTATGTCAAGATGTGCCAGTCGTAGAAGTCGCACAGTCGCACCAGTCCGCACATCCCGGGGCACCTTATTCCGCCTTGCCGAGGCGGCTTGTTCCGACACCCTCCGACGAGGCTCTTGACAGGCAAGGATGCCCGTCCTACTCAGTTCAGCATCTTGCCTTGCCGCAGATACGCCGGCGTATCCAGATCGTCTGAATCAAACGCCGACGTGATGACCTCGGGTTGCGGTGCGGCGGTGGTCTCCTCGTACACCGGCTGCTCGACCGGCACGGACTCCCACTCCGAGACCGCGGCGCGGCGCACGACGGGGGGCGAGTCCCCGGGCTGGAATCCGGTTGCGATGACCGTGACCGTGACCGCATCACCCATCGATTCGTCGAGGCTGACGCCGAAGTTGATCTGCACTTCGTCGCAGTCGGCGGCCTGCCGGATAGTGGCGCAGGCTTCGTTCACTTCGTGCAGACCCAACTGGCTCGATCCAGTAATGTTGATCAGGACTCCGTGTCGCCGCGATCTCGGAGAAATCGTGATTGATGATGCCGGGCGTAACATGATATCGCTCATACCCTGGACGGACTGGCGCAGAATGTCGTCGGCCACTTTGAACGATTCGAGCAGACTTGCGCCGCGAGGCGCCAGGGCGAGAAGGCGATCGTTCGGAATCGCGATTACAGTATCGACCGTCGCCGCCAGTTCCGCGAGACCCGGATCCGCCGAACGCATTCGGCGTCGGCCTTCAAAACTGTCTGAACTTTCTGATAGCCAAGACGCCAAATTGTTAAACTAGTTCCAGCCTTTTCAGCTTCATCCGGTCGGCGCGAACGTGGGCAAGATCGTACTGCGCCTGTTGCACCAGCCAGCTTTCGGCGTTGCCGCCGAAAACTTTAGATAGCCTCACGGCCATTTTCGGGAGATATGCAGCGCTTCCCGTTTACAAGCTCCGAAAGCGTATTGCGCGTCACTCCAAGGGCTTCGGCTGATTGCGTGATGTTCAAGCCTGACGGCTCGATGCATTCCTGCAACACGACAAGGCCGGGGTGAGGCGGGTTTTTCATGGTCATGGTCTGGTTCCCCTCAGTGGCAATCGAGATAATCAACGCCCTGCGCGTCGCCGTCAAAGCGGAAAATCACCCGCCAGTTGGCGCGTACTGTGACGGCCCAGAAGCCGCTCAACGCGCCCTTGAGCTCATGCAACCGGAACCCCGGCAAATCCATGTGAGCAATGGTCCGGGCGGCGTGAAGCGTTGCCAGAATATTCCGCGGCGGGGCGCGGGCTTGGGCTCGCCTGGGTTGCAGCGCGGCAGCCAGACAATTATCCAAGACCGCGTTTGTCGATCACAAACTTGAAATGCCAGAGCAAAGAGTCCGTTCCTTAGGAATCGCAATGGTTTCGTTTTTGACCGGATGCACTCTGGCGGTGGCCGGTCTGCCATCTAATTGGGCTCCGGGTCACATGCTCATTTGCGTAGCGGCATTCGTGGCCGTGTGTAACCGCGAGCCAGAGATACCGGACCGTGCGCGGGATGGGTTGGTTCTTGGCGGCATGGAGCCTTGTCTTCGCATCCGGCGTGACCTTTCACGTAAGGAATTCCGGGTGGGACGAAAGGATGGGGATCTACAACACCGGCTTTCACCCGGAGTTTTGGTTCTGGCTTTTCCACGTTGGCGGAGCAGGCCTCATGGCGCTCCTAGCTCTCTTGTTCTTGTGAGAAGGCCTAAGGCAGCTAAGGTATCGGCCGGATGAACGCCTTGACCACGGAGATGCACCCGCAGGGTAGGGGAGTCACCGACAGGACCGAGCATCCGGACTGACCAGCGCGCTCACACCGCCCCGGCGCCGGCAAGAAGATCGCCCACCGCGACGCCCACAGCGCACAATGAATCTTGGCTCGCTCGCGTGATCCGCTCATACGGCTCCCGCCACGGAACGGCACCGTTCTCCCATCTGCCCGTGCGCCCACAGCTTCGGATCACCTGCAAGAATGCGAGCGATCCGATGAGCCGCCCTGCGCAAATGCCGTCTGGGCTTCTTGTATTTCCTCGAAGCGGAGCGCGTCAGTAAGAAATCAAACCCCAAACCGAAGCTCAACCCGCGCTCCAGCCAATCGGCGATTCTCTGCTGGATTTCGCGGGCAGCGCCCTTCGATCTCGGCAGCCTGACAGCGCAACGCGGGGAAACCGCACGGAGGAAAAGGTTTGCACTGCGTTCCCAGCATCATCCTCAACGTCTTAAGACTGTTGATCCCGTTGCCGTACGGTGTTGCGGAGTGAAGCGTGTCGCGGCGAGCGCCACTCAATTCAGCATCTTGCCCTGTCGCAGGTAGGCCGGCGTATCCAGATCGTCCGAATCAAACGCCGACGTGATGATCTCCGGTTGCGGTGCGGCGGCGGCCTCCTCGTAGACCGGCTGCTCAACAGGGATGGCTTCCCACTCGGAGACCGGAGCGCGGCGCATGACGGCGGGCGAGTCTCCCGGTTGGAATCCAGTCGCGATCACCGTAACCTTGACTGCGTCCCCCATCGATTCGTCGAGACTTACGCCGAAGTTGATCTGCACTTCGTCGCAATCGGCGGCCTGCCGGATGATCGCGCAGGCTTCGTTTACTTCGTGCAGGCCCAACTGGCTCGATCCCGTAATGTTGATCAGGACCCCACGAGAGCCCGCAATGCGTGAGTCTTCAAAGAGCGGGCATTCGATGGCCTGGCGCGCGGCATCCGTGGCGGCGTTCTCGCCGCGCCCGATCGCCGTGCCCATCATCGCGTAGCCCATGCCCTGCATGGCCGCCTTGATATCGGAGAAATCGCGATTGATGATGCCGGGAGTCGACATGATATCGCTCATTCCCTGGACGGACTGGCGCAAGATATCGTCGGCTACTTTGAACGATTCGAGGAGACTCGCGCCGCGAGGCACCAGTGCGAGGAGTCGATCGTTCGGAATTGCGATCACGGTATCGACAGTCGCCGCCAGTTCCGCGAGGCCCTGATTCGCCGCGCGCATGCGGCGCGGGCCCTCGAAGCTGAACGGCTTTGTGACGACGGCGATCGTGAGCGCGTCGATCTGCTTCGCGAGGGCCGCCACCACGGGCGCGGCTCCGGTTCCGGTTCCGCCGCCGAGCCCAGCCGCAACGAAGACCATGTCTGCGCCATGCAGCATCTCGAGGATCGCGTCGGTGTCCTCAAGCGCGGCCTGTTTCCCGAGCGCGGGATCGGCCCCGACGCCAAGCCCTGCCGTGATGCGTTTCCCGATTTGCAGCTTGTTCGGCACCCGCGAGGACGCAAGCGCCTGCGCGTCCGTGTTAATGATATGAAACTCAACACCAACCAGACCTTCGTCGAGCATGCGCGTGACAGCGTTCGATCCGCCGCCGCCGACACCGATCACCTTGATCCGCGCGCCGCGAGACGCTTCTTCTTCGAGTTCGTACTTCAGCGAATCTGAAACCATCAGTTCCATTTGGATCTCTCCTCTTGCCGTTTCGTTTAGAGCGTCTATCCGAATATCCGTCCCAGCAACCCGGCTGCCCGGGTCTCCATTTCTTCCCGCATTTTCAACCTGCCCGAGTACATCGCAAGCCCTGCGGCCGTGCTCCAGGCCGGTTCCGACATTTCTTCCGGCCAGTCTTCGATTCCGGCCGTAAGGCCCTTGCGCGCCTGGCACTGCAACACGCGTTCGGCCGCGTCGCAGACTTCGTGAAGCCGCGCCGTGCCGCCCGTGAGGACCACTCCTCCCATGAGCGCCTGCTCCATTCCCACGCGCAGCAACTCTCGCAGGACGTGACGGAACAACTCGTCGGCGCGCGCTTCAATAATCTGGTTGAGCATTTTGCGCTGGACCTCGCGAGGTTCGCGGCCTTCGGAAGGCGGCGCCGGCACTTCTATGAAGCTGTTATCTGGCGTGCGTCCGACGGTCGCGCAGCCGTACTCTTCCTTGAGGCAGGCGGCGTCGTCGAAACTAAGGCGCAAGCCGCGCGCCACGTCGCGGGTCAAGTGGTCACCGCAGATCGGCAGGCTTGCGGCGATCTGTACCGCATCGCCGTAATACACCACAAGGTCGGTCGAATGCGCGCCGATATCCACTACCGCTACACCTTCTTTCCGTTCATCCGGCAAAACTACGGAATGCGCCGCCGCGAATGCTTCGAACACTGTGTCCTCAACGGCTACGTGCGCCTGATTGACGGCAGCTACCAATCGGTCGTGCTCGCGTTCGGAGACCGTGATGAGATGGACATTCGCCTCGACGCGCGATGCCACCATTTTGCGGGGATCGCGGTGGCCAGGATGATCGTCCACCACAAAGTCCTGGAGCAAAGCCTGGAGAAGCATGCGGTCTTCCTGAAGCTGGACGCGAGACGCGCGGTCAACGACACGCGAAACGTCGCGGTGATCGATCTCGCGCGGGCGGCCGATTTCGATTTCGCTTCGGGCGTTCGAGCCGCGCACCGTTACGCCGCCCACGCCGAGAACGCAGGATTCGATCGACACGCCCGCCATCCGCTCCGCTTCTTCGAGCGCCCGCCTCATCGAATTCGCCACCGCCGTCTGGTCGGCGATACGCGACTTGGCCCAGCCTTCCGACGCGGCCTCGCCGAAGCCAATCAGGCGGAGGCAGTTGTCTTCCACGACGCCGATGACACAGCGCGTGCGGGAGCTTCCCGCGTCGAGTCCCACTGCAAGTTGAAGGTTTTCCGGCATGATCGTTTCCTGTGTCTTTACTCCTTGGCGGTGATGCGGTCGTCGAGCCGCAGGTCGAACGCGGATAGCGATTCCGAACGCTTGCGGATCTCCGGATACATGTTCACAAAAGTCTCGAAGCGGGAGCGGAAGTTGCGGTCCCCCATAGTCAGGTGGACTACGCGGCCCGCACCCTGCCACGTCACGGTCAGCGAATCCGCCGTCGTGGCATCCACCTCTGAAATATCTTTCGCTGCGCCCCCAAGTTCCTTCAGGAGCCGCATCATGGCGCGAACGCGTTCGACGCGCTGGCGTTCGCTTTGCGCCTCTTCGACGCCGCGCAATACCGGGAAGGAAAACCGTCCCCGTTCGGGCGCTTCGAGAATCACTCCGTGGGCGTCGATCAGAGCCATGCGCGCGCGGCCGCCGCCCAAATCAATGAAGGCAACCGGCGTTCGTTCCTTGATTCGGACGACCA
>SHUI01000309.1 GCA_009697455.1 Bryobacterales bacterium
CTTGAAGATCCAAACGCGTGGTTTGCCTGCGGAAAGCTGCTTGACGCCGGAGACCGCCGCCGCATCGATGGAACCTACGATCTCTATTGCCGCGGCGGCGCTGCATGGCGCGCCGGACACGGCCGTCCCGATGGTCCCGCTTTTGACTCTCTACGCCCCGCGGCCATGGCATCATTCACGGCATCGCTCTTTCGCGCCGAGTTGTTTCGCCGGATAGGTCCCCTTGACGAAGGCTTCATTTCTTACCTCGAAGACGTCGACTTCGGGCTTCGCTGCGCCCAAAGCGGCTGCGCGGGTGTGTATGTACCGCGCGCAGTGGCGTGGCATGTGGGAAGCGCGACACTCGGACGGTGGAACAGGGAGGTCGTCCGCGCCCTCGCCCGCAACCAGATTGTGCTGATCGCGAAACACTATCCTCCACCTCTCGCCATGCGGCTGGCTTGGCCGATTCTTGTGGCGCAGGCGTTGTGGGGTCTGGTCGCAATTCGTCATGGAAGCGGAATCGCATGGCTGCGCGGAGTCCTCGAAGGCCTGCGGAGGATGAACCGCATTCGCCGCGCCGAACCTGACAATGCGCCGGCCTTTTCCCGTGTGTTGATCCAGGGTGAAGCCGAAATTCTCCGCATCCAGCGTGAAACCGGTTTCGATCCGTACTGGCGGCTGTATTTTTTTCTAACGGGGGGCGCGTCCGATTGACACAGGCAACCGGCATCGGCATCGTCGTCATTACCTACAATTCCGCCAGGGACCTGGGGCCCTGCCTGGACGCCGCCGTCGCTACCGGCGCTGAAGTCGTCGTCGTGGATAACGCTTCCGCCGACGCCACGCGCGAGGTCGCCGCGCGCTATCCGGTGCGGCTGATATCAAACCGAAGCAACCTCGGATTCGCCGCGGCCGTAAACCAGGGATTTCGCGCCATCGACTGTGAATACGTGCTTTTACTGAATCCCGACGCGGTCCTCCAGACATCAATTGAACCGTTGCGACGCCTTTGCGGGCAAGCGAACGCAGCCGCGGCCGCGGGCAGGTTGACCGGGGAAGATGGCGTCGCGCAGACCGGCTTTTCCATTCGCCGTTTGCCCACTCCGGTCGCGTTCGCCTTCGAAGCGCTGCTCCTCAATCGCCTTTGGCCGGGAAACCCCGTGAATTGGCACTATAGGTGCATGGACTTTGACTACGGGCGGCTCGCGCGTGTCGAGCAACCGGCGGGCGCCTTGCTTATGGTCCGAAGGAGCGTCTGGGAACGGCTGGGCGGTTTCGATGAAACTTTTTGTCCGGTTTGGTTTGAAGACGTGGATTTCTGCCGCCGCCTCAAGGACTCGGGCGCGGACGTTTGGTATTCTCCCGACGTTGTGGCGCGGCACTCTGGTGGCAGCTCCGTCCAGCGGCTTCGGCCTGATCTGCGGCAAGTTTATTGGTATGCTAGTCTTCTTAGGTATACGGTCAAGCATTTTCGACCTTGGGCCCAGCGATGGGTTTTCGTAGCGGTGATGTTCGGATGCCTTCTGCGGATGACAGGGGTGTTGTTCGTCAGAGGTCGTTTTCAAGAATCGTGCGCGTTAGGAAAAGTAGTGCGGCTCGCGGGCCGATGCCTGTTTCGGGGTCCGGGCACAGGTGTCGAAGTTTCGTCTTTCTTATAAGAATCATGGGTGTAAAGTTGAAGTGGAGTTTGCTCCCCGGAATACGGGTAATATCAAGCTGGTGCTAGACCAGGTTCAATTTAATGGCTGAACGCGACTTCGTATCTGTAACCATAGTCACCTACAACAGCGGGCGCTTCATCAAACGTTGTATTGAATCGGTCCTTGCGCAGAAGTACCCGCTCAAGGAGATCATTGTCATCGACAACAACTCCACCGATGGCACGGTGGATATTCTCGAGCGGTTCGAAGACCGGTGCCAGGTGGTTTACAACGCCGGGAACCTGGGGTTCGCCGCGGCTCAGAATCAGGCCATAGGGCTTTCGAGCGGCGAATGGGTCATGACGCTCAATCCCGACGTACTCCTGCTTCCGAATTTCATCCAGTCCCTTGTGGACGCCGGTCAGATCGATCCGCGCGTGGGCACGGTCTGCGGCAAGCTGCTCGCGATGACCGCGACGTTCGAAATTCCCAACAAGCCTCTTGTCGACTCCACAGGCATCTATTTCACTCCTATGCTGCGGCACCTCGATCGCGGCAGCCAGGAAGTCGATAACGGGCACTACCTGCGCCAGGAATATGTCTTTGGCGCGACGGCGGCCGCCGCCCTTTATCGCCGCGAGATGATCGACGACGTCGCGGTCGAGGGTGAATTTTTCGATTCCGATTTCTTCGTCTACCGGGAGGACGCGGATGTCGCCTGGCGCGCTCAGTTGCTCGGCTGGCGTTGCATCTATCAGCCCTACGCGCGCGGCTATCACGTGCGCAACGTTCTGCCGGGGAACCGCAGAGCTTTGCCTCCGGAGATCAACATGCACTCGGTGAAAAACCGTTTCCTCATGCGCATGAAGAACATCTCCGGTTCGCTCTACCGCCGGAATTTCTTCTCCATCACCGCGCGCGACGCCGTGGTCGTTAGTTGCGTCCTGTTCCGCGAGCACAGCTCGCTGAAAGCTTTTTGGTTCCTGATGAAAAACTGGAGAAGGGTGATGGCGAAGCGTCGCGCCATCCAGGCCCGTCAGCGCGTGGATGACGCCTACATGGCGAGCTGGTTCAACTACCAACCGGTCAGCAAACCCGCGCCGAAGATCGAGGCGGAGGTTCGCAGCCTGAAATCGGGCGTACGCGGCTAGCCGGCGGGCGGATGCGCATTGCGATCCTCGGCACACGGGGGATCCCGGCAAACTACGGCGGCTTTGAAACCTTCGCCGAGGAACTTTCCACCCGTCTCGCCCGTCTCGGCCATTCCGTGACCGTCTACGGCCGGGAACGGCACGGCATCACAGTTCATCAAGGCGTCCGCCTTCAGTATCTCCCTACGATTCGCCACAAATATTTCGACACGATCGCGCACACATTTTTTTCGACTCTGCACTTGCTGCTTCATCGGCAGGACGCCGCGCTCTATTGCAACGGTGCGAACGCCGTGTTCACAATCCTCCCGCGACTCGCCGGCATCCCGGTTGCCATAAACGTGGATGGTCTTGAGCGCAAGCGGAAGAAGTGGAATCGCGTCGCGCGCGCATGGTACCTGCTGTCGGAGTGGCTCTCGACCAAATTTCCAAATTCAGTCGTGACTGACGCCGCCGCGATTGCGGCCTACTACCTCGAACGTTACGGGAAGGCGACTGTCTTCATTCCGTACGGCGCGGAGACCGGCAGGCTTCGATCGAGCGCGGTCCTTGGCCAGTTGGGGCTGGAGGCCGGCCGCTACTTCCTCTACGTGAGCCGCCTGGAACCCGAGAACCGCGCGCTTGAAGTGCGGCAGGCTTTCGAAGCGGCAAAGACGGACATGCGCTTTGCGCTTATCGGTGACGCGCCTTACGCGCAGGAGTACATTCGGCGCGTTCGCGACACGGCCGACCCGCGCATCGTCATGCCCGGCGCAATTTACGGCGTCGGCTACCGCGAGCTCGGATCGCACTGTTTCGCCTATATCCACGCGACGGAAGTAGGCGGCACCCATCCGGCTCTGATCGAGGCCATGGGACGGGGCGCGCTCGTGCTTTATTTCCGCACGGCTGAGAACGAAGAGGTGGTTGCGGACGCGGGAATTCCATTTACGGACGATCTGACATCCGCGATCGAGCGCGCGATCGCGATGACCGATGCCGCTCGGGAGGCGCTTCGGGAGAAGGCCATGGAGCGGGTGAGGACGCACTATTCGTGGGATGCTGTCACGGCGCGGTATGAGGTGCTGTTGCGTGGCTTGCTGCCGGAGAAGTAGCGAACCTTCAGCGCCCCGGTCGTTTTCTCTTGGCCCGGTCGCCGCGGGCGTGGGGCGAGAACGCGACCCCGCCGAAATTCAATTGAACTGGTTTTCGAAGCAAGGAAATGGACCTGCGCTTGCTTCGTAACGGTCTTGTAGTCCGCCCTCGTTGCAGCGCGCTGGACTGTACAAAGGGAGGTTCTCTCGCGAATCTTCGGCCGGTCAGGCGCGCCACGGATCCAGTGCCGTGCGCGCAATCCGGTCCGGCGTTTGCTTAAGCACACCTCTGGAGGAAGAAGATTATGCCGAAAGAAGCTTTGAGTATTCTCGACCAGCGCACCCACGCCACCTATGAGATCCCCATTTCTGATGGGGCCATGCGGGCCATGGATCTGCGACAAATGAAGGACGGCACCGGCGATTTCGGGCTCATGACGTACGATCCAGCGTTCATGAACACCGCCTCCTGCCGGAGATGCTGACCAGCGCGGTCGCAGCTCTTTCCACGGTATTTCTGGATTCTAGAAATGTACACGATCCGGACGTGCGTCAACTACAGATAATGCGCCTGATCGGAAAGATGCCCACGATCGCGGCTTATACCTACCGTCACAACCTCGGATACCCCTACGTTTACCCGGACAACGAGTTGAGCTACAGCGCGAACTTCATGAATATGCTCTGGAAAATGGGCGAAGCGAAGTACGCGGCCAATGCGGTTCTGTCCCGGGCTCTCGACATCCTGTTCATCCTGCATGTCGACCACGAGCAGAACTGCAGCGCCAACGTCATGCGCTCCGTGGGCAGCTCCCACGCCGATCTGTTTCTCGCCACGGCCGCCGCGGCTGCCGCGCTCTCCGGGCCGTTGCATGGCGGTGCCAACGAAGAAGTCCCAAAAGATGCTCGACGAAATCAGCTCAAAGGATAAGGTCTTGGCCTACATCGAGAAAGTCAAATCCGGCCAGTTCAAGCTGATGGGATTTGGACATCGGATCTACAAAGATTACGATCCTCGCGCCCGGATCATCAAGTGGGCGGCAGACCAGGTCTTCGAGGTCACCGGCAGGAATGCGAAACTCGAGATCGCGCTGTTACTTCATCAAACGGAGACTCTACCCAAACGTTGATTTTTGCTCGGGGATTATCTACCAGGATATGGGCTTCAAACCCGAGATCTTTACCGTGTTGTTCGCAATTCCGCGCACGGTGGGTTCGCTCGCGCAGTGGCAGGAGATGCTCAGCGATCCCGTACAGAAGATCGCGCGGCCGCGGCAGGTGTACACCGGCCACGGCGCTCGGGACTTCGTGCCCGTGGCGATGCGAAGCACATCGGAAACCCCTGCCGCCGTATAAGGGTATAAATCGACTTGCCAGTTGAATCGGCGGGCGCACGGCCGCAGCGAGAGGCGCGGCTCCCGCGTCCGCTGCATCGAGCCATCCGACGGCATACAACCGTCCTTCCGGTTGACAGTGCTCGCCGCATTCTCCTACGATGAAGCATCGGCGAGACATCGATGCAAAAGTTAGTCAGGCTGTCCATGTTGTG
>SHUI01000310.1 GCA_009697455.1 Bryobacterales bacterium
GCTGGTAATCCAGAGCGAAACAAATCTTGACCGCCTACGCAACTCCTCTCGTAAACGCGGGCTGACCAGTGACTCACTTAACCGAGGAGTTCACCAATTTTCGCAGCTTCCCTTATTTTAACGCCTATGCCTTTGGGGAATGTTTTGGCGAGGGGGCTTTAAGGGACATTTCCTGCCTTCAGGTACTTCGCGTACCACGCCAGATAGCGCTCCATGCGGTCCTTCTGATAACTCGGCCGCGTGATGCCGTGGAACTGTCCGGGATAAACCACGAGTTGCGTCGGTACGCCCAGGCTGCGGAGCGCCTGGTACATCTGCTCGCCGCCCACGAGCGGGACGTTGAAATCCTTCTCGCCGCCCAGGAACAGCGTCGGCGTCTTGATTTGATCGGCGTGCAGAAACGCGTACGAGATCCGATTCCAGGGATCGAGACCCACCTTCCACGGCGGCCCAATCTCCACGTCGTACTGCATGATGTACTGATCCACTCCGTAGAGCGCCAGCGGGAAGGCGGTCCCCGCGCCGCTGGTCGCAGCCTTGAAGCGCTGGTCTTTCGCGATCATGGCGTCCGTAAGGATTCCGCCGTAACTCCATCCGCCAATGCCAAGCCTGTTCGGATCGGCTAGCCCGATCGCGACCACGTGATCCATCGCCGCTTGCAGATCGATCACTTCCTTGTTTCCCCAGTCCGCTGAGATCGCGACCTGATAACGTTCGCCCCGTCCTGAGCTGCCGCGATAGTTGACCGCCACCACAACGTATCCATGAGCCGCAAAAAGCTGGCGTTCGAAGTTGAACGCATGCTGGTCCTGCCCGTTCGGACCGCCGTGGATGCGCAGCAACGCGGGATACTTCTTGCCGGGCGTGTATCCGGGCGGCTTCACCATCAACCCGTGAACCTCCGTGCCGTCCTTCGAGAGGCACGTAAATTCTTCCGTTGTGCCGAGCCTGAACTCCGCCAAGGTAGCGTCGTTGTGGTGCGTCAGCGCGCGGAGTTCGCTGTTTTCGAGCGCGTGAATCTCGGGCGGTTTTGTGTCGTTCGCGGCGAGTACGGCGAGTCGGCCGTCCCGGCCCTGATCGAATGCCGATATCACCAGCGGCCCGCGGATCAGACGCGTGACTCCGCCGTCAGCCACGGGAACGCGTGCCGGGTACTCCGAGCGGTCGTCCGCAACCAGGAAGAGGATCGAGGAGCCGTCGCGCGAAAAGCGCGGCGCGGAAACGCCACGATCGAGCTTTCCGGCGAGAATCCGCGGTTCGCCGCCCGCGACGGGTACGACCGCGAGGCGATTCATATTGTAAGCGGCCTGCTTCGCGCCGGTGGTCTGCAGAAAGACCAGCTTCGCGCCGTCCGGACTCCACTCGGGCCGTCCGCCGCGAGACGCCGAAGACTTGACGCCGTCGTAATTAGTGACCTGCCGGGGGGTTGCGCCGGAACAGGCCTCGACAACGAAAACGTTCAACGTGTTGTAGCGTTCGGCGTCTTCCCCAGACCGGGCCAGGAATGCGACGTAGCGGCCGTCCGGCGACCACGAGGGGGAGGCCGCTTCGAGGCTGGCATCGGTCAGCGGAACGGTGGTTTTCGCCGCGACATCAAAGAGGTAAAGCCGCGCGCCTGCCTGCGTCAAATAGCCTTGAACGTCCTGCTTGAACTTGTACCGGTCGATTACGATTGGTTTGGGCGCTTTGGCCGGCGTGCCCGGCGTGGCCGGAGCCGGACGATCGCCATCGGAATCGGCAGGGTCGTTTGGATCGCGGTCGGCCATGACGAGGAGCAGTTTTCTGGAATCGGGCGACCACTCGTAGGAACTCAGGCGGCCCTTTACGCCGGTCAATTGCTGTGCTTCGCCGCCACTGCGGTCGAGCAGCCAGACCTGGTTTCCTTTGGATTTCCCGGGGCGGCTCGAAAGGAATGAAAGGTAGCGGCCATCCGGGCTGAAGCGGGGCGCACTCTCATTTTCCGTGCTGGTGGTGATGCGCAGGTGCTGCGCGCCGTCCCAGCTCGTCATCCAGATGTCAGTGTCGCTCTTGTCGGCGGCCGTGTCGACGGTGCCGACCGTGTACGCCACCCACTTCCCTTCGGGAGAGATTTGAGCGTCGCGGACGTCGGGAAGGCGATGCATGTCGTCGATTTTCAGCAGCCCCTGTGGGGAGGGCTGCGCAAGCGCCAAGGCCGTGAATGAAGCGAACGCGGTGAATCGGAGTGTCGCGCGGCTTGCCATGGCCACTGAGTTTAGCAAATCAGGGCGGCCAGGAGGCCCTTTCTACCCGACGCTGGCACGATACCACTCGAGTGTCAGGCGCAGGCCTTCGTCGAAAGAATACTTCGGATCGTGTCCCAGATCCCGGACAGCCGCCTTCGTGCAGGCCTGCGAGTCGCGCACGTCACCGGCGCGGGACGGACCGAAGAGCGGCGGAATCGAGACGCCTTCGAACTCTTGCAGCAGGGTCCAGGCCTGGTTCAAAGTGATCCGCCCGCCATTGCCGCCGTTGTACATCCTGCCCGAGACGCCGGAAGCCCGGGCGGCTTTCAGGTTCAGTTGCGCAACGTCCTCCACGTAAGTAAAGTCACGCGACTGTTCGCCATCTCCGAAAATCGTCGGCGCCTTGCGCGCGAGAATGCACTTAATGAACAATGACAGAACCCCCGAATAGGGGCTGCGCGGGTCCTGGCGAGGCCCGTACACGTTGAAGTAGCGCAGGCTCACGGTATCGACACCGAAACACGACGCATACACGCTCGCGTAATACTCGCCGGTCAGTTTCTGAAGTGCGTAAGGAGACTTCGGCGCGGGCTGCATGGTTTCGACCTTCGGCTGTACTTCGGTGTCGCCATAGGCCGAGGAAGAAGCGGCGTAAACCAGGCGGCGGATCTTCACCGCGGCCGCGGCGCGCATCACCTGAAACGTTCCATTGATGTTGACCTCATGCGAGGGCACAGGATCGTCTATGGAAAGAGGAACGGAGGGGATTGCGGCTTCGTGGAAAACGATCTCCGCCCCTTCCATCGCCACCCGCAGGGCGTCATAGTCGCGAATATCCACGCGGTGAAGGTCCACGGAGGATCGAACATCTTCCAGGTTCGCTTCTTTGCCGCTACGCAAGTTGTCAATTACCGTTACTCTGGAAGCGCCATCCCGCAGCAGGGCGCGCACGATGGCGGAGCCGATGAACCCGGCGCCGCCTGTCACCACATACTTGTTCATCTGTTGAGTTCTTCGATTTGCGCTTCGAGATGACGCAGCGAATCATTGGCGATCGTTTCCGCGCCCGGTGTGAAGTCGAACGCTTCGAGTGAAACCCATCCCATATACCCCTGCCGCTGGAGCGCCGCGAGTACGGGCTTGAAGTCGTAATTAGCGGTCCCCGGATGGCGTCCGTCCATCTCGTTAACGTGGATGTGCTGGATAACGTTGCGATGCCGCTCGATGAGCGCCGCGTGAGGAACTGTTTCGTTCACGGCGTTGTGCACGTCGAACATGGTGCGAATTGACGGCATCCCGATCTGCTTCACGAGCATCGCCGCCTCATCCAGACTGGTGACGACATCGCTATCCTGCACGGGAAGCGCTTCAATCAGGATCGTGACGCCGCGATCCTGGGCGTGAGGGGCGACCGAAACCAGCCCGTCAACGTAGTGCTTTGTGGCCTCGGCCGGCGTGAGTCCCCCGGTGGAGCCGCGCTGTTTAGGAGAGCCGAACACCATAATGCCGTCCGGGCCGAGGTCCGCGCAGAGGTCGATCAGGTTCCGGATATGCAGCCAGGACTTTTCGCGCAACGCGGTATCGGGTGTCGTGACGTGCAGGCCTTTTGGACTTACCATGATCCAGTGAAGTCCGACGAAGGTAAGGCCTTCGGCCTCGATGGCCGAGCGGGCCACCTTGCGCTCCGCAGCCGTTAGCGTGGCAGGGTCTTCGGCAAGCGTGAAGGGGGCGATTTCGATGCCGGTATAACCGGCTTTGCGGATCGCCTTACAGGCGTCGGCGAAAGGCCAGTTCTGAAAAACTTCGTTGCAGATGGCGTGGCGGAATTTGTGGCTCATCGCGAGGCTAATTCTTTTATAACATGCAGGAGTTCAAGACGTGCTCCGCCGCGGATCGAACAGCTATCCCCGTGAACATTCCGAGTCGAAGAAAACGGTAACTGTTACGAATTCGGGTAAGGCCCTTCGCCGGGTGGGGAGCAACGCTTCCCGACCACCAACCACCTGTCTGGAGCATCCAGCCGCCGCGCATCAGGCGAACAAGGTTCGCCACACGGCCACCACAAGAGCGTGCGTCACCATGGCGGCGCGGATTCCTCCGGCACGCTCGTAGGCCGCTCCGTAGAATAGCCCCGCCACCGCTGCCACGGCCGCGAACTTCCAGTTCGGGAAGGCTTGGTAAGTTAGATGGCAGAGTCCGAAAACAACTGAAGTTGCGATGAGACCGAATGAACGGCTCCCACTCCACGCCTTGATCCACTGTTGCAGCAACGCCCGGAAGAGGAACTCCTCGAGGAGCGCCACCACCCAGAGAATGCCGAAGAACGTCCCAACCGCCACGAAAAACCAGTTCCGAGCGAGGTTGAAACGGATCAGCCCGATAGCCAGGGCGAGTGGAAATCCAACGGGAATGAAGTAGAGAAAGAACGTCACTCCAATACGGATTTCGAACCAATTCGGAACGAACCCGTAACCCGCGCGTGATACCTTTCGCAGCGACAGCATCGCCATAGCCGCGACGCGGAGAAGCATCAGCTTCCCGAGAATGTCGATGCGGACGGGCGGGATCGGCGTTTCATACACGAACGTGAAGAACTTGCTCAGCAGCGCGGTTGCAATCAGAACAAGGATCGCGGCGTCGGCCGCCGGGTGTGGGCGCAGGAGGGTATACCAGAAAGACATTGCGCCTGTGAGCGCCGCCAGCATCAGGATCGACCGCCAGTCGAAAGCCGCGGTCAGGGTGCTGTAAATCAGATACGGCGCGAGCGCACTCGCCCAAAGCGCGAAAGAGAACCGCGGTTTGGTGAGTCGCGTCTCGATCCAACTTCGTGCGGGTTCGAAGCCTGGAACCAGGTAGAAGAGGTATTCGACCAGGAACGCCGCGATGATTGGCGCGGCGAGCGCAGGCTCCACGCCTTTTTGGCGAGCGTAGACGGCACCGGCCGCCGCGAGCGCCACCCAGCCCGTCATGGCCGTGACGAAGAACGGCCGCAGTGGCCGGGTGTTCGGAAGGGGGATCAAAAATGCTCCCGCAGCTCGCTAAATCGCTCGATTACGAGCAATCGTCCGTCAGTTGGCCGTAGGTCCTGACGTTCCAGAGTCCATGTACGCGGATGAGGTACGTAGACGGCTTTGAGTCCGGCTTCGATAGCCGGGTTTATGTCCGATTTCGGGCTGTTTCCAATCATCCA
>SHUI01000022.1 GCA_009697455.1 Bryobacterales bacterium
CGGCGAGTACGGCATCCGGGCTGGACTGCACAACCACTCACAAGGACAACTGATCGAAACGCAGGACGAAGTGGAATCGATGCTCCGCCAGACCGATCCGAAGCGCTTCCACTGGTCGCCCGACACCGTTCACCTATACATCGGCGGCGCCAATATCGTGCAGCTATTTGAAAAATACGCGGACCGGCTCATGTTCATGGATTACATCGATGGCCGCTATACCGCGGCATCGGAGGAACTGAAACTGCTGAGCGGCGAGGTCGTGAAGAAAGAAGATCACGGCGCGACGTTCCGTCTCACCAACCAGGACCTGGGTGATGGGGAGGTCGACTTCCCCGCCTTGCACCGGATCCTGAAGCGCCGCAATTACCGCGGCTGGATTTGCGTGGATCATCACCACATCAGGGTCAGCGCCCGCCACAATTTCGGACGCTGTATGAAATACATTCGCGAAAAACTGGAGCCAATTTACTCATGAAGCGACGAGAAGCACTGGCGGCGATGGCCGCATACCTGGGTCCCTTGCGGCAGCACGCGGAGGCTTTGTACGGGGCCGGCCGCCCCAATATCAAATGGTGTATGAGCAGCTTTCTGTGGACTTCCACGATGTGGCAGGACACCGGGACGCTGCCCTACACGGAGATGCTCGACGTGATCCGGGATACCGGGTTCGACGGGTTCCGGTTCACGGGGTGGCCGGGAGTTCTGAATCGCATCGGGATGGATCTGGCGCAGCTTGAGAAGGAGCTGTCGAAGCGGAACCTGCGTATCGCCACGCTGTCGTTTAGCGGCGCCGCCGACGATCCGTCGAAACATGCCGAGGTGGAAAAGTCCGCGCGCGCGGCCTGCGAGTTCCTCAAACGCTTCGGGGCCACCGAGATGGTGACGTTCTCTCCGCGGCGCGTGAACAAAGTGCTTGAGCGCGAGCACATCCGCATTGCCTGCGAATTCTACAATCACCTTGGCGACGTATGTGCCGAATACGGGATTCGCACCGGGATGCACAATCACTCGCAGGGGCAGCTTATCGAGACGCAGGACGAGATCGAGCTTCTCCTAAAGCTGACCGATCCGAAGAAATTTCACTGGTGTCCGGACACGGTGCACCTGTACATGGCGAACTGCGACATCATCGGGCTGTTCAAGAAGCACGCGCACCGGCTGATCTTCTTCGACCTTGTGGACGCGAAGTACGAGTATCAGAAGGATGAGATGCGGCTTCCCAACGGCAAAGTCGAAAAGCCCGGATCTCACAACGGAACCTTCATGCTCGGCAATCGCGACTATGGGGATGGGGAAGTGGACTTGCAGGGCATCATGCGGATTCTCAAGCAGGTGAAATACAAAGGCTGGATCAACATCGACCACCACTACTCGCGTGTCAGCCCGCGTAACAGCTTCGAGCGCTGCATGAAATACATTCGGGAGAAGATGGACCCGATCTACAGCTGATTTCGGGAGGCGTTCCCGTCAGTCTTCGTGGCGGGGGCGCGCCAATTCGGCGGGAGTTTGTACCTCCTATTGCACAGCCGAAAGCCGGCAGGCCGGTGCTCAACTGTAGGTACCCGACTCGATTCGGGTCAATACGTCGCAAACAGTCTGATAGCCTTCTTCGGTCTCTACCATATCGATCGGGCGCTTGTTCGCGAGAGCTGGGTTCGGCTCCCTGATCCATCTGGCGGCCTTTTCGTTATCCGGGAAGACTTCTAGTGCTTGCGCTTCAAGGCGCTGGGTATTGACTGCAGCAATCGCTATCATTTGAGCTGCGGCTACTTGGTCGGTTCTCCGCTCTCGAGATTACCAGGTTTCGGCGGAGCAGTCGATGGAAGACTCCCTCCTTCCCCGCCTTTTTGGTGCAGCGGAAATGGCTTTCTCTCAAGAATTTCCGCCCGCTTGTGACAATGCGGCCGTCCTGCGCCGCTACTGAGAGTCCAGCCGGCGCCGCGGCGAAAACCGCAGCGCGACCCGGTCTCACTGCGTTTGAGAATTGCCTGTAGGATTGCCTTTCAGACTGTAAAGCGCGTTCATCGTGCGCAGGTAGATGCGTCCGTCGGCGATCGCCGGTGTCGCGTAACACGGCTCCTCGAGATCGGTGGTGTTCAACTGCTGCCACTCCCGGCCGGGCTTCACCACCGTCGCCTTACCGTTTTCACTCAAAATGTACATCTTTCCATCCGCCACGACCGGTGACGAATAGTAGCTGTCAACCGCGTCCCGCAGGCGCGCCTGCTTCAAGACCTCGCCGGTCTTCGCGTCGAGGGACGTCAGAACGCCGCCGTCCTTGATCGTGTACAGAACACCGTCGTAGAGCAGTGGCGAAGAAACCACGGGCACCGAGCGGTCGTACTTCCAAAGAACGTGCGTTGCCGTCAGATCGCCAGTCGCCCTGCCTGGCCGCACCGCAAGGGTGACGTTCTCGGCTGTCCTCCGCGCGTTGTAGAAACCCCATTCGCGCTCGTCGAGCAATCCGTTCCGGTCAAGATCGATGAAGTCCCAACTGCCGCCATGCTTCCACTCTTTTGGCAGCTCGGCGTTGGAGAGCTTCCTATCGCCGTTGCTGTCCGCGGCTGCAAGCGCGTCGGCGAAGGCTGGAAGCGGCTGGCGTTGACCTGCGTCAGCGCCGGGAGCCCAGCCCGTGGCGTAGACCGTGTCCTGGTCCACGACGGCAGTCGGCTTCACCTGCCACGTCAGCCCGCTTACGGACCACACTTCTTTCCCGGTATCCGAGGCGTATCCAATCAACTGATAGGAACCCGGCAGCACGATCTGGTTCCCAAACACGACAGGCGTCGCGAACCCGTGCACCACCGATGGCCGCGCGGTTTTCCAGACGGCTTTGCCCGAGTCCTTCCCGACCGCGAGCAGAACCGAGTCGATGTCGTGATCGAGCGCCATGACCAGATTTCCGTTCGAGAGAATCGGTGACGCGGCCATCCCATGAAGGTTTGTGAACGGACCAAGCGGCATTCGCCAACGCTCGTTACCATCCGGCCCATAGGAGACCAGCCCGAAATTCGCGAAGAATGCGTAGACGTTTGTGCCATCGGTGACCGGAGAAGCGACGGCCGGAGTGTTCAGCTTGTGGTGCGGTTCGCCACGGTCTGGAGTGACCGCTCGCCGCCAGAGGATTTTACCGGTTTTACGGTCCAGAGCTAGCGTGAACAACTGCTTGCCCTCGGCGCCGGTGACGAAAATCCTGTCCGCCGTTAAGACCGGCGAAGATTTTCCGGAGGGCAGAACCGTCTTCCATTCGACGCCGGCTTTGAGCGAGAGTTCCGCGGGCAAACCTGTGGTGTCGGCGATACCCGAGCCGTTATTACCGCGAAAACCCGACCACTCGGCGGTCCATGCGGTCAGTGGTATTAGCAGATAAACAAGACTCTTCATGCGAGTACACCAGTGTACAACGCGCGTGCCTTGTTGGCAGTTGAGACCGGCCTTGCGCTCAAAACACCAATTTCAAGGCCATCTGAATGACGCGCGGATTCCCCGTCGTGCTCCGTATCACTCCATAGCTCGACGCAGTGATGCTGCCGCCGGGATTGGCGAAGTTCGCGAGGTTGAAGACATTGAAAAACTCCGCCCGCCACTCAAGCCCAATTCCTTCCCTGATCGGAATATGCTTGTTTAACGACAGGTCCACATTGCGCTGTGCCGGTCCGCGCAGAATATTGCGGCCCGCGTTGCCGAATTCGTTCCCCGAACGGATGAAGGCCGCCGTGTTGAAGAACTGGTTAAGGCGGTCCTGCGTACGGCCTGTTAGCCGGGCGCTCTCGACCGTAGCGCCGGGCGCGTAGCTGGCTCGGCTGTTTGCGGTTCCGTAGATCGCCGCGCCGCTCGTATCGAGGACGCTCAATGGCGTTCCCGATTGCACTACGGCGATACCGGCGAGCTGCCATGCGTCGAAAAATCGCCGGCCGAATGCCGTCTTGTTCAGACCCATCCCCCACTTGGGAATGTTGTAGCTGAAGTTCACCACCATGCGCTGGGACCGATCGAAATCGGAAAGGCCCCGGTTCAAGCTGAGGCGATACTGGTCACCGTCGGTCTGCGTGAATGTTGCGCCCGTGCCGGAGCCGGAATTGTTGTCCAGGGATTTCGACCACGTGTAAGAGGTCAACAGACGAAGCCCTTTGCTGAGGCGGCGCGTCACGCTGGCTTGCAGGGAGTTGTAGCGGGAGTCGGTGGAAGTTTCAAGCCAAACCAGCCCGGTGGGCGAGAACCCGACGTATGGAACGCGAAGCTGCGCGTTTGCCGCCGTATTCGTAGTCTGCCCATTGACAGGTTGCGCCGCGCTCGCGAGCAACGGCTGATTGATGAGCCGTTGCGTCGCCAGATTCGAGCCCTTCGTTCCAACGTAACCCAGCTCGACCAGCGTGGATTGAGTCGCCTGGTACTGAAAGTTTGCTCCCCACTGCTGGAGATACGGCGTCCTTAGCGTGGGATCGACGGCATTGAGGCCGATGGCTGGCCGGTCATTGGTGTAAGGCGGCGCGTATAGCAGCGGCACCACCGGAAAGTCCGCTCGTTTGGGAAGGTTCGGGAAGGGATCCTGGAGCGAAGCCGCGATGTTGGCGGAGCCCTGCAGGTCCGTGCGAACATAGCCCGGCAAAGACAGCGACTCGAGCAATCCCAGTTGGTTCGACATACGGTCGTAGTAAATGCCATAGCCGCCGCGGAACGCCAGCTTCTCGCTGATCTTGTAAGCGATGCCAAAACGCGGCGCGAAATTCCGCCTCGGCTCGTTGTCCAGAAGCGTACGCGCTACCTTTGGCAATCCGGGAACCGGTTTCAGAGAAGCGGAACTCTGTACGAAGCCCGCGGTCGTGACGCCACCGGCGGGCGGCGCCCTGTACAGGCGCGTGTCGAAACTGCCATTCCTTCCGAACTTGTCGACAGCGTAGCCCAGGTATTCCCACCGCAGACCGGCGTTGAGCGAAAGCTTCGACGTGACCTTCCAATCGTCCTGCGCGAAGAACGCAAGATCGGTGACCCGGTCGGCGCGGGATGCGACGCCGCTCGCGACGCTCGAGCTGTTGATGTTGCTGAACCCCGTACCGTTTCCGCCCTCCGCGGCCGGCGTGCCTGGCAATCCGATAAGGAAGTCCCCAAAGCTCTGGATAGTCGTGGTACCGCGCATCCGGTTGTTCGAATAGTAGTTGTCCTGATAGCGGCGCGCTTCCACGCCGCCGCGGATCTGGTGCCGGCCGTGCGTCCAGGAAAGCGTGTCCACCCAGTGAAACGTGTTCTGATTAACACCCTGGTCGGCGTTGACGCTGTACCCCATGTTGAACGCCCCGGTTACGATGATCTGCGGAATATCCGGGAAGTCCTCGGCATTAAAGCGGCGAATGCCGGCCGCGGCCAGCGGGATTTGCGTTTCGGGGACTACCACGCCGGTGAGGCGTGAGAAGCCCATCCGCGCTTCGTTCAACAAGTTCGGCGTGAAAATGTGGGTATCCGTGAGGCTCAGAATCCGGCTCTTGAAGTCCTGCGTCGTGCCGAAGCCGGGAATCGTGGCGGCAGGAAGCGGCTGAAAGGCCGGCTGCGCGGATATCACGGACTTGAAAGCCAGGCGATTCTTACTGGACACCTGATGGTCGCCGTTGCTGATGTATTGGTCTTCGCTGTAACGCGCGGGAATGGACACGGCGTAGTTCACGCCGGGAGTAAACTGCCGCGGCGATGGAATCACAAATTCTGAATTCGCCAACTTCAGATTCAGCAGAGCCACAGCCACGGGATTGATGTTCGAGCCATCGGCCGCGACGGCTGGGCCGCCCCGGGTTCCGCGCGCTCCCGCAAAGGCCCGGCCGAGCGAAGCGCGGCTTCGATCCGTGGGGATCAGGGGGAGGTTCAGGGAACTGGAACCTGACAGGCCGTTACGCTGGCGCGTACCTTGATAGGAAAAAAAGAAGAACGTCTTGTCTTTAATGACCGGGCCGCCGAGGTTGCCGCCGAATTGGTTCTGCTTGAGCACCGGCCGTGTCTGACCCGTGCTGTTAAAGAAAAAGCTATTGGCGTTCAGTTCGTTGTTGCGGAAGAACTCGAACAGCGTGCCGTGGAATTGGGGAGAGCCCGAGCGCGTCACCAGAACGACGCTCGCCCCGCCGCTCCGTCCGGACTGCGCATCGTAGAGTCCGGTCTGCACCTTGAATTCCTGAATCGCTTCCGGCGAAGGCGCGACCAGACCGTTTGAAGCGAAGGCGTTTTCATTCGACGTGTTGCTGTGAAGATTTACGGAGTCGACGCCATCGATATAGACCGCGTTCGACCCGAGCCGCGCTCCGCCCGACGAGATATTCTGCGTGCCGCGGCCAAGCGCGCCCGCGTCGTTCAAGGGACCTGATGCTCCGGGCGACAGTGCGAGCAACTGCGTGAAGTTGCGGCTGGAGAGAGGGAGTTCCTTGAGAGACTTCCCTTCGACGACCCGGCCCAGCGCCGCTGATTCGGTCTGAAGCAGCGGCGACTCCGAAACTACATCGACACTCTGCGTCAGAGAAGCCGGCTTCAATACCAGGTCGGCGGCGATGCGCTCCGTTACTGCGAGCGCGGCGCGGCGTTTCGCGGGGGCAAACCCCTCTCCGGCCGCTTCAATTTCATACTCCCCTGGCGGCAGGAAAGCGAACGTGTATTGCCCCCTGATATTTGACGTGCTCTCCCGCCGCTCACCCGTGGTCAGGTTGTGCGCGGAGATCCTTGCGTTGGGGACCACGCCCCCACCACCGTCGGTGATCGTTCCGCCGATAGTTCCGCTGGTCTGCGCGGATGCCAACGCGCACGCCATCGCCGCCGGAAACAATATTCGAATGAATTGCATGGTCCTCACCTCGTCTTCGAGCCGGCGGCCGCTGCCGGATCGGGCCGCAGGTGCCGCTTCAGAAAAGTGTAAATTTCGCGGCGCGATTCCCGCGCCAGTTCCGTATCGATGCGATTGAAGTGATGCCCGCCTGGAGCATCTTCATAGATCTTGGACTCGAACGTCCGGCCCGCGGCGCGAAGCGCATCGATCAGCTTACGCACTTCCACGATTCGTACCGTTTCGTCGTTCGTATTGCCGTGGATCAATAGCGGTTTCGTGAGCTTCGCCGCATAGGTAACCGGCGACCGGCGGCGGTACTCTTCTTCATCCGCGGCGGCAGGCTCCCCGGCGCTTTCGGCGATGGTCCGAGGCATGGATTTCAGATACTTCCGCCGTTCGATCAGATCGCTCACCGGCTCACCCGCGAATGCGCAGGCGTAGGCGTCCGGATGCTGGAAGATGTTGAACAGTGCGATCATGCCGCCGTGGCTCCAGCCCACGAGGCCGACACGGCCGGCGTCCAGGAACGAATAGCGCTCAATCATCCAGTTGCGCGCCCCAAGGACATCGTCGTTCTCCTTGCCTCCGTAGTCGATCGCTTTCTGATAGGCCGCGCCGTAGCCGCTGCTCCCCCGATAGTCCGGCGCCACGACCGCGTAGCCTTCCTCAATCAACTCGCGTACGATGTTCGCGCCATTGGCAGGTCCCCCGGTCATATGGTTGCCGTGGACCCCGCCGTGAATGAGAACGATCAACGGGTGCTTCCGGGTCCTGTCCATTTTGCGCGGGATGAAGCTGTAGGAGTAAAGAATCATCGGATTCTTCCCCTTGCGGGACGGCAGCCCGGTATAGCGGAAGGTGCGCACTTCGGCCACCTCGGCCATTTCCAGCCGCCAAAGAACATCGTCGGTTGCCTTGACGGCGCGATCGAGGTCGTTTTCGGAGGCGTCCGCGGAATCGGACACGGGACCCTGCTGACCCGTCACGCTGATAAGAAACGGCAGCGCCAGACACGCCAGCCTCAATCCGGGATTCACTGGTTTCACATTCAATCTTTGCGCGCAGCACACATTGAACGCAAGGGTGCCGGGCATTGAGCGTGGTCGCGAAACTCGGCCTACGCCGCGCCCGGCATGAAGTTGTGCCGTAAGTACGGCACCTCAAAACCCACGCTGCGGAAACCGTCATACGCCGGTCCGGTTCGATCCTCCGCGGGCCTCTCGATGTCGGCGACGAAACGTGAAACGCCTCTCCCGAGTCCTTCCTCGACCATCGCTGCGCAGAGTTGCAGGTCGCAATCATAGCGTCCGGTCATGATTCCCGGCACCGGCGCATCGATGCCGAACCAGGCGCAGTCGGACTCGTCAACGAACATGCTCCGGCAGGCGGCGATGACACCCTGCTCCCGCAAGACGTAGTGGTGCCATCTCGGACGGTCCACGAGCGCTCGAAGCCAAGGCGATGTCGTCAGCCGGTAGGCGGCATCGATGAACCCCGCCCACTCCGCGGACGTGGCAGAAGTCACTTCTTCTACTTCGCCTGAGGCGACGCGAAGGCCCCGTCGCCGCAATTGCTGTTCCAGAGCGTACTGCGTCTCGGCAATGGTTTGTACGTAGAACTTGGACGCCCTGGCGGCGGCAAAGCACGCGAGAACCGCTTCGACGGATTCTTCTCCCGCTGGCGTCTGCGTGCCGAGACCGATGGCGCTATTGAAATGAGCGAGCGGCAAACCGGCGGAAGTGAGCACCAAAGCTCCGCCTACATGCTCCGCCTTCAGGGCGTGTGTTGCACGAAATCCGCCAGGCGCGGCCCTGTACAGGTCCTCCCAGGCCCGCATCTCCGCGAGTTCCGCCGCACGAATGAGTTTCTCGTTCATTCTCTTACCTGCGTTGCGCGGATTCTCTCCGCCTCGGATTCGCCCCGCCGCGCGCAATTGTACAATAGGAGCCGAACATCAGAGAGTCCAGACATGGCCGACCTCACCACGCTCTTCGCCGGACGCATCCGCTGTCCCAATCCCTTCTGGCTTGCTTCCGGCCCTCCCGCCAACTGCGGCAGTCAGGTGATGCGCGCCTTCGACGCCGGCTGGGGTGGCGCAGTCTGGAAGACCATCGGCGAGCCAATCGTCAACGTCACGTCCCGATACTCCTCCGTCGATTGGAACGGTCAGCGCATGATGGGCTTGAGTAATATCGAACTCATTTCAGACCGCCCCATCGAAGTGAATTTCCGCGAAATCTCCGAGGTCAAAAAGCGCTACCCGAATCACGCCGTCATCGCATCCTTAATGGTCGAGTCGCGCCGCGAGACGTGGCACGAGATCGTCAAACAGGCTGAGGACGCGGGTTCCGACGGGCTCGAACTCAACTTCGGCTGTCCTCACGGCATGAGCGAGCGCGGCATGGGCAGCGCTGTCGGGCAGGTTCCCGAATACGCCACCATGATTACCGAATGGGTGAAGGAAGTGGCGCGCACTCCGGTTCTGGTGAAACTCACGCCGAACATTTCCGACATCCGTGCCGTCGGCCGCGCCGCGCGGAAGGGCGGAGCGGACGCCCTCACCGCGATCAACACCATCAACTCGATCACTGGCATCGATCTGGACACGTTCACGCCACGCCCCGATGTTGCGGGACGCTCCTCTCATGGCGGATATTGCGGCCCCGCCGTGAAACCCATCGCCTTGCACATGGTGCGCGAGCTTACGGCCGACCCGCAAATCGGACTCCCCGTTTCCGGCATCGGTGGCATTTCCGGATGGCGCGACGCCGCCGAATTTCTGCTCCTGGGCTGTCAGAGCGTTCAGGTCTGCACCGCGGCCATGCATTACGGATTCCGCATCGTTGAAGACATGATCGACGGCCTATCCAATTGGATGGACGAAAAAGGCTTCGCCGCCATCGATGACTTCCGCGGGCTCAGCCTTCCGCGCGTCACCGAATGGAAACACCTGAACCTCAATCACAAACTCGTCGCGCGGATTCATTCCGATCTCTGCATCGGCTGTGACCTTTGTTACATCGCCTGCTGGGACGGCGCGCATCAGTGCATACACATCGATGGCGTGGAGAATCCGGAGCAACTCGTGGACCGCAGCCGGGCCACGATCGCCATGACCCCACTCTCCTCGCGCGACGTCCATCACGGCGTCACGCCCCCCAAGCGCATCCCGAACGTCGACGAACACGAGTGCGTCGGCTGCAATCTCTGCTGGCTGGTGTGTCCCGTTGAAGGCTCGATTACGATGGACAAGGTCGAAACGGGCCTTCCATCGCAGACCTGGGCGGAGAGAATGGAGGTCCGGTGAAGACGCTTATCGCGAATGGAACCATCGTCACGGCGGAACGAACGTACCGCGGCGACATCCTGGTTGACGGCGAGAAGATAGCCGATATCGCGGACAGTTTCCCCGGTGCGGTAGCCGGCCGCGTGATTGACGCCACAGGCATGCTGCTCATGCCCGGCGGCATCGACGTTCACACGCATCTCGACATGCCCTTCGGCGGCACAACGTCGAGCGACAATTTCGAAACCGGCACGCGCGCAGCGGCCTTTGGGGGCACAACCACCCTCGTCGATTTCGCCATTCAGCCCAAGGGTACGAAGATGCGCGACGCTCTCGACACCTGGTGGAAAAAGGCCGACGGCCGCGCCACCATCGATTACGGTCTTCATATGATTGTGACCGATCTTGGCGAAGCCGGACTCGAAGATATGGACTCCCTGGTCGATGAGGGCGTCGCCAGCTTCAAGCTGTTCATGGCCTATCCCGGCGTGCTCATGGTGGACGACGCGACCATTTTCAAGGCCATGAAACGCACCGCGAAGAACGGGGCGCTCATTTGCATGCACGCCGAGAACGGCGGCGTGATCGACGTCATCGTGCAGCAGGCCTTAGCCGAGGGCAAGACTGCGCCCATATATCACGCCATGACGCGGCCCACTACCGCGGAAGCTGAAGCCGTGCATCGTGCGATCGCGCTTTCCGAGATGGCCGGCACGCCCGTGTACATTGTGCACTTGTCGTCCGAAGACGCGCTCAATCAGGTCCGCGAAGCGCGCGACCGGGGCGTGCCCGTGTTCGCCGAAACCTGTCCGCAGTATCTGCTGCTCTCGGTCGAAGAACTCGCGCGGCCCAATTTCGAAGGCGCGAAATACGTCTTCACGCCGCCGCTCCGCGAGAAGCATAACCTGCCGAAGCTGTGGGAGGGCCTGAAACACGATCATCTGCAAGTGGTTTCGACCGACCATTGCCCTTTCTGTTTCGCCGATCAGAAAGCTCTCGGCAAAGACAATTTCACCAAGATCCCGAACGGCGGACCCGGCGTCGAGAACCGCCTGCAACTCATCCATCATCACGGCGTGAACGAAGGCCGCATCGGGCTGAACCGTTTCGTGGAACTCGTGTCCACCACCCCCGCGAAGATCTTCGGCCTCTACCCGCGCAAGGGCGCGATCGCCATCGGCAGCGACGCCGATATCGTGGTGTGGGACCCAAACGCGGATCATCTGATATCCGCCCAAACGCACCACATGCGCGTCGATTACTCCATGTTTGAAGGCTTCCGCGTGAAGGGCAACGCCCGCATCGTGATCTCACGAGGTGAAACGATCGTCGAAAACGGCAGCTTCCACGGACGCGCTGGACGCGGAGCTTACCTTCGTAGAACGGCTCGTGGCGGAGCCTGGAAATGAGTTCCGTCCCAGACCGGTCGCTCTACAACGAAGACCTCGCGCCGGTTCCGTTCGACCGCCGGACATGGGGCACGTACAACTACGCGTCGCTCTGGGTCGGCATGTCCGTTTGCATTCCCACCTACATGCTGGCGTCCGGACTGATCGCGGGTGGCATGAGTTGGTGGCAAGCCATCATGACCATCCTGCTCGGGAACGTAGTAGTGCTTGTTCCCATGCTTCTTAATGCCCACGCCGGAACCCGCTACGGCATCCCGTTCCCCGTGTTCGTCCGCGCTTCGTTCGGAGTGCGCGGCGCAAACGTCCCGGCCTTGCTGCGCGCGCTCGTTGCTTGCGGATGGTTCGGCATCCAGACCTGGATCGGCGGCGGCGCGATCAATTCCATGATCCAGATCCTCTCGCCCGCGTGGAAGGATTTCAGCGGAGGCGTCTGGATCTGCTTCTTCGCCTTCTGGGCGCTCAACATGGCCGTCATCTGGAAAGGCATCGAGACAATCCGGATTCTCGAAGGCATCGCGGCGCCTTTCATGATTGGAGTCGGACTGCTGCTGCTCTGGTGGGTCACGTCGAAGGCGGGCGGCTTCGGGCCGGTGCTCAGCACTCCGGGCAAGTTTCAAACCACCGCCGAGTTCATGAAATTCTTTATTCCCTCGCTCACGGGAATGGTCGGGTTCTGGGCAACGGTCGCGCTCAACATTCCGGATTTCACCCGCTATGCGGAGTCGCAGAAGGCGCAGATGCTCGGTCAGGCGCTAGGGCTTCCCGCCGCCATGACGCTCTACGCGTTCATCGGCGTCGCGGTCACATCCGCGTCGGTGGTCCTGTTCGGCGAAGCGGTTTGGGACCCCGTCGCCCTCCTCGGACGCTTCAATCAGCCCGTTGTCGCGTTCATCGCGCTGATCGCTCTGCTGATCGCGACGCTCAACACGAACGTGGCCGCGAACGTAGTCTCTCCCTCGAACGATTTCTCGAACCTGAATTCGCGCCTGATCTCGTTCCGGACAGGCGGCCTGATAACCGGCGTTGCCGGCGTCGCGCTGATGCCATGGAAGCTGCTCGGCGATTACAGTGCCTACATTTTCGGCTGGCTTGTCGGCTACTCGGGTTTGCTCGGACCCATCGCGGGCGTGATGATCTTCGATTACTTCCTGGTGAGGAAACGCGAGTTGAATGTAGATGACCTGTACCGGCGTGGAGGCATCTACGAATATTCGGACGGCGTGAATTATCGGGCTATCGCGGCGCTTGCCGTGGGCATCATCGTGGCGCTCGTAGGGCTCGCGGCCCCCGCGCTGCGTTTCCTTTACGACTACGCCTGGTTTGTGGGATTTTTCGTTTCCGGCGTCTCCTATCTGGCGTTGATGTGGAACGCTTCGAATCATACCGTTGGAGAAACAATATGACGGCGACTGAAACTGAAGTGCGGACTCTCAAATTCTTCGTGAACGGCGAGTGGCGGGACGGCGGCACGGAACTCCACCCGGTCACCAACCCCGCCACGGGCGAGGTCATCGCGCGGGTTCCCTACGCCGGCGCCGCCGAAATCGATCGGGCTGCCGTGGCTGCCCACGACGCGTTTCTCAAGTGGCGTGAAGTTCCTGTCGTGGACCGCGTCCAGGTGCTCTACCGCTACAAGGATCTGCTCGAGAAGAACCTGGAACAGATCGCCCGCATCCTCGCGACGGAAAACGGGAAGACGCTCGACGACGCCAAGGGATCGGTCCGCCGCGCGGTTCAGATGGTGGAAGTCGCCTGCGGAATGCCCAGTCTCATGATGGGGCAGTCGCTCGAAAACGTCTCGAAAGGCATCGACTGCCATTCGATCCGCCAGCCGCTCGGCGTCTGCGCCGGCATCTCGCCCTTCAACTTCCCGGCAATGGTTCCGATGTGGATGTTCCCGTTTGCCATCGCCTGCGGCAACAGTTTCATTCTGAAGCCGTCGGAAAAAGTGCCGCTCACGCCGACTCGGACCGCGGAGCTATTGCAGGAAGCCGGCCTTCCCGATGGCGTGTACAACCTGATTCACGGCGATAAGACGGCTGTGGACGCGCTCATCCGGCATCCGCTCGTGCGCGCGATCTCGTTCGTCGGCTCCACGCCCGTGGCGAAGTACGTCTACGAAACTTCCGCTGCGCAGGGCAAGCGCGTGCAGGCGTTGGGAGGAGCGAAGAATCATCTCGTCGTGATGCCCGACGCGAATCCGGAAAAGGCCGTGGAAGCGATCATGAGCTCGGCATTCGGAGCCGCTGGCGAGAGGTGCCTTGCGGGCAGCGTATTGGTCGCCGTGGGAGACTCGTCGCCCGTGCTCAACTTGCTCCTTGAGAAGACGCGCAACCTGCGCGTCGGCGATGGACTCGCACCTTCCTCCGAAATGGGACCGCTCGTCACCGCCGAGCATCGCAAGAAAGTGGTGGGATACATCGAGAAGGGCGTGGCCGAAGGGGCCGAGCCTCTGTGCGACGGACGCACCCACAGCGCGGCGGGCGGGGACGGCTTCTTCGTCGGCCCGACCATCTTCGATCACGTGCGGCCGGAGATGACAATCGCCCGCGAAGAGATCTTCGGCCCGGTGCTGTCGATCGTTCGCGTCAAAGATCTGGACGAGGCCATTTCGCTGGTGAACTCTTCCCCTTTTGGAAACACGACGTCGATCTATACGGGCGACGGCAAGACGGCGCGGGAGTATGCCACGCGCATCGAAGTCGGGATGGTAGGAGTGAACATGGGAGTGGCCGCTCCGATGGCGTTCTTCCCGTTCACGGGCTGGAAGCAATCGTTCTTCGGTGACTTGCACGCGCACGGCCACGACGCGATTGCCTTCTACACGGAGCAGAAGGTAATCATGACGCGGTGGTTTTAGGCATGCGGAAGCGGGAGGGTACGTCTTCTCTTGGCGACTCGATAGAGCAGGCGCTTTCGCCTGCCATGCCCCGCGAAGCGCGGCCGCTAGCCGCGGCAACCCTAAGGGTGCTGATCATCCTCGCCCTGTGCCTTCTCCCCGCGCCCCACCCCGCCCTCGCCCAATCGAAGCACCCCGTCACGGGGCGTGAGATCGCGGGCGTCATGGGCATGGGCGGCGCCGATTGGCTGGTGCGCCCCGAACGCGAGGCCGAGGAGGCTCCCGAGAAAGCGCTCGACGCGCTCGCAATCCCCAAGGGCGCGACCGTTGCCGATATCGGAGCCGGCGTCGGATATTTTACGTGGCGTCTCGCCGAGCGCGTCGGTCCGTCAGGCAAGGTGTACGCGAACGACATCCAGCCGCGCATGCTTGAACGGCTGAAGAGGAATATCGCGGAGCGAGGTTGGAACAACGTCGAGACGGTTCTCGGTGTTGAAGACGATCCGAAACTCCCAGCCGGCGCAATCGATCTGATCCTGCTGGTCGATGTCTACCACGAATTTTCGCAGCCTCAGCGCATGTTGGCGCGGATGCGCGACTCCCTCAAGCCCAGCGGGCGTCTGGTGCTGCTTGAATACCGGAAGGAAGATCCCAGCGTTCCTATCCGCTTCGAGCACAAGATGACCGTTACGGAGGTGCGGGCTGAGCTCGAAGCCGAGGGTTTCCGTTTTGAGAAGAATCTCGACCCGCTCCCCCGCCAACACATCCTTGTATTTCGCAAGCGCTGAAGGCCGGAACATTCTGCCATCGTGTTTCCGCGGCTCGGGATACCCGGAGTTTACGTGGCCTCGGTGGCACTGGGAAAGGGATCGACCCTCGCCACGGACCCCAAAAAGGAAACACGTTGCGGTAACATTCAGTAAAACATGGGAAGTCATATCCAACCTATTACAGAGCCCTTTGAGCTGACCCGGCTCCTTGCGAAGATCGCAGCCTGCCAGCCGGTCACGGGCGCACTGTGACCGTGCGCGGCGATGAACTGAAGGAACTCCGCCACAATCTTCGAACGCCCATCAATCACATCCTCGGCTACAGCGAGATGATGATGGAAGACGCCGGGGAGCGCGGCGCTGACAGCATGCTCGGCGAACTTCGCAAGATACACGAGGCTGGAAAACATTCGCTGGCGCTAATCAACGCGGCGTTGACTCCGGTTCACGACCAGGTGACGGACGCTGAACTGAGCGCGCTCCATGAGCAACTGGGAGTCCCTGTCAGGGCGATCCTTGATGGAACCGGTGCTCTGGGCGCGGAAGGCGAAACGGCTGACGTCATCAAAATCCGCGACGCGGCCGAACGCCTGCTCGCTCTCTGCGAGGGCGTCCTTGAAGCTGCCCTCCCGGGGCCTGTGCTTGTGGAGCCTGCCTCTTCTCCAACTCCGGTTCCCCGCAATACAAACGCGGAACGGCGTGAGGGGCGTCTGCTGGTGGTCGACGACATTGAGGCCAATCGCGACCTGCTCAGCCGCCGCCTGGAGCGCGAAGGCTATACCGTGGCCAAGGCCGAAAACGGCGCGCAAGCGCTCGACCTGCTTCGTTCGGTCGACGGCTTCGATCTGGTGCTGCTCGACATCATGATGCCCGTCATGGACGGCTATCAGACCCTGGAGCACATCAAGGCCGACACGGCGTTGCGGGATATTCCCGTCATTATGATTACGGCGCTTGACGACATCGGGAGCGTGGTTCGCTGCATCGAAATGGGCGCCGAAGATTATCTTCCGAAGCCGTTCGACCCCGTGCTGCTGCGCGCCCGCATCGGCGCGTCGCTCGAAAAAAAGCGATTGCGCGACGAAGAGAAGAAGCAGCGCAAAGTCGCCGAGTCGCTGCTTCGCAACATCCTGCCCGCGGAGGTGGCGGAAGAGCTTCGCGAGAAAGGTTCAGTCGAGCCCCGTTACTTCGAGGACGTGACCATCCTGTTCACGGATTTCGTCGGCTTCACTCTGTCCACCGAAAATCTCGCGGCCGAAGAGTTGGTTCAGGCATTAAACCGCTATTTCACCGCGTTCGACCGGATCGTCGAATCCTACAAGCTGGAAAAATTGAAGACGATCGGTGACAGCTACATGTTAGCTGGAGGACTTCCCGTGCGCAGTCCTTCGCATCCCGTCGATTCCGTGCTCGCGGCGTTTGAGATGACGCAGGCGGTAAAGGACCTGGCCGTGAACGGCGGCATTGCGGAATGGCAGATCCGCCTCGGCATTCACACCGGACCGGTGATCGCCGGCGTCGTCGGAATTCGCAAATTCGCGTTTGACATCTGGGGCGAGACCGTGAACTACGCGTCGCGAATGGAATCGAGCGGCGGGCCGGGCCGCATCAACGTTTCGGAGCGCACGTATTCGCGCGTCAAGGATTTCTTTCACTGCGAGCCGCGCGGAAAAGTGGTGACCAAGGACAAGCGTGAAGTGGACATGTTTTTCGTGAACGGCATCCTGCCGAAACTGCTCGAAGGGGCGGACGGCATCAGCCCGCCGCCGGCCTTCGTCCGCCGCTACCGGGTTTACTTTCAGAAGGACCCGCCCGCGTTTCCCGCGTTCCTGGCGAAAGGAGCGGTATCGTGAGCGCTCGTTATAGCATCGGCCTCGACTTTGGAACTGAGTCGGGCCGCGTCATGCTGGTCGACCTCGATGGCGGCGCGGAGGTCGCGTGGACCGTCGTTCCGTACCGCAGCGGTGTCATCGACCGGCAGCTTCCCGACTGGGCCCTCCAGGACCCGATGGATTATCTCGATGTGCTGCGCGACGGCATACCGAAGGTGTTGCGCGAATCGGGCGTGCTCCCCAGCGAAATCGTGGGCATTGGCGTGGACTTTACTGCGTGCACCGTGCTGCCCACTTTGCGCGATGGCACTCCCCTTTCCACGTTGCCGCGCTACTCCGGCAACCCGCATGCGTGGGTCAAACTGTGGAAACACCACGCGGCGCAGCCGCAGGCGGACCGGATCAACGAGCTCGCGGCTGGCTCCGATCTGCTGCGTGTTTTCGGCGGAAAAGTTTCCTCCGAATGGCTGTTTCCCAAACTGCTTCAGACCTTGCAGGAAGCCCCTGAAATCTACGCCGCGTGCGAGCGGTTTCTTGAAGCGGGCGATTGGCTTGTCTGGCAGCTCACCGGTGAAGAGCGGCGTTCCGAATGCGCCGCCGGGTACAAATCGATGTGGATCAAAGGCGTGGGATTTCCTTCCCGGGAATTCCTGCGCGCGCTCGATCCCCGACTCGAAAACGCCGTTGATGAGAAGCTGTCAACCGCATTCCTGCCGCTTGGTGCGAAGGCCGGCGGCCTCACGGCGGCCATGGCGGAAGCGACGGGACTGTTGGAAGGAACGCCAGTCGCGGCTGCGAACGTGGACGCGCACGCTGGGGTACCGGCTTGCGGCGTCGTAGATCCCGGGCGCCTGGTCATGATCATGGGCACTTCGCTCTGCCATATGCTTCTCGCTGAAGAACGGCGGCTCGTCGAGGGAGTGGCTGGCGTCATTGAAGATGGCATCGTGCCGGGTTTATGGGGCTACGAAGCGGGTCAGGCCGCCGTCGGCGATATCTACGCGTGGTTCTTCCGCACCGTCGAACGATCTCCAGAGTGGCTGACTGAAGGAGCGATGCAGCTCAGGCCCGGTGAATCTGGCCTGCTCGCCCTCGACTGGTGGAACGGCAATCGATCCGTGCTCACCGATGCCGATCTCACGGGCGTTTTGGTTGGCGCCACGCTCGCGACCCGCCCGGAGGAGATCTACCGCTCGCTAGTAGAGGCCACGGCGTTTGGCACCTACACCGTCATCAAGGCGTTCGAGAAAGAAGGAGTCCCGATTCGCGAGCTCGTCGCCTGCGGCGGACTGGCGCAGAAGAGTCCGCTCGTGATGCAGATTTTCGCGGATGTGACGAATCGCGAGATTCGCTTGCCGCGCTCGTTGCAAGGTTCGGGGCTGGGCGCGGCGATGCACGGCGCGGTTGCGGCTGGAGCGTTTCGCAACATCGCCGAGGCCGCGTCGCGAATGGCTTCGCTTCAGGAACACTCGTACCGGCCCGATGCGGCGGCGCACGCCATCTACGAGAAACTCTATGCGGAGTACGCGCAATTGCACGACTACTTCGGTCGCGGTGGCAACAACGTCATGAAGCGTTTGAAGGCGTTGCAGGCGTCGGTGAGGGCACAGGGAAAAGCATGATAGCGGGACCGGAGGAACTCGCGGTGCGAACGCGCGCTGATTTTTTGACCTCCTGCCCGGCGAAGGCGGCTGGGAAGTAGTAGATGGGAACGCTCTCTTTCTTGCCTGCGCCGTTATACGACCATCAGAAGATCTGCCAGAAACTCAACCGCGTCTTCGATAGCCAGTTCAACCGCGCCGTCGAGGTGTATTGGCTCGAAAACGGCGAGTACTCGCTTGTCTCCACGGCGACAACAGATCCGATCCGCCCGCGCGCGTTCCCGATCTCCATCGATCCATCGGTCATCTGGGCCTGAAAGCGGAGCGGCGGGTGTATGATGAGAATTGTCATATGAGCATGATTGCCGCTCCTGAACAACTCATAGTCCGGACGCGCGCCGACTTCGACCGATTGCCCGACGAAGGCTTCTGGGAAGTCGTTGATGGGAGGGCTATCCTATTGCCGCCGCCGTCACTCGAACATCAAATAGTCAGTCATAGGCTCACCCGAGTCTTCGATAACCAGTTAGAAGCGCTCAAGTGCGGCTACGTCCTGGTAACGCTTAACGTGTTCATTCCAATGCCGCTCAGTTCGCACGATCAGGCGCGCACACGCGTTCCCGACTTGATTGTTTTCCGTGACGAACCGCATCGCTATTTGGAAGCTGGCAACCCGCCCGAACTCGTGATCGAAATCCTCTCGACAAAGCGCGGCAACGTCGAGCACACCGAAAAGATCGACGACTACGCGCGCGCCGGCATCGGCGAATATTGGATCGTCGATCCTTTCAACCGCACCATCGAAGTCTATTGGCTCGAAGAGGGCGAGTACTCGCTCGTGTCCACTGCTACTACAAGCCCGATCCGTCCCCGCGCGTTCCCAATCTCCATCGATCCATCGGCCATTTGGGCCTGATGTGATAAACTTCAATTTACCAGGCCGCCTTCGCACCTAGCCGGATTCCGCGTCGATCCCGTCTAGCCTTGGAGCCGCGGCTCAACTAGTCTATGTCCTTATCCCAGTCGAAAATCGCACACCTCACCAAGCTCTCAAATAACGCTGGCATCATCGCCGCGGCCGCCATGGACCAGCGCGGCAGCCTTCAAAACTCCATCGCGGCGGCTAAAGGCATCTCCGCCAAGGAGGTAACCGATGAGATGATGATCGAGTTCAAATGCGCTGTCACGCGCGTGCTCACGCCGCACGCCTCGGCGATTTTGCTCGATCCGGAATGGGGCATTCCAGCCACGCACGAGCGTAGCGCGAACGCTGGCCTGCTTCTTGCCTACGAACTTAGCGGCTACGACAACACGCAACCGGGGCGTTTACCCGATCTGCTGCCGCACGTCTCCGTGAAACGCATCAAGGACTGGGGCGCGGACGCCGTCAAGATTCTGATCTACTATAGTCCGTTTGATCCCGCATCTGTAAACGATATCAAGCATGCGTTCATTGAACGCATCGGCGCCGAATGCGAAACCTACGGTATCCCGTTCTTTCTGGAGTTCATTGGATACGATCCAGCGGGTGGGGATGAAAAAGGCCTGGAATTCGCGAAACTCAAGCCCGAGATCGTGAAACAGAGCATGGCCGAATTCTCGAAAGACTACTATCGCGTGGATGTGCTGAAAGTCGAAGTTCCGATCAACGCGCAGTACGTGGAAGGGTCGAGCGTTTACAAAGGCCAGAAAGCCTATTCACGCGCGGAAGCGCTTGAGCACTTCAAGGCTGCGGCCGCCGTGGCGTCAAAGCCGTTCATCTATCTGAGCGCCGGCGTGAGCAACGAGCAATTCACCGAATCTCTTGCCATGGCCGCCGAATCCGGGACCGATTTCTCCGGTGTCCTCTGCGGGCGCGCAACGTGGAAAGAAGGAATCCCCGTTTACGCAAAGCAGGGCGCGAAGGCTCTCGAAGATTGGCTGCTTGGAGAAGGCGTGAAAAACATCAATGCCGTGAATGCGGCAATCGCGTCGGCGACGCCGTGGTACAAGAAGCTCGGAATCCCGAAACCGGCGTAAACTCAATCGAAGCGGACTCCTTCCCATCGCGCCACTACCGCGGCCGCGAGGCAGTTGCCCAGTACGTTCACCGATGTCCGGGCCATGTCCATCAGCGCGTCTACTCCCAACAGTACGGCGACGCCTTCGATAGGCAACTGAAAACTGGCCAGTGTTCCAGCCAGGATCACGAGGGCCGCCCTAGGCACTCCCGCCACGCCCTTGCTTGTAAGCATCAGCGTCAGCATCATGATCAGTTGCTGGCCGAAGGTCATGTTGACGCCTGCGGCTTGAGCGACGAACACGCTCGCGAGCGACAGGTACAGCGTGGTGCCGTCAAGGTTGAAGCTATAACCGGTCGGCAACACGAACGCCACGATATGCTTCGGAACGCCGAACGCCTCCATGTTCTCAAGCGCGCGCGGCAACGCTGCTTCGCTCGAAGCGGTCGAGAATGCGATCAGAAATGGCTCTCGCGCCGCTGCGAAGAAGCGCTTCAGCGGTATCCGGGCGATCAGAATCACCGCGCCCAGCACGAAGCCCACGAAAATCGCGAGCGCAACGTACATCGTCGCGATCAGTTTCCCAAGCCCGAACAGCACGCCCAGTCCCTTCGACCCGATCGTAACGGCCATCGCCGCGCCCACTCCAACAGGCGCAAGATACATGACATACCTCGTATAACGGAACATCACTTCAGCAAGCGATTCCGCAAACGCAACAACCGGCTGCGCCTTGGGACCAATCGCCGCGCATGCGGTGCCGAATAGAAACGAAAACACAACAACCTGGAGCACATCACCGCGCGCCATCGCGTCAATCACGCTGACCGGGAACACGTGTTCCAGCACGCCGCCCAAGGTTGTCGGTGCCTGAGCGAGCGCGGGCTCCGCGGCCGTCCGTTCGAGTTTCATCCCTTCGCCCGGCCGGGTCAGATTAACGGCGAACAGACCTAGGAACAGCGCGACCGTCGTCACAATCTCGAAATAGAGGATCGCCTTGATTCCGATCCGGCCCATCTGCCTTACATTGCCGGCGCCCGCAATTCCGTAAACGAGCGTTCCGAACAGCAGCGGCGCGATGATCGACTTGATTAGCCTCAGGAAGACGTTGCTCACCGGCGCCATCGCGCGCGCGACATCGGGCGCCGCGACGCCTAGAGCGATGCCCGCCGCCATGCCGATGAAGATCCACGTGGTCTGCGAGATCCGCCTCACCGCTCGCCCCATTTGAGCTTCTCGCGCAGAACATCGAAGAACATCATGCGGGGCGGGCGGATAAGGTTGAGTGCGTAGTCGGAACTCTGGCAAATGACTACATCGTCTTTACGCAGCGGTTCGCCGACCTGTCCATCCACGGTTAGAAACGCCGATTCGTCGTCCGCCCGGCAGACCACGCGGATCACGCTCGTGTCCGGCACGATCACAGGGCGGTTCGTCAGCGTATGCGGGCAGATGGGAGTGAGGCAGAGCGCGGCGACCGACGGAAAGACGATCGGCCCGCCCGCGGAAAGCGAGTACGCCGTCGAACCGGTGGGAGTCGCGACAATGAGGCCATCGGCCTTGTAGGTGCAAACGAGCATCTTATCCACCCAGGCTTCAAGATCGATGACGCGAGCAAGCGACGCCTTCGCGAATACCACGTCGTTGAGCGCTTCGTAGTGCGCCACGGAATTGTCGCCGCGTCGCAACTCCGCATGTAGAAACTTGCGCTTCCCAACGCGATGCTCGCCAAGGAAGGCGCGTTCCAGTTCGGGAAATAGTTCGTCCACCGTGATTGCGGTCAGGAATCCAAGCCCGCCGAGGTTCACGGGAAAAAGGGGAGTGTTGCGGTTGCCGATCGCCCGCGCGGCCGCGAGCAACGTACCGTCGCCGCCCAGCACGATGATCAGGTCGCAGCCATCTGGAACGTCCGGCCGGGAAACGCCATCGGCGCGGCCCAGGTACTGCGCCGTCTCGCGATCGTAGCGGATCTCGATTCCCTTGGCCGAGAGCCAGGCGGCAAGCTCGGGGACAAGCGCGGCCGCCGCGGGAACCGAAGGCTTCGAGAAAATTCCGACCGATCTAATGGTGGGCATAGAGAAGAAACTCCCGGTTCCCTTCAGCGCCCAGAATCGGGCTTTCTATCAGGCGGGTTTCAAAGGAAAGGTCCTTCACCGCCTGTTCCACTCTTCCGCACGCCTTCCGATGCAACTTCGCGTCTCGCACGATACCGCCCTTCCCCACCTCGCCCCGTTCCAGTTCGAACTGCGGTTTGACGAGTATAACCATTTCAGCGCCCTCTCGCAAAACGGGAACGACAGCCGGAAGGATCATTGTGACGGAGATGAAGCTCACGTCGCACACGGCCAGATCGACCCGTTCGCCAACGTCTTCCGGGCGAAGGTAGCGGGCGTTGATGCCGTCGTGAACGGCAACCCGCGGATCGGTGCGGATCTTCCAATCCAGTTGCCCCGCGCCCACATCCACTGCGTGAACTCTGCTCGCTCCGTTCTGCAACAGGCAATCGGTGAAACCGCCTGTCGACGCGCCTACGTCAAGGCAGATACTTCCGGCCACATTGATTTGAAACTCGCGAAGTGCGTGAGCGAGTTTGAGACCGCCCCGGCTCACGTGCGCGGGCCGCGCCATGACTTCGAGGCGGCAATCCTCCGCGACCGTATGACCGGGCTTCCGCGCTTTTTGTCCGTCCAGCATCACTTCGCCCGCGAGCACCAGCGCCTGTGCCTTCTCGCGGGAATCCGCAAGACCTCGCGTCACGAGCAGGACGTCCAGACGCTGTTTCATGCCTTGCGGTTCACAATAAGGTCCGCCATTTCGCGTAGACGCTTCGCGCGATCGCCGAACATTTCCACCGCGGCATGAGCCTTTTGACGCTCGCTCTCCGCCATGCGCTTCGATTCCTCGACGCCATATACGGCGGGAAACGTGATCTTCTCCTGCTCCGCGTCCTTACCCGCGGTCTTGCCGAGGGCCTCCGAAGTTTGCTCCACGTCGAGCACGTCGTCAACGATCTGAAACGCGAGCCCCACGTGTTCGCCGTAACGCGACAGCGCGGAGAGTTGGTGCATCTCGGCCCTTCCGTAGATGGCGCCTAGACGCAGACTCCCTCGCAGCAGCGCTCCCGTCTTCGCTGTGTGGATCGTGTTCAGCAGCGCCGCTTCCGCGGGTTTGCCCTCCCCCTCCAGATCTTCAACCTGGCCTCCGATCATTCCCCCCAACGTACCCGACGCCCTCGCGAGCTCCTTCACCAGACGCGCGCGCCGGTCTCCGTCGATCATCGTCAATGCCGACAGAACCTCGAACGCCAGCGTCAGCAGCGCGTCGCCAGCGAGAATTGCCATCGCTTCACCGAACACTTTGTGGCAGGTGAGCTTGCCGCGGCGATAGTCGTCGTTATCGAGCGCGGGCAGATCGTCGTGAATCAGGGAGTAGGTGTGGATGAGTTCGAGCGCGCACGCCGCTTCCTCAATCCCGGTGGGCGCATCGCTCACCGCGCGCGCTGCCTCCATGCAGAGAATGGGCCGAACGCGCTTCCCGCCCGCGAACAGGCTGTATCGCATGGCGCGATGAATCGTTGATGGAGGCGTCTCTTCGCGAGGCGTCAGGCGGTCGAGGGTGGCGTCGATGATTACCCGCTGCGACTCCAGGTACTCCTTGACGCTCATGCGCGGTCGATGCGGAACGGCTCTGGCTGGACCTTTCCTTCCTTGCGAATGAGCTGTTCGACGCGCGTTTCCGCGTCTTCCAGTTGCTTGCGGCAATTGTCGCTGAGCGCCATTCCCTTCTCGAACAGTTCGAGCGAACGCGCGATCGGCAGATCGCCCGTTTCGAGCTCCTTCACGACTTTCTCCAACTGGTCGATGCCGGCCTCGAAGGTATCGAGGGGCCTCTCTTCTTCCGTCATTGCTTCATTCTATCCCAGCCCGCCGCCGCCGCCGCGCCTGTAGTGATACAATCGCCCTCGTCCCATGAACACACTCACGCGGCGGAACTTTCTCCTTTCGAGCGGCTTCGGCCTTCGAGCGCGGGCCGCACAAGCGGCGCGTCCGAACATCGTCCTGATCATGGCGGACGACATGGGGTACGAGTGCCTGGGATGTTACGGCGGAACATCCTACAAGACGCCGAATCTCGACGAACTGGCGCGCTGCGGTGTCCGCTTCAATCACGCGTATGCGCAACCCCTCTGTACTCCGACCCGGATGCAACTGATGACCGGACAGTACAACTTCCGCAATTGGCATGCCTTTGGCGTGATGGATCCGAAGGAGCGAACTATTGGCCATTGGATGACCGAAGCGGGATACCGCACCTGCATCGCCGGAAAGTGGCAGCTCTACAGCTACAATCCACCCGACTTCGAGCCTGAATGGCGCGGAAAGGGAAAGGTTCCGAAAGACAGCGGGTTCGATGAATATTGCCTGTGGCACTCAGGACACACGGAGGAAAAAGGTTCGCGTTATGGAGACGCAACCTGGCTTGAAAATGGAAAGCTCCGAAAGGACGAGCGCGACCGGTACGGCGACGATGTTTTCTCCGAGTTCATCGGCAATTTCATGGAGAGGCACCGCGCGAAGCCCTTCTTCGTCTACTATCCCATGGCTCTCACTCACGCGCCTTTCATGCCGACACCCCGCAGCGCCGAGTGGTCAACAGGGGATCGCCTGAAGCCGAACGTGAAGCACTTTGGCGCGATGGTTGAGTACATGGACGAGGTAGTAGGTCGCGTGCTCCGCAAGATTGACAGCCTCGGACTGCGCGAGAACACGCTGATCCTGTTCTACAGCGACAACGGAACCGGCCAGAGCGTGACGTCGCGAATGGGCGATCGCGTGGTGCAGGGCGGTAAAGGGCTGACCACCGACGCGGGAACGCGCGTACCCCTTATCGCCGAGTGGAAAGGCAAGAGTCCAGCCGGCAAGGTTCTGGACGACCTGGTGGATTCGACCGATTTCGTGCCCACGATTCTCGAAGCCGCGGGAATCAGCCACCCTCCAGGCGTACCACGTGACGGACGGAGCTTCCTGCCGCAAGTTCAGGGCCGGAAGGGCAAGCCGCGCGAGTGGATCTTCTCTCACTACGATCCGCGCCCCGGACACGGAAAAGAAGCATATACCGAACTGAAGCGGTTCGCCCGCGATCAAAAATACAAGCTTTACAGCGATGGAAACCTCTTCGATATTTCGAACGACGTCCTTGAACAGCGGCCGGTGGGTGCGCGCAAGGGTGGCGCGGAGGCGGACCGAACCCGCCGCAAGTTACAGGCCGCGCTCGATTCCATGCCTCCTGCGAGTTGAGTACCTTTACCAGTAAATCTTCAGGCCCATCTGCATCTGCCGGCCGTCGTTCGCCTGATTGGTTACCTGGCCGAAGTTGCCCGCGTTCAGGTTGGTACTGCCGGTGCCGAAGATCGTACGGTTCGGGATATTGAAGGCCTCGGCGCGCAGATCGGCGTGGACGCTCTCCGTGATTCGGAAAGTCTTAGCCAGACTGATGTTCTCGCTCAGCCCCCAGAACGCCCGTATCTTAGGGTTGAACCGCGTCGCATTGCCGAATGCATTCGGCTGAGCGGGAAACTGATTTGCTGCTTTCAGGAAACGGTCCACGTTCGGGTCGAACTTGCTGCCGGCAATCGGGGCTCTCCAGCCTTCGTACGAATCGATCAGCGGCCGGGTCGAGCCGTTGAAAATCGGAAGTGGATTGTTCCGTGCAAGCGTGAGCGGCGCGCCGCTCGAATAACTCTGGATCGCGGAGAGCCGCCAGCCGCCCAGTACCTGGTTCAGAAGGCCGCCCGTCATCCACCTTTGCCCCTTGCCGAATGGGAGATTGTAGAGCGTCGCAAACTTCAATGCGTGGGTCCGGTCAAGCTGGCCGATCGATTTCTCCAAGCGGCGGTTGTATTGGTCCATCGCCGATCCGCCGTTCGCGAAGTAATTGTCCGAATCCGTGATCAGCTTCGAGAACACGTAATTCCATTGGAATGTCAGGCCCTTCGAAAAACGGCGATCCGCTTTCAAAACAAAAGCGTGATAGGAGGAATGTCCGCTCTTGTCTCCGTTCTGGCCGGCGGTGGCAATATTCTGGTACTGCGGGAACGGTCGCAACGCCTGGTTAACGGTTCGCGCGGCTTGCGTAGTAAAGTTCGCATACGGGATGCGGATCCCGGCGCTTGTTGCCGTAGCGGAATTGATGTCCGAGCGCAGCAGATTCAGAGCCTGCGTGGTGCCATACTGAGACACCAATTGGTTGAACGCCGCCGTCGGCGTTTGATTGAAATTCAACAGACCCGTTTGCAAGTGAGTGCCCACGGTCGCGTTGTAGCCGGCTTCGACCACCATGTTCTGCCCCATCTGCCGCTGCATCGAAAACGTCCAGAAGAGGTTTTCGGGCGCGCGGGTCATCTCCTTGCCCTGCCACCAATCGATGTCGTTGCCATTCGAGAACGCCGGATTGATGGAGGGTGGAAGCTGATAGGCGGGCAATCCGTCGTCGAGTTTGAAGGTCGGCTGCACGCCCTGCGACACGTTCTGGAACACGTATTGACCAATAAAGCCGGAAAAATGGCCGCTGCCCGAGACAGCAGTCACGCGTGAGAAAGATCGCCCGAAAGCGGCCCGGAACGTGGTCTTCTCGTTATGCGTGTACGCGAGGCCGAGTCGCGGCCCGAACCCCCCGTACCAACCGGGCACCAGGCTCCGAGTGTTCTCGCGGCCTTGTCCGAAGCCCGCGAACCATAGCGCCCCGGGGTAGTTATTGGCGCCGGGGTTCGGACGCGTAGGATTGAAGTCGGAGTACTCGTCCTTCTTATTCGTCGGCGGCAGCGTGAAATCGTAGCGAAGGCCGAAATTCAGTATCAGCTTACGCGTGATCCGCCAGTCGTCCTGCGCGTAGAATCCGAAGTAAGGATACTTCTGCGTGACGAAACGAATGGTCTCGGTGCGGCCGAGGAACGCATCTCCCAGAAGAAAAGAGGCGAAGGAACTTCCGCCGCTCGCCGGAAAAGCTGTCTGTCCGGGCACGCTGGTGCTAAGAAAGCTGAAATCGGCGCGGCCGCCGATGTCCTGCTGACCGAATCCGTTGGCATTCTGATTCTGGTGCTGGAAGCCAAACTTCAACGTGTGTGATCCGCGTATGTAACTTAGGTCGTCTTTCAACCCCCAGCCAGGCTGGTCCGTTCCGTTGTAGGACGCGCCGCCCCATGAGGAATACTCCGTAAAATTGATGGACGGGAAATTCTGATTGCAGTCCACCGAGTTCTTGATGCAAACCTTGTCTTTCCAGTTCTTATCGACGTTCGCCGAAAAGCTGTTTTTCGTAAACGTATTCCGCGCATAGGAAATGTGGTTGACCATACGGGAGGAGATCGTCCAATCGTGCGTCAACCGGTAAGCCTCCGTATCCCAAGCCTGAATCTGTCCGCTCCAAAGCGGCACGGGCAGACCGGGAGGGCCGCCTGCGCCGGGCTCGTTCCGGAACTTCGTCGTGTTATAGAGTATGCTCAAGCGATGTTTGTTGCCGATGATCTGATCGCCCTTGACGCTCCACTTGTCCGTAGGGGTAACCTGCGTGCCGCCGGTGACAATGAAGTTATTCCGGACGTAACCGCTCGTTCCCGGCGCGAACCCCCGATTGGGTTTCACGTTCTGCCCAAAGGCGGCAATCGCGCTGGCGGTCTTCGAGAAGCGGTTCGTGGGGATCTGGTTGTTCGGGAAGACGTCACGGATGAAGCCGCCGGCCGGTGCCGCCCGGGGTGAGCCCGGGGCGTAGACCGCAACTGCCCGGCCGTTCTGATCTACCCAGTTGCGAAAATCGCCGCTGAACATCTCCGGCGTGGGTACGGAGAGGATCGCGTCGTTCGCCCCCACGCGATTGCGGAAACCCTCATAAGAGACCGCGAAGAAAGTCTTGTTCCGCCCGTTGTAGATCTTCGGAATCCAAACGGGGCCCGAAACGAGAAAGCCATAATCGTTCTGGCGATAGACGGAACGGCGGCTGGCGAAAAAGCCCCGGGCGTCGAGCGCATCGTTGCGCAGAAAGTCGTAAACGGTTCCGTGGAGCGCGTTCGTGCCGGATTTCGATGCAAACGTCATCACGCCGCCACCGGCCTGTCCATATTCCGCCTTGAACCCGTTCGTATCCACGGTAAATTCAGTCAGGGCTTCGACGGAGGGCGTGTTTAGCGCGGCTTCCGCCGTGTCGCCTGAGCGGTTGGTCCCAACGCTATGGCCGTCGAGAGTGGCGTCCCAAGCCGCGGCCTGTCCGCCGCCAAGCGAGAGGCTCGTCCCCGTCCCGCGCGCTTCGGCCACCACGGCAACCAGATTAAACGGGCTGCGCATCGCGCCAGCCACCACAAGTGGGAGTTCGTCCACCAGCTTGTTTTGTACCTGCGTGGATATTTTGGCGTTGTCGGTCTGAATGGCCGCGGCGCTGGCGGAAACTTCGATCTGCTCGGAGACCTGTCCAAGCTGCAACTGCGCCTCGACGCGCACGGTTGTAGATGCGGAGACTACGACGTTTTGCTGAATGAAACGTTTGAAGCCGGCTGCGGTTATTTCGATCCGGTACACGCCCGGCAGCAGATTTGGCACGTTGAACTCGCCCGCCGCGGTCGTGATCGACTTCGCCGTGGCGTTCGTGTCGCGATGGACGACGGAAAGCTCCGCGCCTGGTATGGCGCCGCCGGTTGAGTCGGAAACAAGTCCTGAAATGTTGCCGCGCTCGCTCTGAGCGAGTGCAAGGACGGAACTCAGCGCGAACAGCGCGACGATCCTGATAATCTGCATGGAAGACCTCCCGATCTGTTGATGTCAGATATAGCAGGATTGGCTTCTCTGGCGCAACAATAGACTTGTATGCGTGTGATCGGCGGAGAGTTTCGTTCACGGCGTTTGAAGACGTTGCCTGGGCTTGCGACACGGCCGACGACTGACCGATTGCGCGAAACACTTTTCGACGTGCTGGCTCCCCGGATCGAGGGCGTTGTATTCCTCGACGCGTACGCGGGCAGCGGCGCAGTGGGCATCGAGGCGCTTAGCCGGGGCGCGGCGCGTGCGGTGTTCCTGGAAAAGAACAGGGCCGCTGTCCGGATGATCGCGGAAAATCTGAAGTCGCTCGGCCTGCGCGGCCGCTCCGATCTCGTTTCCGCGCCATCGCTGAGCGGCCTGGGAAAGTACCCTGCTGATATCGTCTTCCTCGACCCCCCTTACGATGACGCCGATGAGTAT
>SHUI01000023.1 GCA_009697455.1 Bryobacterales bacterium
TAGTGCGCGATACGTTGCCGCCGCTCTTCTTTCGAAAGCTTGAAAAGGCCGAATCCGATGTTGCCTTCCACCGTCATCCAGGGGAAAACGCCGCGCTCCTGAAACACGAAAATGCGGCGGGGATCGGGTCCGTTCACCTCTTCGCCATCAATGGTGATACTGCCTGTTGTGGCTTTCAGGAAACCGCCGGCAATGTTCAGCAGGGTCGACTTGCCGCACCCCGAAGGCCCAAGAATGCACACAAATTCGCCCTTCCGAGCTTCGAGGTTGATGTTATCCAGGACATTTACTTCCTTGCCATCGCGTTTGAAAATCTTACTGACACCGCGGACGCTGATTTTTGCCGCCTCAACCGCGCGCTCCGGCGTAGTGATTGCGCTTTGAGCCATCAATTTCCTCCGTAACCCCAACGAATCGATTTCATTTTTTCGAGATTCTTCATGCCGAAGTCGAGCACGATTCCGATCATGCCGATCAGAACCATGCCGGCGATTACCAAGTCATAGCGGTTGCCGGCGTTGCGCGCGTCGATGATCAGGAAGCCAAGGCCGGAATTCACAGCGATCATCTCAGCGGCGACCACAACGAGCCACGCGATGCCGAGAGTGATTCTGAGGCCGACGATCAGGTACGGAGCGACCGCCGGATACAGAATCTGCGTGATCAGTTGCCTCTCGGACAAGCCGAAATTCCGGCCTGCGTTCAAATTCACTTGCGGAATGTTTCGCACGGCGTTCATGGCGGTAACCGTCAACGGCAGAAACGAGGCCAGGAAGATCAGAAAAATTGCGGCGCCATCGCCGACGCCAAACCAGAGAATGGCGATCGGGATCCATGCCAGGGGCGATATGGGGCGAAGAATCTGGATGATTGGATTGAACGCCTTTTCCCCGCGCTGATACCAGCCGAGCAGAAGTCCGAACGGGATGCCAAGGAGGGCTGCGAGTACGTAGCCCCAAGTCACCCGGTATAAGGACGCCACAACGTACTTTAGCAGCAACCCCTTTTGCGCGAGTTCCACGATGCCCAGCACAACAGCCCACGGCCCGGGAAGGATGGTCGAATCGCTACGCATGACGGAAATCTGCCAAGCGGCGATTAGCACGGCCATAGCTGGTAAAGGCAACAATTTGCGCGAAAGCGTCATTCGGGAATCAGGCGAAACTCCTCCATTATCCGTTCACCGATGGCTGCAAGGCAAGAGAAATCGGGTAATGTAAAACTGTTAGTACCAAGCTACTAGCGCTTTGGTTTCAACAAGAAAGAGGCACCGGGCTGCTGTTCGATCAGCCTGGTTTCCGAAACCTGCGGATCGTGGAACACGTGAGCCGTCAATGGTTGCCCGCGGTTTTCGCGTCTTCCACCGCTCTACGAACGGCCGCCACATACGCAAGGTCCTGCGGTCTTCCCGCCGCGATCTTAGCAGCCACCAGATCGGAGACGGAAATGAAGTGAGCCGTCAGGCCGTCGTCCGCATCGATGACACCCGCGACACGCTTGTCCCATGCTCTGTCAAACTCCGCACTGGCTATCTCCGGCAGGATATCAACGGCAGCAGGCTCACGTCCCATGCGGAAGAATTTTCCGGGCGCGGTGAAATCTTCAGGAACAAGTCCTTCCAAGCGCGCGCCGAATTAGGCGAGAGTCGCATAAATCGCCGCTCTGTTCCGGGCGTCCGGTTTTAATCGGAAGATCGATATCTTTTGTGGCCCGTGGCTGGGCGTGTAAGGACACGGCGTAGCCACGCACGTTGAGGTACTTAACGCCGCGGGCGTTGAAGATAGGCAAGAAGTATGGGCACATCCGGGACCGCGCCCTTCATCGCTCAAGCGGCAGTTGTGATTTCAGCGACCGCTTCCATCCTTTCTTGCACGTAGCGGCTTTGCCAGTACCGGTATTCGCCGGCCTTCATTTCATCCAGGCTCGTGTAAGCGCGGATGGTCTTGTCCAGAGCGCCATTGTACACTGAAGCCTGAGCTTGCTTCTCGCCACTCCGCTTTCAGACATCAAAGGCATCGGTCCCGCGCGTGCGGCAATGCTGAACGCCAAGGGTCTCGCGACTGTCGAAGACTTGCTCGCCTACGTCCCGTTTCGCTACGAAGACCGCAGCAACCTGAAGACAATCGATCGGCTTGCTCCGGGTGAAATGGCCACCATCATCGCCGAAGTGCGTTCGGCGAAGGCGTCCGGTTTCAAGCGGAAGAGCCTCGGTCTATTTGAAGCCACGTTCGGCGATTCGTCGCGCGCGACGCTGCTTGGCAAGTGGTTTCACGGCGGCTACCTCGCGAACGTTCTCACTCCCGGGTTAAAGGTGGCGCTCTTCGGGAAAGTCGAATTCGACAGTTTCACGCACGAGCTTTCCATCCTGCATCCGGAAGTCGAGACCCTCTCGGGCGACGACGGCGGCGACCAGTCCCTCCACACCGGCCGCATCGTTCCTATCTACGAAGCCGTGCAGAAAATCTCGACGCGGCTGTTGCGCGCGTGGACGCACCGGTTATTGCAGGAAATCACGCCGATGGAGGATCATCTGCCGGCGCGTATTCGCGAGCGCCTGAAACTGCCCGATCTGTGGACCGCAACCCGCGAGGTCCACTTCCCAAAGCCCGAAAGCGATTTGCGGCTGCTTAACGGGTTCCGCTCTCAAGGGCAGTTCCGCCTTATTTTCGAGGAATTCTTCTGGCTCGAATGCGGCCTCGCTTTGAAGAGGAACAAAGCCCGTCTGGTCCCGGGGATCGCGTTCTCTCTGAACGAACGCGTGCGGGAAAAGATCAAGGCCATGCTCCCGTTCAAGCCGACGAACGCGCAGAAGCGAGTGCTTAAGGAGATCGCGGAAGACATGGCCGCGCCGCGTCCGATGAACCGTCTGCTCCAGGGCGACGTGGGCAGCGGGAAGACGATCGTGGCGGCGGAAGCGGCCATCATCGCCATCGAGAACGGTTATCAGGCGGCCGTACTCGCGCCGACGGAAATCCTGGCAACGCAGCACTACCTGTATTTCAAGAAACTGTTTGCGGACCTGGGGTACGTGGTACTGCAACTGACAGGATCGTCGAGCGCGCGCGAAAAGCTTCAACTCAAGAAACTGCTGGCCGAGGGGCTGGCGCATGTGGCGATCGGCACGCATGCCCTGATTCAGGAAGACGTGGAATTCAAGAATCTGGGGCTCGCGGTCATCGACGAGCAGCACCGCTTCGGCGTGATGCAGAGGCTTGGGCTCGTGACGAAGGGACTGCATCCCGATGTGCTGGTGATGACCGCGACCCCGATTCCACGCACCCTGGCGATGACTATATACGGCGACCTGGACACCTCCACGATCGACGAGCTTCCGCCGGGCCGTAAGCCGATCATTACGAAGCATCGCACCGAAGACCAGATCGAACGCGTCTACAGCTTTCTCAAGCTGCAGATTGAGGAAGGACGGCAAGCCTATGTCGTGTATCCGGTCATCGAGGAGTCAGAAACGCAGGCCGTCAAAGCCGCCGAGAAGATGCACGAGCACCTTTCTAAGGAAGTGTTTCCGTCGCTTACAGTCGGCCTGCTGCATGGGCGCATGACGCCCGATCTGAAGGAAGCGGCGATGGACGATTTTAAGCAGGGCCGCACGCAGATTCTGGTCTCGACGACGGTGATTGAGGTGGGCGTGGACGTCCCGAACGCATCGGTGATGGTGATCGAGCAGGCGGAGCGATTCGGCCTTTCGCAGATGCATCAACTTCGGGGCCGCGTGGGACGCGGGGCCGCGCAGAGCTACTGCATCCTGGTCACGGAGAAGATGGGCGAAACCGCGCGGCAGCGCATTCGAACGATGACCGGCACGAGCGACGGCTTCGAGATCGCGGAGATGGACTTAAAGCTGCGGGGTCCGGGCGAGTTTTTCGGCACGAAGCAGTCGGGACTGCCGTCGCTCCGGATTGCGAGCATCTTGCGAGACCGCGAGATTCTTGAGATCGCGCGGCACGAAGCGGCGGCGTTCGTCAACGCGCCACCATCCGAAGAAGACTTGCGGCGAGCGGTCGCCTATATCCGCGATCACTGGCAGCGGCGCTATGGTCTGGCGCAAGTGGGTTAACGACCGCGCTAAAACGTCCTAAGGTGTCCGAAGTAATGGAGGATGCGGAATGTTCGGAAATCGAGCCGCGGCGTTCACCTTCCTTGCCGTGACAGTAGGAGCTTGGCAAAGCGCTTTCGCGCAAGGACGCCCCGATGCGGCGAAACTTATCGCGGCGCAGCGCGAAGCCATGGCGGTGCTAGCCTTCATGGACGGCGTATGGAGAGGCCCAGCGTGGACGATTTTTCCTTCGGGTGAAAAGCATACCGTCACGCAGACGGAGCGGATCGGACCGTTCCTGGACGGCTCCGTGAAGGTCATCGAGGGACGGGGCTACGATGCGGACGGCAAGGTGGCCTTTAACTCATTCGGGACGATATCCTACAACCCGGCGACGCGCGCCTACACCATGCACTCTCATGCGCAAGGCAACGTCGGCGATTTTGCACTGACCCCAACCGACGACGGGTTCGTGTGGACTGTTTCCATCCCCGCGGGGCAAATGACGATCCGCTACACAGCGGTGGTCAAGGATGGCGCATGGCGGGAGACCGGCGACAGGATGATGCCGGGCAAAGAGCCTGTCCGTTTCTTTGAGATGAATCTAAAGCGCGTGGGCGATACGGACTGGCCAGCGGCGGGAGCGATCAGCCCGAAGTGAATCGCCGTTGCCTCCGTGCAGCGGCGATTCACTTTTGGTCCAGACTGGCGGGCGGGAACTTTACAGGAGACGGCGGCGCAGGGCCAACCCGGCTAGCGCGAATCCGGTCAGGACGAACGTCGCCGGTTCCGGAACGTCTTCCGTCAAGAACCCCCGAATTTCGCCCCCGGGAAACGCGCTTGTGTGGATGTTGTAGTACGCGCGTCCCGCCGCCAGACCGGCTGCCAGAGCGGCCTCGGCACCCGCCGCGGTTCCTCCGTTGGCCGCGCGGAAGGCCGCGCTGAATGTCCCGTCAAGGCTGGTATCAAAGACATGCGCGTAGACTCCAGACATAACGCCGACAGGGAATCCAACCGAACCGACGGCCACACCGACGTTACCCGGCGCCGTCGTGCAACAGTGAATGTGGGCCGCCGAGACACCAGCCACCAAGTCCGAAAAGGACGCGGTTACCGACAGCGTGTGAGCGACCACATCTATGATAGCCGTCGCGGACCCCGTTCCCGGCGATGGGTTCGGCGGGTTTTCGCCAGGACCGCTGAGGATCGCGGAGTACGAAACTGGTCCGGCAAACGCCACCGAACCTAGCATAATTCCCAACATCAATATTTTTTGGAACGACTTGAGACGCATCATGTTTTTTGTTTTTCTCCGTTATCTGAACTGTCCCGCTCTACTGGCCTGCCCAACTGAGCCCTTTGGGGGATGTTGAATACTAACATGCCTTGCCGGGTTCAACAAGCCAAAACGGCCCAAAAGGCGTAAAATTTACACGCGTTACATTCCCACGGGCGCGGTATTGTGCGGCTGCGGGCGAAGTTGCGCCATGGAGCGCGCCCAACACCTGCATCACACCCCGGGAACCAGATGAGCGCAAAGACCCCCAAATTTGGTTCGTCGAGCGAAGGTCAGGTTTTTCGGGGTTGAGATGTGAATAGGAGCGGAGAACCAATGGGAGGAAAGGTCTTCCCTCATGATGCCGCGCCGGCGCGGTCGCGGCAACACACCGGCACGGTAAGTCTTTCCCCTGCAATTGACCGTGTGCCGCTTCACATCTGGAACGATGGCTTGTCGCGGCGGGAGCCGATGTCGCGCGGTTGTTCCGCAGCGCTACTTCCGCGCCGGCGCCGGGACTTTCGAGTAGCGTTCCGCGAAGGCCAGGAACGCGGGCCAGTTGGGGCCGTCCGTGTGCCCGCCGGCATGCTGGCGGAACGACACGTCGCCGTCCATGAGTCCCTTCTCGATCGTGGGAAATTCGTTGGTGCCCATATCCTTCTTACCGAGAAGCTTGTACACCGGTCCCGCGCCGGCACCGGCCATGAACGTGCCCTTGGCATCCACCCATCCGTCGCCTGCTTCGAGCGATCCGGCGCTGAGGAAGACCGGGCGCGGTGCGCAGAGAGCGACCAGTTCGTGGGAATCCACCGGCAGATCGCCGGCGTTCAAGTGCGAGGAGTACTTCAGGAAGTTGCCGGCCATCCAGTGATATTCGTTGGGCGCGGCGACATTCTCCACTTGCTCTCCCCAATTGCGGCGGTGCAGTTTCGCGCCACCTTCGCCGGAAGAGCTGACATATGCGGTCCACATCCGCGGCTCGTAAGCCATCGCGACCAGAGCGGCCTTTCCGTATCGGGAGTGACCTTCTATGGCGATGTGGTTGGCGTCGACGGAGGGGTCGGTTTCAAAGTAGTCGATCGCGCGACTTGCGCCCCAGCCCCAGGCACGCAGCGATCCCCAGTCGTCGACCTTGCGAGGCTGGCCCTTGTTGACCAAGCCGATGATGCCCTGAACGAGGCCTGCTCCGTTGTCCGCTTGGATGCTCGCGGGGTTGAGAATGGCGTAGCCCCAGCCCTTCGCGAGAACCTGCGATTGCCACGCCGGCACCTGAGGCGGGCGGGCCGCGCCGCGAGCGCCGCCAAAGCCGCCGCCGAACTGCATCACTACAGGCACAGGAACCTTTGCATCGGCGGGCGTGTTGAGAGTAAGTTGAATATCGACGGTAATGGATGGAAAAGCGGAATTGTCCACATGCCCGGCGAGTTGCTTGGTAATTATGTCGATGCCGCCATTCTTGCCTCGTCCAGTGGAAACCACTTCCCACTTCACTTTGGGCGTGACTTTGGGCATGCGGCCATAGATCTCACGGTCGAAATCTTCCACAATTTCTAGGCGGCGTCGATTCCACCACATCTTTGCGGACGTAACCTTCTTGCCGTTCTTCAGGACGAGCGGGTCCGGAAGATTCGGATACGGGTTCGCCTTCGATTCGTCGTAGTTCACCAGGCCGGACCGGCCCGGTTGCACTTCGTTCCGCGACGTTGGTCCCAGGCGGAGGGTTTTGATGCCCAGCAAGTCCATGAGCCTTTGCCGGTCCTCTTCGGAGGCGGCATATGCCGGATTCGCCGGCCGGGCCGCGGCTGTCTGATTGTCACCCGGCTGCTCGGCAGGAGTCTGCGGCGCGGCCACCAGTTGGATGCCGGTCAGAGCGATCGAAACAAGAATAGGCCTGCGCACCTGCGCACGAACGAGCTTGCGTTATGCATTCATTTCTCCTAACCTCGCAAACGTCAGATTTTCCGGCACCTGAAACCCCTCGTTCAGCTGACAGACTGACTTGTTTTATTTCCGGACGGATGCGTCTGTCAAGCGGGGGGATGCGACTCTATTCAGAAAAGTACTTGACGGCGGGAGTTGTTACGTTATAATCCCCATATGGCCGTTGTCCGTCCGATCCGCAGCACCGAACCGCCGGTCGAACTGCATCTCCACGCGATGGATAACCTTCGCTTCATCCGCGAAACCATGGCGAACGCAGGCTCGTTTACAGCCGTGCCGGGCATGGGAATGGTGGCAATGGGCGTGATCGCACTCGCGGCCGCGGCCCTTGCCGCGGGGCACTCCGCTCCCACATGGTTGTTGACATGGTGCGCCGGAGCCGTTTGCGCGGCGGCGTGCGGCTTCTTCGGCATGCGCCGCAAGGCCGCGCTTGAGGCGTCTCCGGCCATTTACGGGCCGGCGCGCCGGTTCACCTTGTGTCTTGCACCGCCCGTCGTCGCGGGAGCAGTGCTCACGGGCATTCTCTTCGGTTCCCCAAACGCGAGCCTGCTTCCGGGCATTTGGCTGTTGCTTTATGGAGCGGGCGTAGTGAGCGGCGGCGCGCTTTCCGTTCGCATCGTGCCCATCATGGGAGGCTGCTTTATGGCGTTGGGCGGCGTGACGCTGGTGGCTCCGCATGCGTGGGCGGATGCAATGCTCGCCTTGGGTTTCGGAGCGCTGCACGTTATTTTCGGCGGTCTTATCGCGAGGAGGTATGGTGGCTAGCCGGGCAAGAAAATCCACACCAAGGGCGGGAGTCCCCGTTCCCGTCGACGGCGAGCCTTCGAAGCTCGACCGTCTCGTGCACGAGCGTCTTCGTCTTGGCATCCTGAGCGCTCTCGCCGTCAATCGGTCGCTGACTTTTAGCGAGTTGAAGAAACTGCTCAACACGACCGACGGCAATCTTGGCGTTCACGCGCGCAAACTTGAGGAAGCAAACTACGTGCTCTGCACCAAAGGCTTCGAGGGCCGCGTGCCGAGGACCGTGTACCGGCTGACGGCTGAAGGCAAGACGGCACTCGAACGATATCTGAATCACATGGAAGCCTTGATCGGCACAATGCGCCTGCGGTAGGGCACAAATTTTTTTGAGACGATACTTTATGAAAAAGAGTACTCTACATGTAGCGATCATCATGGACGGAAACGGGCGGTGGGCCACATCCCGTGGTTTGCCCCGCGTGGCAGGCCACAGGGCGGGCGCGGACGCCGTTCGACGCACCGTCGAGGCGGCTGTTGAACTCCAAATCGGAACGCTCACACTCTACGCGTTCTCCTCCGACAACTGGCGGCGTCCCGTTGTTGAAACGGACGCGTTGATGCAACTCTTCGAAGCCTACCTGCGCTCGGAAGCCGTGCGGTGCCTCAAGAACGGCGTCCGTCTCGAAGTGGCCGGACGCCGCGACCGGCTGTCGCCTGACCTGCTCGCGGCCATCGCCGTCGCTGAGCGGACCACGGCGCAATGCGAAGGAATGCTGCTGAGGATCGCTGTCGATTACTCCGGCCGCGATGAGATCCTGCGGGCCGCGCGCGCGGCAGCCTCGCTTACGGATTTCTCCATGGAGTCGCTCGACAACTCTCTCGGCCCTGACGTCGATCTGCTGATTCGCACCGGCGGCGAAAGGCGTCTGAGCGATTTTCTCCTGTGGCAAAGCGCCTACGCTGAGCTGGTGTTCACGCCGGTCATGTGGCCCGACTTCGGCGCACCGGACCTTGAAGCCGCGCTCGCCGATTTTCGATTACGCGACCGCCGGTTCGGCGGCATTCAATCGTACAGCGACGCCTCGCCGGCCGGCCGCGTCTTCCAGCGCCTGTGAATCCAGAGCCACTGGTCGGGGTATTCGCGGATCACGCTTTCGAGCTGCTTGTGCAGGGTGCGTGTGTCCTCGGCTGCGTCACCAGTTGCGTAAATTGGCGGGTAGAATCGCAAGATGTATTTGTTCTCGCGTTCGGACCAGAGCGCGAAGCCAGGAATGACGGCGGCTCCTGAGTGCGCCGCCAGTTTCGCGAAGCCAGTTCCGCAGCAGGCAGGCACGCCGAACAGGTCGACAAACACGCCTTCATCGAGCGAGGCATTCTGATCGATGAGCACTCCGACAGCCTCGTTTTCCTTGAGTGCCTTGAGAATGGACCGCAGAAAGTCTTTTTTCTGAATCAGCCAGTTGCCGGAAAGCGCGCGGCGGGTTTCAACCAGTGCGTCGATCTTCGGATTGTCGAGCGGCCGGACCATCACATGCATCGGGCGCGAGAGAAGCGCGTGAGCGAAAGCGCTTAGTTCCCAGTTACCCAGATGCGCAGTCGCGAATAATACGCCCCTTCCGCGGCGTCGCGCCTCTTCGAAATGCTCGTAGCCCTCGTAGCGAATCCACTCCGCGACGTTCGCCTTGCCGATCGAGGGCATTTTCGCGAACGCCACAAGCAGCCGCGCGATCGAACGGAAGACACCGTCGATCAAGCTGCGCCGTTCGGGACCGGTCATTGATGGCATGGCAAATTCCAGGTTGCGCATGCCGACTCGGCGCAAACGCGGTATCGCGCAATCAAGCAGGCGGGCGTAGCCGCGCGCCAGACTTTCGGCGGCGCTTCGGGGAAGCGCCGCAAGCGACGTCACCACGAACATGGCCGCGCCGTACTCCACGGCGTTACGCAGAGCCGTCCGCTTCGCCACGCTACTCGATCCAGCCGCCGCCGAGCACGAGATCGCCGTCGTAGAAGACCGCGGCCTGTCCAGGCGTAACCGCGCGCTGCGGCTCGTCGAAACGGACTTCGACGCGGTTCTCGCCCGCTGGATAGAGCGTCGCGAACGCAGCCACGTGCCTGTTGCGAATCTTGACCTCCGCGCGGGCCGGTATCGAAGGAAGCCCCGGCCATGAGATCCAATTCACGTCGCGCGCTGTGAGCCGCGCGAGCATCAGATCCTCGCTCGCACCCACAACGACGCGCTGCGTGGCGGGATCGGTCGCAATAACGTAAAGCGGCTCGGCCGCGGCGATTCCGATACCTTTCCGCTGGCCGACGGTGAAACGATGCACGCCCGAGTGCTCGCCTACGATGCGGCCGCCGGCGGTTACGATCTCGCCGTGCGTGGCCTCGCGTGCGATGCCCTGTTCGGCAAAATAGGCATCGATGAACGCGGCATAGTCGCCATTGGGAACGAAGCAGATTTCCTGGCTATCGGGCTTCGCGGCCACGGCCACTCCCAAGGACTGGGCAAGCTCGCGCACTGCCGGCTTGTTCAATCCGCCGAGCGGAAACAGAGTCCGCGAGAGCTGCGCCTGCGTCAGGCCGAAGAGGAAGTAAGTCTGGTCCTTCCCCGAGTCCACGCCGCGCCGCAGATGCCAACGTCCGGTAGCCGCGTCCTGGGTCACGCGCGCATAGTGGCCGGTTGCAATCTTCGAAGCGCCTACGCCATCCGCCATTTCCAGAAACTGATCGAATTTGATGAAGTTATTGCAAAGCGTGCAGGGAATGGGCGTCCGCCCGGCGAGATACTCCTCGACGAAGGGCTTCACCACGTGCTTCTCGAAGCGGTCCTCGAAGTTCACCACGTAATAGGAAATGCCGAGTTGCTCCGCGACATGCCGCGCGTCGTAGACATCGTCAAGCGAACAACAGCGGCCCGTTGCGTTCTCCGTCGCGACCTGCGGAAGCCTCCGCTGATTCCACAACTGCATCGTAAGGCCGATGATCTCGTGTCCCTCCTTTACGAGCATCGCCGCCACTGTTGAGCTATCGACCCCGCCGCTCATCGCGACCGCAATCCTCTTAGACATGCACGGTCTCCAGGCGCGTGTTCACGGGCGAAAGTCTTCTCAAGTGCTCGACCGACGCCGCCACCGCTTCGATGAGTGCATCGACTTGGGCCGCGTCGTTCGCGCGTCCGAGCGAGAAGCGGATACTGGCCTTCGCCCGCTCCTTCGACAGGCCCATCGCGATCAGAACGTGCGATGGTTGCACCGCGCCGCTCGAACAAGCAGCTCCCGTCGAAACAGCGAATCCGCGCAGGTCGAGAGCGATAACGAGCGCCTCGCCTTCAATGTCATCGAAGTGAATGTTCGTTGTGTTCGGCGTCCGTGACGCCACCGATCCGTTGACGCCCGAGGCGGGCACGCGAGCAAGAATCCCGCATTCTAGGCGGTCGCGGAGCGCCCCCAGTCTTGCCGCTTCCTCCGTGAGGTTCTCACGCATCCATTCCGCCGCGCGTCCGAGGGCCACGATTCCGGGGATATTCTCCGTGCCCGGACGGCGTTCGCGCTCATGACGTCCGCCGAAAGTAATCGAGCCGAGCGGCGTGCCCTTTCGAACGTAAAGCGCGCCCACGCCTTTCGGAGCGTAGAGCTTGTGACCACTGACTGTATATAGGTCCGCGCCGAGCGTACCCGCATCCACCGGAATCTTCCCAACCGCCTGCACGCCGTCCACGTGCATCAAGGCGCCGCCGTCATGAGCGATTCTCGCAATCTCCGCGACCGGCTGCACCGTGCCCGTCTCGTTGTTCGCGTGCATCACGGATACGAGCGCGGTGTGGGGTTTCAGCGCGCGGCGAATATCGCCAGCGTCCACGACACCCGATCCGCCCACAGGCACCCGGGTGACCTCCACGCCCTCGCGCTCCAGTTGCGCGAACGCGCCGAGCACGGCGGGATGTTCGATTACCGTGGTCACGGCGTGTTTCCGTTCTCCGCGGGCATTGCGTGCGATACCCAGGATCGCAAGATTGTCAGACTCGGTTCCGCCGCTTGTGAAGACGATTTCGTTCGGCTGCGCGCCAAGCAGTTCCGCCAACTGCCGCCGCGCGGATTCGAGCCGCTGTTTCGCCGCCTGCCCAAAATGATGGATACTGGACGGATTGCCGTACACTTCGGCGAGACAAGGCACGAGCGTCTCCATCACTTCCGGCGAAACGGGCGTGGTCGCGTTGTGGTCGAAGTAGAAATGCGGCACTATCTACAGTGTAACAACGCCTTTCAATAAAACATGCCCCGATCCGTCATTACCCTTACCACTGATTTTGGCCTGTCCGACCACTTCGCCGGCACGATGAAGGGCGTGATTCTGCGGCTCTGTCCAGCCGCTGAAATCGTCGACATCAGCCATGAGGTTTCCTCGTTCGACGTCACGGAGGCGAGTTTTCTCCTCGCGCAGACATACCAATATTTTCCGAAAAAGACCGTGCACGTAGTAGTCGTCGACCCGGGCGTCGGCACTTCGCGACGGCCGATTCTGGCCGAAGCCGCGGGACAGTATTTCATCGCTCCCGACAACGGCGTGCTTTCGATGGTCTATTCGCGGGAGCCAAAACTGAAAGTGCGTCACGTCACGGCGGAAAAATATTTCCTGAAACCCGTAAGCCAGACGTTTCACGGCCGCGATATTTTCGCACCGGTGGCGGCGCACCTTGCGAAGGGAGTGACGCCCGCGAGCTTTGGCAAGCTTGTCGACGACTATCTGCGCAAGCAATTCGAGAAACCCGTGCGGAGCGCCCGCCGGGGATGGACGGGCAGCATCCTGAAGATCGACCGCTTCGGCAACCTAATCACGAACTATCACATCTCAGAGTTCGGCGCGGTTGAAACGGGGCCGTTCGAACTCACCGTGGGGCTGCAATACGTCACGCAGATCGGACGCAACTATGCGGAATTCGGGATCGGTGAACTGTTCGTGATCGTGGGCAGTTCGGGATATCTCGAAGTTTCAGCCAACCAGGCGTCAGCTGCGAAGCTTCTGGGCTGCGCGGCGGGCGCGCCGCTGGAACTTCGGCTGCTGTAGCCTCAGGCTGCCGTCAGCAACACCGGCCGTCCCTTCGTAATGACCACAGTATGCTCGTAATGCGCCGCCAGACTGCCATCTGACGTGCGAATCGTCCAGCCATCCTTGGCCAGCCGGTTGCTTCCGGATCCGGCTGCGATAATCGGCTCTATCGTGATCACCAGACCTTCCGTCAGCCTTTCCCGCGCCGCCGGGTCGGCAAAATTCGGAACATTCGGCTCTTCGTGGATCGTGCGTCCCACGCCGTGCCCGCACAAGTTTCGCAGCACTGAAAATCCACTGCGGCGCACTTCCCGTTCGACGGCCTTGCCGATTTCGTACACGCGATTTCCAGCGCGCGCGGATCCCAGACCCTGCCGGAAAGCCCGCTCCGCGCACTGCGCGAGTTCACGCCCCTTTTCCGAGTGCGGAGCGACACTGACCGTAACCGCGGCGTCGGCATGAAAACCGTCCTTCTCCGCGACCAGATCGAGCTTCACCAGATCGCCGGGCTGAACGGCGCGATCGCCGGGAATGCCGTGAATCGCTTCGTCGTTGACGCTGATGCATAAAGCGCCTGGAAAGCCGTACACCAGCGGCGGCGACGAGCGCGCGCCATTTCGCTTGAGCACTTCCGCGCCGACATCGTCGAGTTCGGCGGTCGTTATCCCCGCCCGCACCGCGGCCCCGACGGTCTTCAGCGTCAGCGCGACAATCGCGCCAATGGCGCGGAGTCTTTCGAATTCAAGATTCGATCTGATCGACATTGGTTCACGGGCTTCCGATTTGTTCGCTTGCCGCTCGTTGCGCCAGCTCGTCGCAGCGGTTATTGTCCCCGTGGGTCGCGTGCCCCTTGGTCCACTCCCATCGAGTGACGTGACGCGCGTTCTGCTCGTCCAGTTCCTTCCAGAGATCCGTATTGAGGACAGGCATTTTGGACGACGTCTTCCAGCCCTTCTGTTTCCAGCCATGAATCCATTTCGTGATCCCCTCAAGCATGTACTTGGAGTCGGTCACGATTTCGACCTCGCAAGGTTCCTTCAGCGCGCGAAGACCCTCGATCGCGGCTGTCAATTCCATGCGGTTGTTTGTCGTGTGCGGCGTTGATCCGAATATTTCACGCTTGAGCCCGCCATATCGCAGGATACAGGCCCACCCGCCGGGCCCGGGGTTTCCGATGCACGCCCCATCGGTGATCAGTTGAACCTTCTTCAAGACGCGAGCAGAGCCTCCCTGTCATGAACTTCGGCGCCGAAGAAACGGTCCACCGCATCCAGAATGCCCTTTGCATCAGGCGTCCGGTGCACGTCCGCGCGCAGCTTCGACCCGTTCCTAACACCGTGCGTGAAGTACGTCGCGAATTGTTTCATCTTACCCACCGTATCGCCTTCGCCCCGGTCCACCAGCATCCGGTAGTAGCGGCGCATGGTCTCATAACGGTCGCGCTCGGTCGGATGCGTATAGGCGCCAGTCGCCAGATACTGCGAAATCTGCCGGAAGATCCACGGATTCGAGGACGCCGCACGTCCGATCATGACTGCGTCGCACCCAGTTTCCCGAACCATCCGAAGCGCGTCTTCCGGGCAGACGATATCACCGTTCCCAATCACAGGAATCTTCACGGCGTCCTTCACTTCGGCGATCCGGGTCCAGTCCGCGTGGCCGGCATAACCCTGTTCGCGCGTCCGTGGATGGAGCGCCACGGCTTGCAGGCCGCAGTTCTCGGCGAGCTTCGCCATCTTGACGGCGACCAGGTCTCCGTCGCACCAGCCGGCTCGGAACTTCATCGTGAACGGAATCGAAATCGCCGCACGCACTTGCGTCAGGATGCGTTCAACCAGAGGCAGATCGCGGAGCAGTCCGGAGCCACCATTGCACTTTACGACCTTGTTCACCGGGCAGCCGAAGTTGATGTCGAGGATATCGAAGCCCAAATCCTGGCAGACTCGCGCGGCCTCGGCCATTACTTGTGGGTCGGCTCCGAATAGCTGCGCCGAAATCGGATGCTCATCGGGATCGAACTCGAGATAGTGGAGCGTGCGGGTAGGTTTGCGCGCGCCCATCGAAGCGCGGACTCCATGCGAGCTGGTAAATTCCGTCATGATCAGTCCGCAGCCGCCAAGTCCGCGAATGAAGCGGCGGAACACCGTATCGGTGACTCCCGCCATGGGCGCGAGCACGGTGGCGGGCGCGATGTCGAGAGGTCCGATTCGCAGACTGGAAGGGAACGGGAGCATGGCATACTGCTCCTCGATAATGGAGCTTTTTTAATTGTAGCGTGACTGGCGGAAAGAAACCCGGAAGAGGCGGAAGCCGTCCGTTGAATAGCCGGTAAACGGGAGTATTCTGGGGGTGGAGGCATGCGAATGAAAGGAATTCAGGTAGGTTTGCTGGTGGCGATGGGAGCCTTGGGCGGGATGCTCTTCATGAAGTGGCAGAACCAGCGGACGGCAACGCCCGTTGCGCCAGTAGCCGCCGTGCCCGCGCAGCCGGCTGCGGTAGCGGCTCCGCCGGCGGAACCAGCCGCTCCCGTCGCACCCGCCGCTGAACCGCCCAAGCCTTCGGCAATGGCGGCCAAGGCTCCGCGCAAACCCGCTGCCGCACCCAAGGAACTCGTGCAAGTGGCCGAAGCGTCGAAGCCCGCACCGCAAGCCGCTTCGCAGCCGCCAGCGGCCAAGCCGCCCGATCCGGTGGCGGAAAAGCCCGTCGAACCGGCCGTCGCGCCTGCCAAACAAGAGCCACTCCCGCCTGCACCGCCACCGGCTCCACGCCAGGTCACGGTCGCCGCCGGGACGCTTCTTCAGACCCGCATCAACGAGTCCCTCTCGAGCGCGCACAACATGACTGGCGATACTTTTACCGCGTCGCTCGACCAGCCGCTCGTGGTGGATGGCCTTGTGATCGCGGAAAAGGGCGCGCGCCTGGAAGGGCGCGTAGTGCAATCAGATAAAGGGGGCCGGGTGAAGGGCGTATCTGCGATCGCGATCGAACTCACGCGCCTGTTGACATCCGATGGGCAGCGCGTGGATCTCCAGACCGAAGTATTTCAGAAGACCGCGGCCGTGGCCGGGGGCAAGGATGCCGCGAAGGTCGGAGCGGCAGCGGGCATAGGGGCAATTATCGGCGCAATCGCCGGCGGGGGCAAGGGAGCGGCGATCGGCGCGGTGGCGGGAGGAGCCGCCGGCACGGGTGGAGTGCTAGCCACACGCGGCGACGCAGCTCAGATCGCGAGCGAAACGCGGCTGACGTTCAGGCTTCGAGCGGAGATTGCGCTTACGGAGAAGCGGTAAGTCTTTCTGGAATCACGGTTCCAGCCATGCAGATGAAACTGTGATGGAGTGAAGTGGTGAAAGGGGCTAGTGACCGCGATAATGTCGTAGCGACGAAGTTTTGGATCAGATGACCTGCCCAAGAACATTCTGCCGGCACTCACGCCGGTCTACCGGCGGAGTGGAGAAATACAGGTTCAACAACTTGACTGGGACGCGGATTTCTGGCTACCGTGCCCGAGACAATGGCCGCGGGCAAGAACTTGAGTAATTACTCACAGCTTTTCCTGAACTTACCAGTGAAACCTGCGCGCTTGTCTGGCGCACGCAACCGCCCTGGCTGCGGGCGAAAGCGTTCTCGCAGGGCCTGTAAAATGTTGGGTCTGCGAGTCACAGCACAAACGGCGTTTCCAACGTAAACGTGAGCCTTGTCTCGGAGGGTATCCGCACACGCTGCCCCTTAGTGAACACTTGCACCGCAGTCCCCGCTCCCGCTCCCGCCGCGGCTCCTGCCGCTGCTCCGCGTCCGCCCCCGGCAATCGCGCCGATCACAGCGCCCGCAACCGCGCCGCCCGCAACCTTCTTCTTCGTCCCGCTCGAGCGAGACTCGCTCGCCGTCGTCACTTCCTGTGTGTTGAGGTCGATCGCCCTCCCGTTCACGGTTACCGAAACCAGATCCATCGTGAGTTCCGTGCGCCCGCTGAGCTTACCGGATTGCTTGTCGGCCGATAATTTGGCCAGCACGTTCGCGCCACGCGGAATCACTATATCGGAGCCAATTCGCACCGGCTCATCGACGCTTGCACGAAAGGTCTGCCCCACCTGGTTCACTTCCGAGTCGACCGCGTCAATCATGCGGATCGTGAGCGTCGTGCCCGCGGGCACCTCCACGCTCCGTTTCGGCGCGGCGGATTCCGAGGGGTCCGGACGCAGAATTGTGGTTCGCTGCTTCGCGAACTCCGCAGGGGGATGCGTTCGCGGCTCCGCAGCGGCTCCGGCCGATTTCTGGTCCTGAAATGCGATCGAAGCTATGGAGCTCACATCGAAGGACTGAACCTGATCCCCAACCTCCATGCGAACCTGACGCGCCGTGCCGCCGAGGTAGTTTCCGGTCACGACTTTTCCGGAACGCAGCGTGATCGTATCGGCGGCGGCCACCAGGGACAGCCCGAGGGATAGGCTTACAAATAGTTGGCGCATGATTCGGCTCCTGACTGTTGTACGCACCCCGGCTCTGCAAGGTTACGCCGCACGCGCATTGCGGCGCATCCTGATGCCCTCCAGGACCAGGGTGGCGACGCCCTTTCCGCGTTCGACAGCCGCCGCGTACGCTTCTTTCCTTTCCGCCCGCGTGAGGCCATATCCAATGCGATGCAGGCGTTCGAGGCCCAGTCCGACGACATACGTGCCGGCGAACGCGATGGCGCCTTTCGGAATCAGACCACCTCCCATTGGAATCTTCCCCGCAAGTTCGCGAGCCAATGCGCGCCATCCAAACGCGCCGCCGACAATGGAGGCGATTTCCGCTTTTTGCTCAGAATAGCCGACGGGGTTGTCGCTCGCAGCTGCGATCAGGAACGCCATTCGCATCTGGTTCACCGTAAGAAACGCTGTGTCGGAAGCGAACTCGCCAAAGGCCCAGGGCAACGCCAGGACGCTGGGCATCACGTTCGGCAAGGCGGTCAATACGGTGAAGAATGCGTTCTCGCGGGAAATCTTCCCGATGATATCCTCGACGGCCGGTTTGCGAAACGGCGGAAACGCGCGCGCCAGCGGGACGGCGATCTCAGGACGCCGGTCGAGCACGTCGCGAACAGTACGTGCTGGATCGTTCGCGTAGAACGTAAATGCAGTCTCGGGACAGGCCAGCCCCTGCTCGTAGAGCTCGACGTCGAATTCGGCGGGAGACCCCGCATCGCCAGGCCGGTACACCAAGGGCTGCACTTCCGTTCGCTTCTCTCGCGACATGCCACAAGGGAGAAGAAAATCCTCCATTCCGGCGAGGCTCGCTCCGGAGTCGGCCACGAGGCCGATCGTCACCGGGCGGTTTGCCGCCTTGCGAACCTCTTCCGGGTTCAGATGCGCGACGGCGGCACGGATCTGCTGAATCATGGAAGTAGACATCCGGTTTCCTCCACACAATCTTACCGCGCGGCAGCAGGCCGGTAGCCGAGTACAAAATTTTGCAAGATATTTACTTTCTGAACGATTTTCCGGCATTAGAATATAGGAGCGATGAATCACGAAGATTCGAATAGTGGGCGGCGTCTCTTCTTTCTTTCAATGATCTATGGCCTTTGGGGGCTGATTGGCGCGGCCCTTGCGCTTCCTGCATCGATCTACCTTCTGTTTCCGCCAAGGTTGCGCAAGCGGGAAGAGTGGACGGAAGCGGCGGACATGGGGAAGCTCACTGCCAAGACGCCAACCGAAGTCGTCTTCCGGCAAAACCGCGTGGACGGGTGGAAAATCACGAGCGAAAGAACTACGGCTTGGGCCATCAAGATCTCAGATACCGAAGTCATCGCGTTGGCCCCGCAATGCACCCACTTGGGATGCGCCTACCACTGGGACGACGGAAAGCGCCAATTCCTGTGTCCTTGCCATACCTCGACGTTCTCGCCCGACGGGAAAGTGCTGTCCGGGCCCGCGCCGCGTCCGCTCGATCGCTATGAGGTCAAGGTCGAGAATGGAAAGCTGCTCCTCGGAAAAGTGGTCGAATCGGAGAACGCCGCATGATACGCGTCGTGCGGCACGTCATAGGCTGGATTGAGCATCGCACCGGGCTTGAGACGGCCATCCGCAGCTTTCTGTACGAGGAGGTTCCCGCGTCGTCAGGATGGCAGCATGTATTTGGCAGCGTGGCCATGTTCCTGTTCATGCTTCAGGCCTTCACAGGCATTCTGCTTGCCTTCAATTACGCGCCGACGCCGGGTGAGGCCTATAACAGCCTTCGCTACATAATGACCGAAGTGACGGGAGGGCGGTTGATTCGCCAACTTCATCACTGGGGCGCAAGCATGATGATCGTGGTCGTCGTGCTGCACATGATACAGGTGTTTCTATTCGGCGCGTACAAGAAACCGCGCGAAGCCACCTGGATGGCGGGCGTTGCGCTGCTCCTACTGACACTCGCCTACGGTCTGACCGGTTACCTGTTGCCTTGGGACAACCGGGCATATTGGGGAACTGTCGTCACGACGCAGATCGCGTCAAAAGCGCCCGTCCTCGGCCCCTATCTTTCGCGGCTGCTCGGCGGGGAAGGCGCCATTGGCGTAGTGACCTTCGCTCGCTTCTACGGCATGCACGTCTTGTTGCTTCCGCCAATCACAACGCTGATGATCATCGCGCACCTGTTCCTTGTCCGAAAACACGGCATCGCGCCCGCGCCGGGGGACGAGGCGAAACCGGTCAAGAAGTTCTACCCCGAGCAGGTTTATAAGGACACGGTGGCGATATTCGTGGCCTTCGCGATCCTTTTTGTCATGGCCGTGGCGGTACATGTGCCGCTCGAGCGGCTTGCCGACCCTACGGACACCAGCTACGTGCCCCGGCCAGATTGGTACTTTCTCTTCCTGTTCCAGACGTTGAAATTCTTCGAAGGGCCCCTCGAAGTCGTGGGGAGCATCGTGTTGCCTACCCTCGCAATGCTTGCCTTGATCCTCGTCCCATTCCTCGATCGCGGCCGGGTTCGGCGCGTGACAGAACGCTATGCCGCTTTCGGCGTGGTTTTTCTCGCTTTGTTGGGTTGGGGCGGGCTTACCGGAGCCGCGATCATGACGACGCCAAAAACGGCGGCCGTTGAGATCGACTTCTCCGCACCGACCGAATGGCTTCAGTTGTCGCCCGAGGAAATGGCCGGCGTGGGGTACTTCCGGAAGGAGAACTGCGTGAGCTGTCACTCGGTGGGAGACGGGGGCGCGAAGATCGGGCCCGACCTGGCGAACACGGCGATCCGCAAATCGGCAGCGTGGATGATCGCCCATTTCAAACGCCCCGCCACGCTTGTGCCGGGCAGCATGATGCCGCCGATTCAACTGAGCGATTCGCAACTAAACGCACTGGCGGCGTTTCTGTTGAAGCTCACTCCGCAGAACGCTTCCGCGCTCCAGGCCGCGCCGGCTTTCGCCGTGGACGGCGCGCTCATTTACCAAGCGAACCGGTGCGGCGCATGCCATCTTGTCAATAGCGTCGGAATGAAGGTAGGCCCACCTCTCAACGGAATTTTCCGCCATCGCGACAAAGCGTGGATTGCACGTCACTTCCGCGATCCGCAGGCTGTGACACCGGGAACGATTATGCCTCGTTACGCCTTTTCGGAAAGCGACATGGATAAAATCTGTTCTTACCTGTTGTCACTCCCGGACTGAGTCTCCCCCTTTTTCGCTCTTGACCGAGCGTACGTACTGCGCGGCCATCTGATTCATTTGCTGAGCAGCCGGCGTGTATAGGGAACCTCGTCCGGTTGGCTTGGGCTCGATCGCGGCCCCGAGCGCCAGAAGATTAGCCTGAAATTCCATCCCCTCCCGTACTCCTATCGTTTCGAATAAGCTCATCGCGTGCAGTCTCCTGGATGTCTATCGGACGTGAATCCCGCAAACTTTATGGCGACAGGTCTGCGCTGCGCACGAAACCAGCGCATCGCAAGCCTCAAGACATTCCACCCTGCTGGCGCGCTCCGCGCCTGAACAGATGAACTGGATTCTAATGAAACGACGCGAAGCTCTTGAACTTGTCATGATCGCCGCCGCGCCAATCGCCGCGCAGCAGCCCCATCTACACACAACGGGAGACAGCGCGCCCGCAACGGCACTCCGCTTCCTTTCACCGGAGGAATTTCGTCTGGTGGACAGGTTGACGGAGATCATCATCCCGGCCGATGCCCACTCGCCCGGCGCACACGAGGCAAAGGTGGCGGCCTACATTGACGAACTGCTGGCGGATTCCGGGGCCAACGAGCAAGGCGGCTGGCGTGCGGGCCTGGAAACCGTCGAATCGGAAACCAGGAAACTTCACGGCAAGCCGTTCCTGAACTACTCCAGCGTGCAGCAGGACCAGATCATGAAGAAAATGGCCGAGGGCGAAGAGAGCCCCAAAACGGGTCTCCACCGGTTCTTCATTCGGATCAAGAGCCAAACGCTTTCCGGCTACTACACATCGAGCGCCGGGCTATTGCAAGGACCTCCACTATAAGGGGATTGTTCCGGTTGCCGCCTTTCCACCCTGCAACCATCCCGATCACGAGCGCCCCGTGGCCAGGAAGTAGCCCGATGATAACCGTAACCAAGAACACACCCACGCGCGAGTTCGACGCGATCATCATCAGCACCGGCCCATGCGGCGGATTTGCGGCCAAGGAATTGACGGAGAAAGGTCTTTCGGCATTTTGTCCTCGACGCCGGGCCGATGCCCGTCCCCGGCCGCGATTTCGCGCGGCACGAATTCCCCTGGCAGCAGCCTTCCCGGCGGTTTGAGAATCGTGTCGAGATCGATACAGGCCGCAAGGACGCCTGGGGGATCCCGGTGCTTAAGGTGACCTGCGCCCACGGGGACAACGATCATGCCATCTGGGCGGACGGTACGGAGAAGATGAAAGAGATCTTCACCGAATCGGGCGGCGAGATCACAGCCGTCGGCCGCCAGATCGCCACGCCCGCCGGCCTGATTCATGAGGTTGGCACCTGCCGGATGGGCAAGGACACCAGGACGAGCGTGCTCGATTCCTTTTGCCGGATGCACGACGTCGGGAACGTCTATGTATTCGGCGGTGGACCGTTCCCAACCACCGGCTCCTGTCACCCGACGCTAACGATGATGGCGCTTACCGTTCAAGGGTGCGAACGGCTCGTACGCGCGGCCTGATTGCCGCGCTACTCGCAACGTAGCCCCGCGGAAGTGATAGGATCTAGTTGTCATGGAATCCCGCCGCGAATTTATCGGCGCCGCGGCTGCGGCGCTGACTCCTCTTGCTCTCGCAAAACCCCGCGTCCTCGGCGCGAATGACCGTATCAACGTCGGTGTCATCGGCGCCGGCAGTATGGGTTTCGGCCACGTCAGGCTGCTCAAGAAACACGCCGATGGCGGCGGCAATATCCAGGTCGCCGCCGTCAGCGACGTCTACTCCAAACGCAAACTCCGCGCCCGGGAGTTCCTGAGCCTGCCCGAGAAAGACATCCATCACGATTACCGCGATCTCATCGCCCGGCCCGAGATCGACGCCGTCTTCGTCGCCACGCCCGACCACTGGCATTTCCACATGGCCATGGACGCCCTCGAAGCCGGCAAAGACGTCTACGTCCAGAAACCGATGACGTACAAAATCGAGGAAGCGAAGATCATCTCCGAGTACGTCAGGAAATCCGGCCGCGTGCTTCAGGTCGGCAGCCAGTACGCCTCCGAGCCTCAATACTTCAAGGCTCGCGAGGCCATCGCGCAAGGGCTGATCGGGAAGCCTCTCTATGCGCAGGGAACTTACTCCCGCAACTCCTTCAAGGGCGAATGGAACTACCGCATCGACAACGAGGGAACGCCCGAGAATATCGACTGGAGGCGGTTCCTCGGCTCCGCTCCCAAGCGCGCCTTCAGCCAGGACCGCTTTTTCCGTTGGCGTAAATACTGGGACTACTCGGGCGGCATCGCGACCGACCTGCTCTACCACCGCCTGGTGCCATTCCTCGTCGCGCTCGGGCCGCAGTTCCCCGTGCGCGTCTCCTCGAACGGCGGCATCTTCCTCCATAAGGACCGCGAAGTGCCCGACACGGTTTCGACGACTATCGAGTACGCCGATTTCCAAGTCAGCATGGCTTCTTCAATGGCGTCCGATCTGGTGAACGCGCACGTGCGCCCCGTCATCTGCGGCCATGAAGGCAGCATCGCCTTCCTTGGCAAGGAGATCGTCATCACGCCCGACCCCATCTACGCGAAGAAGTTCGAAGAGAAGGCCGGCCAGAAGGAGATCCGCATCGCCGCCGACGCGCGCGATCTGCAAACGCTGCACATGGAAAATTTCTTCGACTGCATGCGTTCCCGTAAGAAGCCAAACCTCGATGCCGAGTTCGGATATCAGGCGATGGTGGCGATAGGTCTCGGCGTTGAAGCGTTCCGCGAGTCGAAGCAAATGGCGTTCGATCCGCAGACCGGGAAGATCCTGAAAATCGCGCAGAAGCGGCCGGGCTACGAAGGCGACGGAAAGAACCATCCCGAAGACTATTCGTAGACATCCGATATATGAAAAAGCTCATCGTAACACTGCTGCTGTCCGCCGCATCGCTCGCGGCCCAACAATACAAGATCGCCATCATCGGCATGGTGCACTCGCACGTTTGGGGACATATCGGCAAGATGATCGAGGGCAAGGACGCGAAGCTTGTCGGCATCTACGAAACCGAACCTGATTTGATTGCGGAAGCGAACAATCGCGGCGCGACGGGTGTCCCGTTCTACAACGACTACATCAAGCTGCTCGACCTCGCCAAGCCCGATATCGTATGGGCATTCGTCGAGAACAACCGCCATCTCGAAATCGTCAAGGCCTGCGCCCCGCGCAAGATCAACGTCATTTTCGAGAAACCGCTCGCATCGAGCTTTGCCGACGCCAAGGAAATTCGTGAACTCGCAAAGAAGCACGATATCAAGGTGCTGACGAATTATCAGATGGCGTGGTGGGCCTCGAACTATACGGCGTTCGACCAGGCGAAGGAGGGCGCGGTCGGCCAGGTGTGGCGGCTGCGCGGCGTCGTGGGGCACGGCGGCCCCGGCGGCAACAACGGCCTGAACCGCTTCTTCTTCGGCTGGCTCACGGACCCGGTGAAGAACGGCGCGGGCGCTCTGATGGATTTCGGCTGTTACAACGCTCTGTGGTCGCTTTGGTATCTGGGCCGCCCGGAGACCGTATACGCGCAAACGAACCAACTTCGCCCGGAAACGTTTCCGAAAGTGGAGGACAACTCGTCGATGATCCTCTCCTACAAGAACGGCGTCGGCATCTTCGAAGGCAGTTGGGATCTGCCGCGAAGCTTTCAGGACCTCGAAGTGTTTGGCATCAATGGCAGCCTCTACATGACCAACGGCAAGGTCGAACGGCGTATTGGACGGGCAAGGGATTCGCAGAGTGAGAGTCTCGATATCAAGGCGCTTCCGCCGGAGCGCTCCGAGCCGATCGCCTACATGGTGCACTGCCTGCGGACGAAGCAGCCCATCGAGGGCATGGTCGCGCTCGATATCAACGTTGGCGTGAACGAAATCATAGACGCTGCGAAGGAATCGGTTGCGAAGAAGCAGGTGATTCGGCTGAAATGATTCCGTTGATATGAAACGACGTCAGTTTCTCACCGTGTCGGCTGCAACTGTAGGCGGAGCGCTCGTCTACACGCTTGACCGGCGGCCGTACGTGGTGTCGGCGCAGGATAAACCGGTTCGGGTACCGCTGCGCTTTTTCACCGAAGCCGAAGCGCTGGACGTCGCTGCCGCCGCCGCGCGCATTCTCCCTAACGATGAAGCGGGTCCGGGAGCGAACGAGGCGGGGGTCGTAATCTATATCGACCGCCAGCTGGCCGGTCCTTACGGGCGCGACCGTTACCGCTACACGCAAGGCCCCTTCGAGAACGGAATCCCGGAGCAGGGCTATCAGGGCAAAGCTACGCCGCGTGAGATCTATCGCGAGGGTGTCAGGAAGATCGCTGGGATCGCCAAGCTCGCGGCCGCGGAGCAGGACGCTACCCTGAAACAAATCGAGACCACTTCGTTTTTCACGCTGGTGAAGACTCACACCATCGAAGGCATGTTCTGCGACCCGATGCATGGCGGCAATATCGACATGATCGGCTGGCAGTTGATCGGCTTTCCCGGCCCCCGCATGACCTATTTCGAAGAAGTGGACTCGCACTACGGGAACCCGTTCCGTCCGAAACCGCAAAGTCTTCGTCAGATCGTCGGAAGACCCGTAAAAGCCAGCGAGGACGAAGCGTGAAGACCCTTCCGGCGGTGGATGCGGTGATCGTAGGCGGCGGCTGGACGGGGCTGCTGATGGCGCAGCAGCTCGCCTCCCGTACTTCGATGTCGGTTGTCGTGCTTGAACGCGGCGCGCCCCGAAAGACATCCGATTATCTCGACAACATGGATGAGCTCGACTACGCCATCCGGTTGCGCATGATGCAGGACATCTCGAAGGAAACGGTCACGTTCCGCCATTCCGAACGCGACCGCGCGTTGCCCGTCCGCCAGTACGGGTCGTTTCTGCCCGGCGCGGGCGTGGGCGGCGCGGGAGAGCACTGGAGCGGCATCAGCTATCGCTACGTTCCCGATTCCTTCGACCTGCTCACGAAGACCAAAGAAAAGTATGGCGCGAAGCGTTTGCCCGAGGACCACGCCATCCAGGACTGGGGCGTTTCCTACGCCGCGCTTGAGCCGCACTACACGCGCACCGAGCGCCTGATGGGCATTTCGGGCAAGGCGGGAAATCTCAACGGAAAGCTAATCGAAGGCGGCAACATTTACGAAGGCCCGCGCAGCGAGGAGTACCCTACGCCGCCGATGAAAATGCCGTATCTCGCGGCGCTGTTTCGCGACGCCACGAAGTCGCTCGGCTATCATCCTTATCCGTTACCCGCCGCGACGACGAGCCAGCCTTACACGAATCCGGACGGCGTGTCGCGCGCGGGCTGCTCCTACTGCGGATACTGCGAGCGCTACGGCTGTATGATCGGCGCGAAGTCGCAGCCCACGAATACGCTCATGCCTCTTCTCGCGAAGCGAAAGAACTTCACGCTGCGCCCCGGATGCTGGGTCAAGCGCGTGACAGTCGAGGACGGCCAGGCGCGCGCTGTCACCTACATTGACGCCGCCGGGGAGGAAGTGTTCCAGCCGGCAGGTATCGTTTTCCTGGCGTCCTGGACTCTCAACAACACGCGGCTCCTGATGCTCTCGAAGGTGGCCGACCCGCACAAGAACCTGGGCCGGAACCTGACGCATCAGATCTCCATTCCCGCCGCGACGGTTTTCATGGAAAAGCCGCTTAACCGCTTTATCGGCGCGGGTTCCGCGGGCATCGCGATGAACGATTTCGACGCCGACGTGTTCGATCATTCGAATGTCCCGTTCCTGCGCGGCGGCCACATCTATACCGTGTGCTACGGATTCCGTCCGATGGCCAATTTCGGTGTGATGCCACCGAGCCAGAAAGCCGCGTGGGGTTCGGCGTGGAAGAAGGCGGCGCTCGACGCTTACGACCGCACGGGCCGAATCTCCTTTTACGGCGAACACCTTTCCTACAAGGGAAACGTGATGGATCTCGACCCCGTGTACAAGGATGCGCAAGGCGATCCATTACTGCGTCTGACGCTCGACTGGCGCGACAACGAGCGCAACATGGCGAAGTTCATGGCGGAGAAGGCCACGGGGATCGCCCGCGCGATGGGCGCGCGCGAGGTGACGCCGTTTCCAGGTTTGAAGAGCTATGACGCCACACGCTATCAATCGACGCACATTCAGGGCGGCGCCATCATGGGCGCGTCGCCGGAATCGAGCGTCGTGAATTCGTATTTACAACACTGGCACGCGAACAATCTTTTTGTGATCGGCTCGTCGGCATTTCCCCAAAACCCGTCAGGCAATCCGACGCTGACGGCAATGGCGCTCACTTACCGCGCCGCGGATGCGATCGTTGAACGGTATGTGAAGAGGCCTGGCAGTCTGGTGTGAGAGACTCCCGGTCTTGCACTTGCGGGCTGTCCAACACGGCGTCCAATAGATCCGCCAAGCGGACAAGTGTTTCGCTCCCGTGATCTCCGCAGGTGTGTGCCACGGGGAAATCAGGAAAAGAGCGAGGATCGCGGCCCTGATTCCGCGATTCCGCGCCTGCAATGCCTGCCAATCAAATTCGCCATCGGCGCACCGCACGTGGCATCGCTTCGCCTCCGCCGGCACGGCTCATGTGCACGGGCCGTAGGTCCGCCCAGATGCTCTTACAACCTCGCCATCGGAAAATTACGGGCGTCTGACGGCCGTGCTGGGAGTTGTGAACATCTCGATCAATCTATCCAGAAGCTCGTCGGGTTCATCGATCTCCACGCGGATCGTCAACTCCTGCCTCTCCACTTTGACGCCGTCATAGACGCGAAGCAGTTCCCGGCGATCTTCCGGAACGCTCAGCCGCCCCAAGCCGAGGATGCCGCGGAGCGTGTCGTTCAGAAGCTTCGCATCCTGGTCGTTCCCGCACGCCGCCGTGATCGTCGCCTTCACGCCTGCCCTCAGGTCTGCTGAAAGCGTCACGCTCTTTGTGGACTTCAGCAGCCGCCGCGCATTAGCGATGTTGCCGTCGCGCGGTACGTACCGGTCGGCCAATGCGCCGAGGTCCGCCCCCACGGCCCAGATCTGGCTGGTTATGGGGAGACCCTCGGCTGCTGTGAGCAGCGCGTTACCCGATCCACTCCCGGCTGCCGCCCGGTCGATCGCCGCGCGGACTGCGGCCACGCTTCCCGCCGCTGCAGTAGTTTCGTCGAGCACTGTAAACGAGCTATCCCCGTTGCCGTAGATCGTGCGACCCCGGTATTCCGATTTATTGAGCGCTTCCATCCCCGCTATCTTGAAGCGCCCCTTCGCCAGAACAACGGTGGCGGAGCCGTTCGAGGCGGCGACCAGCACGGACACATCCCTGCTCACGTCAAAACCCGATTTCGCAAGGGAATCGGCCATCTGCCTTACTCCTCCACGCGATTCCAACTTTCGAAAGAGCGGCGTCGCGCGGAGTTCCTGCACGCGCACGCCCGCGAGCAGAACGGTATCGGCGGGAACAAGACGGGCAAGCGTCGGGTCCACCGCCAGCTTCTCCGCCGCTGGACGCGTGCAGCCGAATCCTGCCAACAGCACTAGTCCGGCGACGTAACGCATTCAGTAATTCCGCCTCGAAAAAGAAGCATAGCCAAATGCGGAGAACCTCCCGCCAGTTGATCGCGGAAGCTCCGGCAAACGGGAAATCTGCAACGTTGCGTGACGAGATAGCACGTTTGTCATGGAGGGCGCTTGCCGCGAGCCGGGCGTTAATGCCGGAAAGGTTAAGCTCTCCTGCCCGCGCACCCACGGTTTCGCCAGAGGCTTAGGTTCGCCTCGTCTACTGAACTCGGAAAATACATTCGTATCAAGCAGGATCCCGTTCATGACTCAAGGGCGCACCCATTGCCACCTCTTTGTCTGTCAAGTTTCAACTTCGCGCCCGCGAGCGCCGTAAGAAACTTTGCCAGATTCTACCGTGGCGTTTCGGCCCTGCACTCGCGCTCCTTCTCTTGCAAGGCTGGCAGTTCGTGATCGAGCACCCCATCGGGGCGGCTGTATTGGCCGCGTTGGATCTTCGTCCGCACGATTCATGCTTGTTCAGGTTTCAGCGTGATGTTCATGCCGCTCCCTCCGGCGCACCAGCCGCCTACTCGATGATCTCACAGCAGGCTCGCAACCTGGCCACTGAAGCTCGATTCGACGTCTGACCGCGGGTCCGCGCTCCCCGGCTTATTCCGGCGGCGGTTCGCCGAGGTCCTCCACGCGGTTCTCAAATTTCGTAAGACTATGCATGAATACGAGATCTACTTTTCCCACCGGGCCGTTGCGCTGTTTGGCGAGCAGCAGCTCTGCGAGGCCGCGAAGGTCCTCGCGATCGCGCTTGTACACCTCCTCGCGGAAAATGAACCCCACCAGATCGGCGTCCTGCTCAATACTGCCCGACTCACGAAGGTCGCTCAATTGAGGACGGTGATCGCCTTGGCGGGTCTCCGGCGCCCGGCTCAACTGGGAAAGAACCAACATGGGAACGTTCAGTTCCTTCGCGAGGAGTTTCATCCCGCGAGAGATAGAGCTGATTTCTTGATTGCGGTTCTCGAAACGGCCGCGGCCGCTCATCAGTTGCAGGTAGTCCACGATTACCAGGCCCAGTTGCCGTTCGGCCTTCAATCGACGCAACTGGGCGTGCATGTCCATGAGGTTCGCGCCAGCCGTGTCGTCGATGAACAGCGGCGCTTCAACCAGTTCGGCGGCCGCAGCCTGTAGCCGCCGCCTCTCCTCACCGCTCAGATATCCGGCACGGAACCGCTGGCTGTCCACTCTCGCCGTCGAGCACAGCATGCGGGTGAGCAGCGACTCTTTGGACATTTCCAGTGAAAAAACCGCTACGGTCTGAGCTAGTTTCGTAGCGACGTGCTGGGCGATGTTTAACGCCAGAGCGGTCTTCCCCATCGAGGGTCGCGCGGCCAGGATGATCAACTCACCCGCATGAAATCCGCCCGTCATTTCGTCCAACTTGTAGAAGCCCGTGCTGATTCCCTTGACGCGCTTGCTTGGATCGAGAAATGCGTT
>SHUI01000311.1 GCA_009697455.1 Bryobacterales bacterium
CCTGATGGGTATGCTGAACTTCGAGCGGGAACCCATTGAAGCGTTGATAGAACGCGGCTACAAGGCCGCGGAAACGCACGATTGCGAAAGGCAGGGCTGCGAACTCGCTGCGATGTGACGCCCGATAGGTCCTGGCCGCCACTTGCCACAACCATAGCCCATCGAGAGGAGTTAACCGGCTGGCGGTTGATGAGTCCTGGCGCTATCGCGGGGCCCGCTTCCGGAAGACCCTGCGGATCTCCGCGCCGCCTTTGCATGCCCTCTTCACCGCCTCAACGATCCATCCAACAAGTGCCTGGCGGACCGAACGCTTTGCATCGCGGGGCACGGTTTATCGATTGCAGGTAACGTTCTTGCGCTGCCCCAAACCGCCATCGGATCGGCAGCCCCTTATACCTTGAAATCTTCGCTCTCGGGTTGGATTAATTGCGAAAAGGAGAGCGCACTCTCCATTCCGGCTGAACCCTGCCGGCCAGGCCACCCCAGCGCATTCAACCGCATTCACTGCCGCGACCCCGGCACATTATCAAGCACGAGAAGGCCGTTTGACGTGGTGAGGGCGACGCATCCAGACCGAGATCGCCAGCTCTTTCGGCGGATTTCGCCGCGCACTGCGATAGACTGGTACTAGACCAATCCATGAAAGAACGCATCCGCTCGACCACCGTAATCTGCGTGCGCCGCGACGACAAAGTCGTCATGGCCGGCGACGGTCAGGTTACCCTCGGGGCCGAAGTGCTCAAATCCTCCGCGCGCAAACTGCGACGCCTGTACAATGATCGCGTCGTGGCCGGTTTCGCCGGCTCGACCGCCGACGCTTTCTCTCTTTTCGCGCGATTTGAATCGAAGCTGGAGCAATTCAACGGGAACCTTTCGCGGTCCGTCGTCGAGCTCGCGAAAGACTGGCGCACCGATAAGATACTCCGCCACCTTGAAGCGCTGCTGCTCGTCGCAGACGCCAAGAATACCTATATCGTGAGCGGGAATGGCGACGTCATCGAGCCCGACGAGGGCGTCGCCGCCATCGGTTCCGGCGGCCCGTTCGCCGTTGCCGCCGCGACCGCGCTTCTTCGCAGTACGAAGCTCTCCGCCCGGGAGATCGCCGAGCAGGCAATGGACATCGCCGGCAAGACCTGCATTTATACGAACTTGAACATTACCTTCGAGGAGATCGGCTAAATGGTCATTTATCTTCCCACCCAAGCTGCCGACGAATCGCCGATTCTCGACGAACTGACGCCGCGCGAAATTGTCCGCGAGCTCGACAAACACGTTGTCGGGCAAGCCGATGCGAAACGCGCCGTGGCGATCGCTCTTCGCAACCGCATCCGCCGCCATAAGCTCGAACCCGAGATGGCTGAAGAGGTGATGCCCAAGAACATCCTTATGATCGGCCCCACGGGCGTCGGCAAGACGGAACTCGCGCGCCGCCTTGCGAAGCTCGCGAATTCGCCTTTCCTGAAGGTGGAGGCGAGTAAGTTCACCGAAGTAGGCTACGTCGGCCGCGACGTCGAGTCGATGATCCGCGACCTGGTCGATATCGCGATCGACATGGTGCGCGAGGAGCGCCTGGACGAAGTCGCCGAACGCGCCGAGGCCAATGCCGAGGAGCGGTTGCTCGACCTTCTAATGCCGCCGCAGCCCGAATCGAGCGAGAGCACCGAGCGCACGCGCGCGAAACTGCTCGAGCGGCTTCGAGAAGGCAAACTCGACGAGCGGATGGTCGAAGTGGACGTGAAGGACCGCGGGCCGACGTTCGAGATCACGACGAACACCGGCGTCGAGGAAATGGACATCAATCTGAAGGACATGATGTCCAACATGTTCGGCCAGCGCAGCCGCAAGCGAAAGATGCGCGTCGCCGAGGCGCTAGATTACCTGATTCAGGAGGAGGAGCAAAAGCTCATCGATATGGATCAGGTGACGCGTGTCGCGATCGAGCGGATCGAATCGAGCGGCATTATTTTTCTCGACGAGATCGACAAGATCGCCGGACGCGAGTCGGGCCACGGCCCCGACGTGAGCCGCGAAGGCGTGCAGCGCGACATTCTTCCGATTGTCGAAGGGACAACGGTCAACACGCGCCACGGCTTCGTGCGCACGGATCACATTCTCTTCATCGCGGCCGGCGCGTTTCACGTTTCGAAGCCGAGCGATCTGATCCCGGAACTGCAAGGCCGTTTCCCAATCCGCGTGGAGCTGAAATCGCTTACCGTCGAGGATTTTGTCCGCATCCTGAAGGAGCCGAAGAACGCGCTGTCGAAGCAGTACACCGCGCTTCTTGAAACCGAAGGCATCAAGCTTACTCTGACGGACGACGCGCTTGAAGAAGTGGCGCGCTTCGCCGCCCAGGTCAACGAAAGCGCTGAGAACATTGGTGCGAGACGCCTGCACACAATCATGGAAAAGCTGCTCGAGGAAATTTCCTTCGAGGGGCCGGATCTCAAGAAAAAAAATGTCAAAGTTGACGCGGCCTACGTTCGCAAACAGCTAGCGGACATCGTCAAAGACCAGGACCTGAGCCGGTATATCTTGTGATCCGCAGGTTCGCCGCCCCGCTGCTTTTGCCCGCCGTTGTTTTTTTGACCGGCTGCGGCTACGCGGGAGATCCGCTGCCGCCGTTGCTTCACATTCCCGCGCGTGTGACCGATCTTGCGATGATGCAGCGTGGCTCGCAACTCGTCGCGCAGTTCACTCTGCCGGCGCTCACAACGGAAGGCACTGGATTGAAGGGAATCGGACGCGTTGAGCTGCGCGTGGGAACTGCTTCGAATCCGTTTGACGAGCACGTCTGGTCCGCGGGGGCCAAGGTGTTTGACGACCTTCGAACCGAACCGCCGACTCTTGTGAAGCACGAGATTTCCTCCGGTGAATGGACCGGCCGGGAAGTAGTTGCGGGCGTCAAGGTGTTCGGCGAAAACGGCCGCGACGCGGGATGGAGCAACTTCATCGCGTTGCCCGTGATAGCGCCGCTTGGACAGCCGCGCAACCTGAGCGGTGAAGCTACGGCGGCGGGCGTTCGTCTCGCGTGGCAGGAAGCGTCGCCTGAAGTCCGTATTTTCCGCCAGGCGGCGGGCGAGCCAGGCTTTACGGCCGCGGCCACGATCAAGGCGTCCGAATGGGTGGACACCGAGGCGCAATACGGCAAAACGTACCGCTACTATACGATGTCAGTTTCCGGAAGCGCGGAGAGCGCGCCTTCGCTACAGGTCGCGATTACGCCCGTAGACCGCTTCCCTCCGGCGGTTCCCACGGCACTCGCGGTGGTGGCTGGAGCGGGAAGTATTGAGCTGGCCTGGGACCGTAACACGGATACGGATTTCGCGGGATACCGGGTTTATCGTGGCCTGGATGTCATCGCCGATTTGCACCCGTCGCCCACGTTCAGCGACCGCAGGATCGAGAGCGGCAAGAGTTACCGCTACGCGATTTCGGCTGTCGACAAGGAAGGCAACGAAAGCGCACGCTCGGGGGAAGTGGAGATCACGGCGCCGTAGGGTTGGCGACTTGACGTGGACCTGATGTGCCGGCCGCGGCCGTGAAGGAGCGCTCATGGGCCTACGGGCAACCAGGGGCGATGAAGATGCCCGTGGGGGTGAACATCCGGCAAACCGGAGGAAGCATCAGCAACACTCGAAGTGGTTGAGGTAAAGTACTTGGCGGAGAAGGCCGTGCGCCTCAGGATGCCTGCCGGCGCTTGATCTGATGCAGCGGAGGACCATGCGCATTCGACCGCGCCAGGGCAACAAGATCTCCCGGACCGGCGTCATCGCGGCCACGGCGATCACTTGTAACCCTCGTGAGCCTCGGCGGCGAAATCCAGGCACAGCAGGTCCAGACGATCTGGCGAACGGCCGTTCGTTCCCCCGATGTCAGTGGTAAATTCCAGGCGCCTCATGCCCCAGCGCACGGACGTACTCGACATACGTTCCCGGATACACACGCGGGTTCCGGTCCGTGCCACTCTCGCCGCCGAGTTCCAGAACCTGGGAACCCAGGCCCCGCAAGAACATTCGGTCGTGCGACACGAAGATCATGGTTCCCTCAAAATCCTTGAGCGCCTCGACAAGCATTTCTTTCGTGGCGAGGTCGAGGTGATTGGTGGGCTCGTCGAGCACCAGGAAATTTGGCGGGTTGTAAAGCATTCGCGCCATCGCAAGCCTGGACTTCTCGCCGCCCGAGAGAGAACGGATCTTCTTGTCCACATCGTCTCCGGAGAATTGGAACGCTCCGGCGAGGGTGCGAAGGGAGCCGAGACCGTCTTGAGGGAAATCCCGCTGAAGCTGTTCGATTACCGTCAGATTCGGATCGAGCAAGTCAAGCGATTGCTGCGCGAAGTATCCCATGTTGAGGCTCGCGCCCAGCTGTACGATTCCGGAATCGGGCGCAATCGCTCCTGAAATCATTTTGAGCAGCGTGGTCTTTCCCGCGCCGTTCCTTCCCATTACGGCCCAGCGCTCTCCGCGGCGGATGATAAAACTGAATCCGTCGTAAATCACACGGGAGCCGTAGCTCTTGTGGATATCTTCAATTACCGCCACCTGATCGCCAGAACGCGGCGGGACGCGAAAATCGAACTTCACCACCTTTCTGGTCTTCGGTAATTCTATCTTGTCGATTTTGTCCAGTGCCTTGATGCGGCTCTGCACCTGAGCCGCCTTAGCGGCGTGCGTCTTGAAGCGCTCGATGAAGCGCTGCTCTTTGGCAAGCATGGACTGCTGCCGGGCGAAAGCCGCCTGCTGGTTGGTTTCGCGAATGGCGCGCTCACGCTCATAGAAATCGTAGTCGCCAGAGTAGGCTACAATCTCGCCGGCGTCGATCTCCGCGATCTTCGAGACGACGCGATTCATGAACTCACGGTCGTGCGAGGTCATCAAGAGCGCGCCCGAGTACGATTTGAGGAATTGCTCCAGCCAGATGATCGACTCGATGTCGAGGTGGTTGGTCGGTTCGTCCATCAGCAGGACGTCCGGAAGTCCCAGCAATACGCGCGCGAGGGCGACGCGCATCTTCCAACCTCCGGATAGCGCTCCCACATCGCCATCGATCTGATCGTCCTGGAATCCCAGGCCGTGAAGCACTTCGCGGGACTGCGCCTCGAGTGAATAGCCGCCAAGATGCTCGTACTCCTCTTGTACCTGGCCGAACCGAGCGAGGATGCGGTCCATCTCATCCGCCCGCGCGGGGTCTTCCATGGCCCGGTGAAGGGCCTCGAGTTCGTGGTGCAGATCGCCCGCACGGCCGCTGCCAGCGATGGCTTCGTCGAGTACGGAACGGCCTTGCATTTCCTCGACGTCCTGCCGGAAGTAGCCGATCGTCAGCTTCTTCGGAACCGACAC
>SHUI01000312.1 GCA_009697455.1 Bryobacterales bacterium
GCATCGAGTTTCTCGCCGCGATCATCGTCACGCTCATTCTCATGGTGTGGTCGATTACGCTCAACGCGCCGCTTGAAGAGCCCGCGAACCCGACCCTTACGATGAATCCTTCGAAAGCGCCGTGGTACTTCCTCGGTCTTCAGGAAATGCTCGTCTACTTCGACCCGTGGATGGCCGGCGTGGTTTACCCGTCGCTGATTATCGTGGGCCTGATGGTGATTCCGTATATCGACGAGAATCCGCTCGGCAACGGCTATTACACATACAAACAGCGCAAGTTCGCGATCCTGACGTTCATCTTCGGGTTCATCGTGCTATGGATTTCCATGATCGTGATCGGCACCCTGATCCGCGGTCCGGGTTGGATGTGGTTCTGGCCGGGCATGACGTGGGATCACAATCGCCTTACGTTCGACGTCAATCGCGATTTGCCCGACGTCTTCGGCATCAAAAACCGGGTTGGCAAGATCCTGTTCGGCGGGATCGTGACCGGTCTTTACTGTGTCGGAGCATGGATCGGCATCCATAAAGCGATCGTTAAGGACGCGTTCAGCAGGAAGATTCTGGCCCGCATGAGTCTGCTCCAATACGGCACCATGCAATTGATGCTGATCCTGATGCTGTCGTTGCCTGTGAAAATGATTCTGCGTCTGGTGTTCCGCATCAAATACGTTTGGGTCACGCCATGGTTCAACATCTAGCCGAAGACAGGCCTCTTGGCCTGTCGACGGCCTCGAAAGAGGCCGTGCAGCGTCCGATACTTTATACTGCCGCGGCATTCTCCAGTTCCCCCGGCACGGAAGGGCATAATCGATGAGCGATTTGGAAAAGGATCCAGTAGTAAATTCATCCCTGGGAAAGCCGCTGGCGGTCTCCTCCGCGCTGCTTGTGCTGTCGCTGGCTTGGGCGCTCTGGGACGAAGCGTACGCCACGCGTCCCTGGAAGAGCATTCAGACGCGGTTCGTCAAAGTTTATTCGAACTTCCTGAAAACCGTCCGTCCGTCGGCGGAGGACGGCGAGAAGAAAATTCGCGCCTCCCCCGAGTACCTGCGCCTCGACAAGGAAATGCAGGCGGCTGAAAAGGCCGTGCTTGCGAAGGTGACGGAGATCGACCGCGAAGTCAACCAGGTATTGGTCCCGCAGTCGCTCGCGCTCAACGAACCCTTCCAGGAGGTTCGCAGCAGTATCGGCGCGCTAACGTATCAGATTGAAGTGGCCTCGAGCGAGAGCTCGAAAAAATCACTGCGCGCGGATATTGAATCCATTAAGAAAGACAAGGTTACGGTGAAGTTGCCGAATCCCGACGGCTCCATGAAGAAGGTGGAGTATACGTTCCCCCAGATGGACAAAGACCTTCTGGACTGGAAAGCGAAAAAGGCATCCCTCCTTCTTCAACGCGTGGAGTTGTTGAAGCCTGCAAGCGAATTGAGAGCGAAGAGGGACAAGTACCTCACCGACCGCATCGCCGAAGTCTCCAATGAAACCCTTGCCGGCGTGCAGCGGAAGCTCGCCGGGTTCAGCCCCGGCATCAGGCAGATTCACGTCAAGGACGTGGACCTGGTCGATCGCTGCGAGTCCTGTCATCTTGGAACGCGCGAACCCGTTGTCCTGACCAAAGCCGCGATGGGCGGCGAGGCTTTGTTTACGAGCCACCCGAGCAAGGATCTGCTCAAAACACACGATCCCGAAAAGTTCGGATGCACGCCTTGCCATGGCGGCAACGGCGTCGCGACATCGAGCGTTGAAAAGGGGCACGGCCGCCACGCGTTCTGGCTTTGGCCGATGCACCACAAAGAGAATATCGAAGCCGGCTGCCAGCAGTGCCATTCCGGTGAGATCGTGACGGAAATGGGCGACACGCTCAACGCGGGCCGCGAACTGTTCCGTTTGCGCGGCTGCATGGGCTGCCACCGTTACGAGGGTTTCGACAAGGAACCTGAAGATCTCACCAGCGTCAATCAGCAGATGCGCCAGCTCGAGCAACAAAAAGCGGAGTGGGACCGCGAGGTGGGCTTTACCATCCAGAAGGCCGACAAGAGCAAGGACAACGCTGAAGCGCAGCGTCTTTATGCACGAGCCGATGATTTGAAGGTCAAGATGAGCGGCATCGATGCGAAAATTGAGCAACTCGATATCCGCTCGCGCAGCTTGATCCGTGAAATCAAGAAGGTAGGGCCCAGCCTTAAGGAAGTCCGCTCGAAGCTGAAGAAGGAATGGATTCCCGTATGGGTGAAGGATCCGAATCATTGGCGCCCGGGCACGAAGATGCCGGTGTTCCGCCTGGACGACGAAGAGGTCAAGGCGGTTTCCGCCTTCATCTGGCAGTCCGGCGTCAACGGCAAGCTCGCACCGCAGCCTCAAGGCAACGCCGAGCGCGGCAAGGAATCGTTCGAGACCCGCGGCTGCATGGCGTGCCACTCGATGGGCGAGGGCAACGCGAAGCAGGGTGGCACATTCGCTGCGAATCTGAGCCGCGAAGGCGAAAAGGCGAATTACGAGTATCTGGTTCGCTGGGTTCACGAACCGCGCGAGCGCACGCTGCCTTATTGCCCTTACGAAAAGAAGGATCTGACCGAAGAGGATTACAAGCGGAAGGGCGTTCCTTTCGTTTTCGACCTCGAACACACGCGCTGCCCGAACGACGGGCACGAATTGCAGGTGCAGCAGATGACGCCCATGCCGAGTCTGCGCCTGTCGATCGAGGAGGCGCGCGACATCGCGACGTATCTGATGACCAGCAAGCAGCCGAACGCGTCGCTGCCTGCCGCGCCGTATCTGGACGATCCGAAGCTGAAGGCACGCGGTCAATTCCTGGTGCGTAACTACGGTTGCGCGGGTTGCCACGAAATTTCGGGCCTCGAAGAAGAACAGCGCATCGGCACGGAACTGACGCGTGAAGGATCGAAGCCGATCGAGCGTCTGGACTTCGCCCTGCTCGGTCACGACGCGGCGAGAGAGGGATGGTACAACCACAAAGGTTTCTTCGAGCACAAGCTCAAAGATCCGTCCGTCTACGACAAGGGCAAGGAAAAAGAGAACAAGCTCGACCGCCTGAAGATGCCGAACTTCAATCTCGAGAAGAACGAGATAGACGCTTTGGCCACTTTGCTTATCGGCTCCGTGGAGCCCAACATTCCGGCCCGCTATCAGTTCAAACCAACCGATCAGCGGCAGGACATCATCGAGGGATGGTGGGTGATTCGCAAGTACAATTGCATGGGCTGCCATCAGGTTCACGTTGGGCAGACCACCGTCTTCAACACGCTTACGCGCTACCAGGACCCGGACTGGAAAGACCAGCGTCCACCAAGCCTGATCGGCGAAGGCGCGCGCGTCGATCCCGCCTGGCTCATGGATTTCCTGAACAACCCCGCACGGCAGGAGAAGGACCTGAACCGCAATGGCGTGCGACAATATCTAAAGGCGCGGATGCCAACCTTCCACTTCTCGGACGGCGAGCTCCGCAGACTGGTGCGGTTCTTCGAAGCAATGTCTTCCCAGGCACAGCCCTACATTCCGCAGAAGCTCGATCCGTTGACGGAGCAGGAGCGCACGATGGCGCGGCAGTTGTTCTCAAGCGAGGGAGCGCCGTGTCTGAAATGTCACGCTACGGGCGACGCGAATCACGATAAGACGGCCACGGCCCCGAATTTCACGCTGGCGAAGGAGAGGCTGAAACCGGGCTGGACCAAGCGCTGGATGATCGATCCGGCCATGATGGCCCCGGGCACGGCGATGCCCTCCGGGTTGTTCCAGCGGGATGGCGAACGGTTCATTTTCGCGGGACCCACGCCCGCGAGTTTCAAGGGTTATCAAAAGGACCACGCCGAGTTGTTGGTGCGGTATATGTTCCAGTTCACGCAGGAAGAACTGGGGCGCCTGCGCGTGAGCGCGGGAACCGGAGCGGGCCGGTAAAAACCCCGAAGGTCTACATAGAATAGGAAGGCTTATTGAAAATGCGAAAGACGTTAATTGCAGTAGGAGTAGCGTCGGTTCTTGCGCTTGCCGGTTGCGGCGGCGGTAGCGGACCGGCAAAGACTGAGGCTCCGGCGGAGAAGCCGGCCGCCGCGGCATCGGCCCCGGCCGACGATGCCAATGCAGCCACGGTAACGGGCAAAGTCGCCTTTACCGGCGAGAAGCCCACGCCGAAGACCCTCAGCATGGAAGCGACACCGGCTTGCTCGCGGGCTCACTCGACGCCGCAGAAATCGCAAGAAGTGATTGTCAACGGAAACGGCACGCTCGCCAACACTCTGGTGTGGGTGAAGGCTGGCCTTCCAGCCAAGGAATGGCCGACGCCGGCCACTGCCGTGAAGCTCGATCAGAAGGGCTGTATGTATACCCCTCACGTGATCGCAGTCATGGCAAACCAGAATATCGAAGTCACCAACAGCGATCCGACAAACCACAACATTCACCCGTTGCCCAAGACCAACCGCGAGTGGAACGAATCGCAGCCGCCGAATGGCGATGCGAAAATGAAGCAGTTCGCGCGCGAGGAAATCATGATCCCGGTGAAGTGCAACGTCCATCCCTGGATGCGCAGCTATGTCTCGGTTCTCGGCCACCCCTTCTTCGCCGTCACCGGCGACGACGGCAGTTTCTCCATCAAGGGCTTGCCCCCGGGAGAGTATACGGTCGAAGCCGTTCATGAAAAGTACGGCGCGAAGGAAATGAAGGTAACGGTCGGGGCGAAAGAAAGCAAGGCCGTGGACTTCAGCTTCGCCGGATAACCTCGTAAGCTGCTAGCCGAGCCGCGCGCGTAAGCAAGCGGTGGTAAATGCCTCAGGAACTGGGTATTAGACGTACATGCGGATGTGTCCAACCGCTTGCTCACGCGCGCGGCTCGGCTAGCAGCGGTCACGCAACATGCACGCTTCCTGTGAGAACTGAGGTATCCCCGTTTTGTCCAATGTTTGGCTGCACCGCTACTCGGTGCTCCTAGCCGTCTGCACCCTTCTCCTCGTCGTAGCCGGAGGCTTGGTTACCAGTAACGACGCCGGGTTATCCGTCCCCGACTGGCCCCTCTCCTATGGCAAACTCATGCCCGTCATGGAAGGGGGCATCTTCTACGAACACGGCCACCGCATGGTCGCCACAACGGTCGGCTTTCTCACCATAATTCTCGCGGTCTGGATATGGCGCGTCGAATCCCGCCCGTGGATGCGCCATCTGGGCTTCGCGGCTCTTGCGGCAGTGATCGCGCAGGGATTGCTTGGAGGAATGACCGTCATTTTCATGCTGCCGAAGCCCGTCAGCATCAGCCACGCCTGCCTGGCGCAGTTGTTCTTCTCGACCACCGTTTCGATCGCCCTGTTCACTTCGGC
>SHUI01000313.1 GCA_009697455.1 Bryobacterales bacterium
CTGAGACCCCAACCAGAATGCCGAGCAGTCCTCCGGCCAAGCTGATGACAACCGCTTCGGTGAGAAACTGCGCCAGTATCTCGTGTCGCGACGCTCCTACCGCCATTCGTACGCCAATTTCACGCGTCCGCTCCGTCACCGTCACCAGCATGATGTTCATGATCCCAATCCCTGAAATAATCAGCGCGATCGCGGAAACGAGGACGAGCACCAGCCGCAGGATCAGAGCCACGTTCTCCGCGGCATCAAGAATCGCCGTCAGGTTCTCTACCCTGTACCGTGCGCCTGGGCGGTGCCGTGACTCCAGAATCCTCCGCACCAATTGCGTCACCGGTTCCACCTCGGCCGGCGAACGCACCTGTACGTACATCGGGTCGATCTTCTCGACGGTCGTGAAATAGCGCAGCACTGAGATCGGAATCAGAATCGTCTCCGCGTTCAATTCCGTCTGCCCGAAACTCTCCACGCGCTCTTTGAAGACGCCCGTCACGGTGAACTGAAGTCCGTGCACCTTGAGCGCCTGCCCGATGGCGGCCCGTGGACTTCCGTAGAGTCGATTCGCCAGCTTTTCCGTCAGTAGCGCGACCTTCTGCCGCAACTGGACGTCGCTCGCGTCCAGAAATGAACCGCCCAGGATCACCAGATTTCGAACCGTCCGGTAGTGTTCATCGGACCCGATGACCGCAACGTCCTCTTCCCTGCCCCCGATCACCATCCGGTCGTAGTTGGTCATGATCCCGGTGGCGGCGAGAATGCGCCCCGAAAGCTGCTCGCGGACCGCCTTGACGTCGTCTCCTTTGATGAAGTCGGCCTCAGACCGCACGCTTGTTCCGCCCCCTACGTCGTAGTAGGCGAAAATCATGTTGGAGCCAATTCCCTGAATCTGTTCAAGGATGTAGTCGCGTCCTGTGAGCGAAATCGTGACCACCAGAATTACCGAGGCGTTCCCGATCAACATGCCGAGCGCGGTCAGCAGTGACCGGACCGGGTTTGCACGTAACGCGAGTATGCTGAAACGCAACGCTTCAGTGATGAACATTAGCCGGATGGAATCGTCGCTACATGCCGTTCGCTTTGCGAAGCAGCTTTTCCGCGTCCGCCCTCGGAGGGTCATTCGGAGTCAGTTCGGATGACAGATACCGCTTGAGGCAACTTCTGGCCTGCTCGATGTTCCGGCTGGCGTTAAGGTAAGTCTCCGCCCGCTCAAAGAGCACCTTGGGGGAATCAGGTGCGATCGTCTCCGCGCGCTGGAAAAGCTGATCGCTCTCTTCATGCCTGCCCCGGTGCGCCAGAAACTTGGCGAGGTCGATGACGCGGCCGACTTGCGTCGGCGCGAGGTCTAAGGCCCTGCGAAGATGCTCTTCCGCAGTCCCAAATTCCTTGCGCCGCTCCGCAAGCCGGGCCTTCGCCCAGTGTCCCTCTACCGGATCGCGCTGCGCGATCCTCTCGCCGAGAGCGGCGGCCTTATCTAGGCCTCCGCCGAGGAATCCGGGTGCCTGCAGGTAGTACTCGAAGAGGTCGTTTGCGGCCTCGTTGTTAGATGCGTCCAACTGCACTGCCTTCTCGAAGGACTGTCTCGCTTTGCTTGCAAGGCCGGGAGCTGCGAACGGATTTGCCTGCTCCGCACGGCGTCCATACGATTTTCCGAGCCAGTTGAAATAGGCCGAAGTCGAAGGGTCCGCCGCCACCGCCTTCTCGAACGCTTCACTCGACTTCTTTAAGTCGCCGAGCATGTAGCGGCCGCGGCCGAGCAAATCCCACGCGTGCGCGTCCTTGACGGAGAAAGCTTCCATTACCGCGACTGAACCCGTGAAGTCGGTCTTTTCAAAAAGGCGCTCCGCCTTCTCATATTTCGCGCAGTGAATCTGCGCGGCATTGACCGGCAGCACCTGTCCCGCCAGAAAAACGCACAACACGCTAATGCGAGCTTCCATCACCCGAAATCAGTCCCCAATACTGTTGGATGCCACCCGGCGGTCCGGAGTTGCATCCACACCAAAGCGATTACTCCTTAACGTCGTAGGGGAACTTCTGCACCAGTGTATCCGGCCCCTTCCTCGCGCGCACTTCCATGTTCCACTTCCCTACCATGAAGAACATAGGTTTTGCCTGGTAAACCCCCGGCTTCAAGGCATTTGCCTTGCTCTTAAACTCGCCATGGTCCATTTCCACCATCGTCAGCACGACCTCGACAGCGGCGCCTTCGACAGGCGCGCCTTTGGCGTCCTTGATGGTCACATTGAAGGCCGATGAGAAGTTCACTTTCACGGCGCCGACCGCCGCGATGGAGACTTTCCAGTCCGGCTTGGCGGCAAGAGACGGGAGTGCGCAGAGTACGGCAATTGCCAGCGACTTGAGGAGTAAACGCTTCATTTCGATATTGTACACTGGTGCCGCCGGCCATCGCTTTGCACGCGTTCCGCACTAGGCTGGGCAGGAGCGGTGGCCCGCCGCACAAACGATGGTTCGAAAACTAGTAGATACAAATTTCGCTTGCGCGGATTATAATATTGCGGAGACCATGTTGGTCTTCACATCCAGCGGTGGTTGGTTTTAATATCCCAAGACGAAGAGGAGTGAACATGGCAGAAAACGAAAACGCACAGATGAGCGCGGTGGATAGCGCCCCTTCGGCAACGTCCGAGGCCCCTCCGCCAGCGCCGGCGGCCCCCCCAGCGGCCCCTCCGGCTGCTGCCGCGAAAAAGAAGGCGGGTAAGCCCACAGCCAAGAAGGCATCGAAGAAGCCGGCAGCCAAGAAACCGGCTCCCAAGAAACCAGTTGCGAAGAAGGCGGTAAAAAAAGCAGCCGCGAAAGCGACACCGAAGAAGTCTGCTAAGAAAGCAGCTCCAAAGAAGGCTGTGAAGAAAGCGGCTCCAAAGAAGGCCGCGAAGAAAGCGGCTCCAAAGAAGGCTGTGAAGAAAGCGGCTCCAAAGAAGGCCGCGAAGAAAGGCAAGAAAAAGTAAGACTTCGATCTCTCGTGGCCGGTCTTCTCGATTCCCGGGAAGGCCGGCTGCGGAGGCCTCTGATTCCCGTCTTCCCCGCGCCTTAAACGATCGCGCTCATCTTCTCTTCAGCGGTCGGGAACGCCTTGCCCAGCGGCGTTTTGAAAACCTCTTCCGCGATTGTCAGGTACACATCCCCAATCGAGTTGTGAGACTTGGTGTGCATCCCGGTCTTCATGTTGCCCACGCCGCCCGCAAGCAGAATAGCTAAGCCGTTACACTTATGCGAATTGGCCTCTGCGTGCTCATGGACGAATACGGCGCACGTATTGTCGAGCAGGTTCCCGCTACCTTCGGGTATGGACTTCATCCGCTCCAGCAGGTAGGCAAACTCCTCCACATGCCATCGGCAGATGTCGCGCATCGTACGCTGTTGCACGGCCGATCCGGCGTTGTTGTGCGTGTAATCGTGATGCCTGTTTCCTCCTAGGCCCAGCCACGGGAAGCGCGTCAGGCTCTGGCACTTCGTCAGCATGTACGAGGCAACGCGCGTCTGGCCGGAGGCGAATGCGTGAATCAGAAGATCGGACTGGATCTTCGCGATACGCGGATAATCCGTCAGGTCGCTGACGTCCTCCGGTTCCTTGATGTTCTTCCCGTAATCCGGCGGGAGGCTCGAAATGGCGCGCTCCAGATCGCGCACCGACGTCAAATGTTCATCGAGCCTGTGACGATCCGCTTGGCCGAGCGCCGGCGTAATGTCATTCACGTCGCTCTGCACGAGGTCGAGGACGCTCTTCTTCCGCCCCACCCAACTTTGATTTTTGATCCCGAACAGCCGGTCGAACAGGTTGTGCGGAATCATCTCGGGGGGCAGGGCCCGTTCGTACCCGGCCCAACTCATGTTGCGATGCACGTTCTCGCCGTGAGATTCCTGCGCCACGCCGATCTGGAGAGAATGGAACCGCGACTTCGATCCGATTCTCGCCGCAAGGATCTGGTCGATCGACGGACCGCCCGCGCCCCGGCCGTTGTAGCCGGTGCCGGTCATCAGGCCCGTGAGCGCGTTGAAGTGCCCGCCTCCCTGCCCGTTAAGCCGCGCCGCGACGTTGTCGATGCCGCTGATCACGTGCACGTAGTCCCGCACCGATTTCAGCGGGGAGAGACACGGCGTCAACGCATAGTCCGCGCCGGTTTCGCCTGGAATCCAGTATCGTTCCGGGATTCCGTTCCCGTTGAACCAGATCAGGAACCGGGGTTCGACCCGTCCCACGCTCTTGTCGCGAGCCGCGTAGGCCGTTCCGTTCGAGTTAAACATCGCCGTGAGCGGCGGAAGCCCCACCCGCACAGCCGCGCCTGTGAGGCTGACCCCACGAAAGAACTTGCGTCTGCTAATTACCATTTCGTTCTCCCCTATGGAACTCTACCGCCGGACCGAGCGCCATCAACAATTCCCTGAACCGGAACCCGGATTCCTTGAATCTTACCGAAAGCCGGTCGATCACCTCCTGGTCGGCGGGCCCATCCAACCGGCCGGCGGCGTAACGGAACAATTGCCGGACTATACACTTCTGACAAACCGGGCTTTCCGCCAGTATACTCCCAAGCTGCTTTGAATTGGCAAACCTGGAATTCGAAAGCCCGGCAATCTCGCCCTCGATCTCCAGTGGTAAGTCGAAGCGCTTCGGCGTGCCGCGGTTGTCCTCTGCAACGTTGATTTGAATCGTCTCCTTTTCGCGCCACCGGCCGAGAGCGTCGAAGTTCTCGAGTCCAAAGCCAATCGGGTCCATCAGCCGGTGGCACGCGGCACAGGTCGGATTCTCGACGTGCGCGGCCAACCGCTGCCGCCTCGTCAGGGGTTTCTCTTCACTGGGTTCCGGGAGCGTCGTGTTGATGTTTGGCGGAGGCGGCGGGATATGCTGGCACAGCAACTGCTCTCGCACGAATATCCCGCGCGCGGTGGGTGATGTTTCGACAGGTCCCGCGCTCGCGGCGAGAAACGATCCCTGTCCCAGAAGCCCCGCGCGCGGCGTGCCGGCGGGAAACGGCATTTTTTGAAACTCAGCCTGGGGGGCGGGAAACTTGTAGAGAGCCGCAAGATCGGCGTTCACGAAGCCGTAATCGGCTCGAAACGCATCCATGAAGTTACCATCTTTCCATGCGAGATCCTGGAGCAATCGCTTCGTCTCCTCAACCATGGCGGCGGCCAACTCCGGCGTGAACTCCGGAAATCGCCGCCGCTCCTTGAAGGCATTCAACACACGATCGAGCCTAAGCCACTGACTGAAAAATTCATCTGCGGCTTGGATAGCC
>SHUI01000024.1 GCA_009697455.1 Bryobacterales bacterium
AACTTGTCGATTTCATCAAGGGACACGACCGCGTTTACGTGGTCGATCAGAACCGCGATGCCCAATTGCTGGCGCTTATGCGGCTGGAGTTCGACCCGCGGGAGATTGCGAAACTCCATAGCATTCGTTACTTTGGCGGTCTGCCGCTCGACGCGCGCACCATCTCCGATGAAATCGTAAGACAGGAGGGACTCTAATGAGCACGACTCTGACGCCGGCGCCGAAAAAGACAAACCGGATTGGGCTTGAAGTTCTCAGCTATAAGGGCGGCAAGACCACGCTATGCGCCGGCTGCGGGCACAACTCCGTTTCCGAGCGCCTCATCGAAGTGTTCTATGAGATGGGCATTGAGCCCTGGAAGGTAGCCAAGTTTTCGGGCATCGGCTGCTCCTCTAAATCACCCGCCTATTTCCTCAATCTCGCGCATGGCTTCAACTCGGTCCATGGCCGCATGCCGGCCGTGGCGACTGGCGCAGTCCTCGCCAACAGGGGCATCATGGGCGTCGGCGTTACGGGCGATGGCGATACCGCGTCGATCGGCCTCGGCCAGTTCATGCATTTGCTGCGCCGCAATCTGCCTCTGGTCTATGTGATCGAGAATAACGGAGTTTACGGGCTTACCAAGGGCCAGTTCTCCGCGACGGCGGATCTCAATTCGAAGCTGAAAACGGGCGTCGTAAACGATCTGCCTCCGTTCGATTGCTGCGCGCTCGCGCTTGAATGGGGCGCGACGTTCGTGGCGCGCACGTTCTCCGGCGACAAGAAGCAGCTCGCGGCCCTTCTGAAAGCCGCGGTTAGCCACAACGGGCTCTCCGTGATCGACGTCATCTCTCCGTGCGTGACGTTCAACGACCACGAAGGTTCGACGAAGAGCTATAGCTACATGAAGGACCACGAGGAGCCGCTGCACGAAATCGATTTCGTGCCGCACTTCGAGGATATTACGGTCGAAATCGCCGAGGGGGAGGTTCAGGACGTCCGGATGCACGATGGGTCGACGTTGCGCCTTCGGAAGCTCGACAGGAGCTACAATCCGACGGAGAAGCTCGACGCGCTGAGTGCGCTCAACGAGGCGGAGAAGAAGGGTGAGGTGCTGACGGGCGTGCTTTACGTCAATACAAAGAAGCCCAACTTCCTCGACATGCTGAACATGGACGACGCCCCTCTCGCTACTCTTCCGCAATCGAAGGTGCGGCCTCCACAAGCGGCGCTCGACGAGTTGATGGAAGAATTGCGGTAGCGTCCGAATTTCGAAACTCACGGCCCGGCAGCCCGTGTGGCAACTGGCAGCCTGTGGTGCAGGCGATCGCTTTTGTCGCCTGCCTCCCGCCGCGAACGCGGCAGGCCAAATTGAAGCAACGATTCGAAAATCCAGTTGATATCGTCTCCGTAATCCCAAGTGCCTGCCCGATTGCGGATGTCCAAACGGCGGGACGCGCTTGCGGCGTGAGTGGCTTGGAACAGGTCCGCGCGCTACGATAGCCAACATGCTGATCGACATCCATAGCCACTATTGGGAATATCCGAAACATTTTTCCGACGATTTCAAACGACAGGCCGCGCGCGCTCGCGGTGACATGGAAGTCGATTTGACTGTCCGGTGGGACGACTATTGGGCTACCGCCGAGGGCTGTGCCAAGACGATCGTCTTCGGCGGCAAGGCCAAACTCTCGGGTCTCTGGGTTCCGGATCGGGAGGTGGCTGCCTACGTGGCGGCGCAGCCGGACCGATTGATCGGTTTCCTCTCCCTTGACCCTACGCAGCCGGGTTGGCAGGACGAGATGATCGAGGGGCACCAGGATCTCAAGATGAAAGGGATCAAGCTGCTTTCGATGTACGCCGGATTTTTTCCAAATGACCGCCGGTTTGATTACATCTGGGAGTACGCGATCAGGCACGGGCTGCCGGTGTTGCTGCACACCGGTACGACGTTTGTGGCCCAAGCGCCTCTGGAGTGTACTCTGCCGCGGCTGTTGGACGATGTCGCGGCCCGGTTCCCGGATGTGAAGATTATCATGGCCCACTTGAGCCATCCGTATGAAGGCGAATGCGTCGTGACCATCCGCAAGCATCCGAACGTCTACGCGGATTGCTCCGCGCTGCATTACCGGCCGTATCAGCTTTACCACTCGCTGATGCTGATACAGGAGTACGGCGTGTGGGACAAGTTGCTGTTCGGCACTGATTATCCGTTCACCACCGTTACGGCCAGTCTCGCCGGCATGCGCGGACTGAACGGCATGCTGGAGGGGACGCGATTGCCGCGCCTAAACATGGAAAAGATGGAACGGATGTTTGAGCGCGATTCGCTGGCGCTGCTCGGCATCAGCTCTTAGAGCGTTTTCATATCGCAGGCAACCTCAGTTTCGGCCCGGCGCTCAAGATCCACGGCCGCTACTACGGCCTGTATATTCAGGACGATTATCAACTCACCAACAAGCTGACGCTCAATCTGGGACTGCGCTGGGAATACACCACCCCGTGGGCCGAAAAATTCGGTCAGATCGGCAACTTTCTCTTCGATGCCACGGAACCCGTCACCGGCAACAAAGGCAACTTCAAATTTCTCGAGCCCGGCCAATACGCCTTCGACGCCGACAAGAAAAGATTCGGTCCGCGCCTCGGCATTGCCTACCGTGCGACGCCAAACACCGTGGTCCGCGTGTCGGCCGGCATCTTTTACGCGCCAAACGACTCGCTCAACGCGGGCACGTCCGACTGGGGCAACGGTCTCTTCCTTCTCAACGAGAGCATTCTCGGAGCTCCGAATCCAATCCCCAACACTCCCCCGGTTGGCGGATCGTGGTCCAATCCGTTCGCGGGCGGACTTGTGAAGCCAAACCGTACAACCACTTTCGAGGGTCAGAACGTCCGCGCATACAATCGCGGCCATGTCGTCCCCTACGTAAGCAACTGGAGTTTCAACATTCAACGCCAGATCTCCCCGACGCTGCTCATCGAAGCCGGTTACGTGGGGAACAAGATCACGCATCTCGCGCAGAACCGGTTCTATAACCAGAACGATCCGCTGCTGCTCCCGCTCGGTCCGGCGCTGCTCGAACAGGTTCCCAATCCGTATTTCGGAAAGATCAAGACCGGCTCCCTCAGCTTTCCTACCGTGCAGCGCCGGCAATTGCTGCGGCCGTTCCCGCAGTTCCTTCAGGTGCTGCTTCCGAGAGACGGCTTCGGCGACGCCCACTACGACAGTTTTCAACTGCGCGTGGACAAGCAGTATAGCCGCGGACTGACGCTGACAGCCGCCTACACCAACTCGAAGACTATCGGCAACAACTTCGAATCGGCGACTGGAGAAGTCGGATCCCAGAACGCGCTGTACAACCCCAACTACAGCCGGGCGCTCAGCACCAACGACGTGCCCCAGCGGCTCGTATTCGGCTACATGTACGAACTCCCCTTCGGCAGGAAGAGGCAATTCGCTCCAAACGGCCTGTTGGGCGCGATTATCGGCAACTGGCAACTCGGCGGCGTCACGGTGATGCAGAAGGGGCTCCCTCTGCGGATCGCCGCGCCCGACAATACCGGTCTCGCCGATTTCGCTCTGAACGTAGGACGTGGAAATCGATTAAAGGACCCCGTGTTACCTAAGGATCAGCGCACCACGGACCGTTGGTTCGACACCACGGCATTCGCGGTCGCGCCTCCATTCACGATGCCGAACGATTCGCTCATTCAGCCCCGCCTGCGCGATCCGGGCCGGGTGAATTTCGATACATCCTTGATCAGGAACCAGCCCATCAAGGAACGATATAACGTCCAGTTCCGGGCGGAATTCTTCAACGTCTTCAATCATCCGTTCCTGAGCCTGGGAACAGGATCGAGCGTCACCGTCAACACGCCGCAGTTCGGAAAGATCCTCACGGGGACGGCCCCGCGGGATATCCAACTTGGCATCCGTCTGGTGTTCTAGCAGGACACGGCTCTGGCCGGTTTCCTGGATGATGCTGGCCGAAAACCACCGCGCTGGTGGCGATGCACCTGTCACGCACAGCACAGATGATTTGGTTTCAGACGCTTAGCGCTGGCAATGGACTTGCACTCTCCACATTGAAGGGAGTGAACCAGATGACCTCATATAGAAAATCAATCGCAGCAGGGCGGTCGCGAGTCTCCACGCTGTCGAGCGATCACAACCAGCCCGGCCAGGTATTCACGGCCACGCTGACCGAACCTCTGGTCGCGAACGGCTTCGTGGTTGCCCGGCACGGACAGACCGTCGAGGGGCGCGTTTAGGAAGTCCAGAAAGCGGGACGCGTGAAGGGATCTTCGCGGCTCGGCATTGAACTCATGGAGATCGGACTCGTCGATGGCCAGCAGATGCCGGTGCGGACACAGCTCATGGAATACGCGGGCGGTACGTCGAACGCGAGAGACGCGACGGCCGTTGGCACAGCGACCGGTCTCGGCGCGATGGTTGGCGGCGTCGCCGATGGCGGGTTCGGAGCAGGGATGGGCGCGATTGCGGGAGCCGCAGCCTCGACCATTGGAGTCCTGGTCACGCGCGGACGGGCGACCGAAGTCTATCAGGAGACTCCGGTGACTTTCCGCACGCTAGCGCCGATCACGATTTCGACCGAACGTTCTGAACAGGCGTTCCAGCCAGTCGGACGCGAGGACTATCAGCAGACGGAGTTGAAGCGCAGCGCGATATTACGGTGGAAGAAGTTACTACGGTCGCCGGCGGAAGAGGCCTCTAACGAGGCCGTTGACCGGCCAGGAGGCCGGTCCCACCTTTGATCGCGGCCACGAAGTGGACCTCGCTCTCCGGACTCACCGGTTCCAGCCGTCCGAGCGTGGTTACTTCCCCATCTACTGCAATCGCCGCGCCGGAGAGCCGGGCCCCGATTCCCGGATAGAGGCTCTCCAGCCGGTCGAGAATCTGGCCTAGTGTCCCGCCCGCAACCTCGGCGTCGGCGCAATTCGTCAGTTGCCGGAGGAGCGTTGGGATGAAGACTCGCGCCATAACGCCTCCATGATGGCCGGTGGACTCATCGGCAGCCGCGTCATCCGAACGCCGGTTGCGCGCTGGATGGCGTTCGCAATAGCGGGGGTCGGCGGAACAATGTTCGCCTCGCCCACGCCGCGCACTCCAAAAGGATGGCCAGGGTTTGCCACTTCGACGATGCAGGTGTCGATCATCGGGAGGTCGAGCGCCGTCGGCATGCGGTAATCGAGGAAACTCGAGTTCATCATCGTGCCGTCCGCGCCCATGTAATACTCTTCGTTGAGCGCCCAACCGATGCCCTGCACGCTGCCGCCTTGGATCTGGCCTTCCACATAGCTCGGGTGGATCGCCTTTCCTACATCCTGCACGGCGGTGAAACGGAGAATCGACGTCTTGCCCGTTTCCGGGTCCACTTCGACATCGACGATGTTCCCGGCGAATGATCCGCCCACGCCGGGCGGATTCACCGTGGCGCGTCCAACAATGGGTCCTCCGGTTGCCGGAAGCCGATCAGCCAGTTCCTTGAAGGTCAGCTTGCGCTCGCCGGAGGTGAATACACCGGCGTCGAATGAAACCGCCGTGGCGTCGATCTCCCACAGCTTTGCCGCGCGCTCCTTCATCTGCCGGACCACATCCTGCGCAGCTTCGTATGCCGCCCATCCAGTGGCGAATGTGGTGCGGCTTCCGCCCGTCACAGCCGTGAAGCCCACGGTATCGGTATCGACCACCGAAGGGTTCACATCCGCGACAGGGATGCCGAGCACTTCAGCCGCCTGCATGGCGATCGAGGTGCGCGTCCCGCCGATATCGGTGGACCCTTCGACCAGATTCACAGTGCCATCGGCGTTGACGTTCAGCGTCGCGCTCGACTGCAATCCGACGTTGAACCAAAAGCCGATCGCCACGCCGCGGCCCCGATTCGGTCCGCCGAGCGGCGCCGAATAGTGCGGGTGATTCTTCATCGCTTCGAGCACTTCGACGCAGCCGATGCGGCGGAACTTCGGACCATCGACACGGCGGGTGCCTTCTTTCGCCGCATTCTTCAGCCGGAACTCTAGGGGATCGATTCCGAGCTTCTGCGCCAGTTCGTCGATCACGCTTTCGGTGGCGAACGCCGCGTTGGGCGCGCCCGGTGCCCGGTAGGCGGCCGTGCTCGGCTTGTTGACCACGACATCGAAACCGTCGATGACCGCGTTCGGGATGTCGTAAGCGGCGAAGACGGTCATGCCCGCGGGACCGACCATCGCGCCGGGATATGCGCCCGCCTCAAACGCCAGGTAAGCTTGCGCGGCGGTGATGCGGCCGTCCTTCATCGCGCCGATCTTCACACGCATGAAAGAGCCGGGCGTGGGTCCCGTGGCTTCGAAGCAATCCTTGCGCGTCATCACGATCTTCACCGGACGGCCGGTTTTCTTCGACAGCAACGCAGCGACCGGTTCAAGATAGACCGGAATCTTTCCACCGAAGCCTCCGCCGATCTCCATGGGCGTGACCTTTACCTGCGAGACGGGGATGTCGAGAATGATAGCCGTGCAATCGCGCACTACGAACGAGCCCTGCGTGCTGCACCAGATGTGGACGCGGCCGTCGTTGTTCCAGAGAGCCGTGGCGTTGTGCGGTTCGATGTAGCCTTGATGGACCGTGGCGGTGTTGAATTCACGCTCCACCACAACGTCGGCTTCGGCGAAACCCTTGGCGGCGTCGCCCAAGACGTGCTGGAATTGCGAGGCGAGATTGCTCTTGCCCTCGTGCAATTGGGGCGCGGTTTCGAGCATGGCTTCGGGCGCGGTGAGCACGCACCCCAGCGGTTCGTACTCCACTTCGATCAGCGCCGCGGCTTCTTCAGCCACATGCAGGCTGGCCGCGGCGACAGCGGCGACAGCGTGTCCGCGATAAAGCGCCTTATCGATGGCGAGGACATTGCCGCGCGCGTAGGAGAGCGGCGTGTCGCCTTCGCCCATATCGACGGTGCGCTCCGCGGCCTCGGGAAAATCGGCGGAGGTGATCACGGCCTTGACACCCGGATACGCAAGCGCGCGAGAGATGTCGATGCGTTTGATACGGGCATGCGCGTGCGGGCTGCGCAAGATCGCGCCGTGAAGCAATCCGGCGGCGGTGAAATCCGCGCCATAGAGCGCGCGGCCCGTGACCTTATCGGCACCGTCGTGACGTATGGGGCGTGTGCCAATTACGGAGTATGCTTTCGCGCTCATCGAGCGGCCTCCTGTTTCGAGACGGCGGCCGCTTGCTCAACGGCGCGTACGATCTTGTCGTAGCCCGTGCAGCGGCATAGATTGTTGGCGAGCCAGAAGCGAATGCGCTCCTCACTGGGCTCCCGCTCCTGGTCGAGTAGCGCTTTCGCGGCGACGATGAATCCCGGCGTGCAGATGCCGCATTGCAACGCCGCGTTTTCAAGGAACGCTTGCTGCAGCGGATGCAACCGGTTGCCGCGCGCAATACCCTCGATAGTTGAGATCTCTTTGCCTTGCGCTTCGACCCCGAGCACGAGACAGCTTGTGACGATGCGGCCGTCGAAGACGACGGTGCAAGCGCCGCAATTGCCGTCGTTGCATCCCTCCTTCGTGCCGGTCATTCCAAGGATGTCGCGCAGGCACTCGAGCAGGCTCTGTCGCGGCTCGCAGAGGAACTGGACCGGTTCGCCGTTGATCGTAGTGGTGACGTGTGTTTGCGACGGCATCTAGTTTGTCTCCTTGGCTCGGGCAATGGCGCGGGTGAGCGCGCGGCGCGTCATCACTCCGCACAAATGCCGCCGGTATTCGGCGGTTCCACGCATATCGGTGATCGGTTTGGCGGCGGCTTTGGCGATTTCCGCCGCGGCGTTGATGCTGGCCTCGCCTACGGGTTTTCCGATTAGCGAATCGCCGGCTTGTGCCGCGAAAAGCGGCGTAGGCGCAACCGAGGCGAGCGCGATTCGCGCCTCGGCGAATACATTCCCATCAAGGACGACGCTCGCGCCCGCGCCTACAACTGCGATATCCATCTCGTTTCGAGGGATGAAGCGAAGATACGCCGCTCCCGAACCTGACGCCGGAGCCGCGATGTGAATCGAGACGAGAAGTTCGCCGGGCGCGAGAGCGTTCCGTCCGGGTGCGACGCAAAAATCCTCGACAGCAAGGCTTCGTGCGCCGGCGGGACCGGCCATCAGGCAGCGAGCGCCGAGCGCGATTAGAACGGGCACGGCGTCGGCGCTGGGCGCGGCATTGGCGAGGTTGCCGCCGAGCGAAGCGCGTCCCTGGATCTGCGTTCCGCCAATAAGCGAGACGGCGTCGATCAGGCCCGGATACGCGCGCGCGATCGCGGGATCGTTGTAGATGCGGTAGCAGGGGACTGCCGCGCCGATCGTGAGGCCTGTGGAATCCAGGCGAAGTTCATTGAGTTCACGGATCTCTTTGATGTCCACGACGAGGTCCGCCTCGCGGCGTCCGGCGCGGAGTTGAACGAGAAGGTCGGTTCCGCCGGCGAGCGCACGGACCTTGCGGCCAGGCGCGGAGAGCAAGCCGACGGCAGCTTCGACAGTCCGGGGGCATTCGTAGTCAAACCACTTCAATTGGGTTGTGCTCCTTCACAGGTGGTAAATTTCAGGTGGTAAGAGGCCATGATAGCAGGCAGGCGCGCGAGATGAACTGTACAAATTGTCCGTTGGGTAATGAGCCTGAAGCAGGAGTTCGTTTCCGATGCGGCGCGAGCCTGAACCAAAGCTCAGGATGCCGCGGAGGAATGACGCCACGGTGGACACCTTGTAAGGGCCCACGCTGGCAGGACGTCGAGACCGCCCAGGCCACCGAGATCCTGAAGAAGTCCAACGTGCCAGGAACCGGAACGCCTTTGAGCGCATCGTCCCTCGTAAATGCCGGTCGCGTAGAAGCGCGCACTTCCCGAGACAGTTCCGGAGGTGGCGCTCCCGATTACCGATATCTCACCCAAATCGGACTTGACCACGCCAATTCGCCGTTCTTCTGTTCCACTCGCACGTAATACCAGTGTTGGCCTTTGCCAGCATCGTTGTCCCGATACTCGAACTGGGCCGCCGAGGACTTGTGGATGTAGCGGCCGTCGCGAATCACGTGAATCGCTTCAATCGGTCCCGTACCAACCACCTTCACACGAATGCTCTGCGGTTCCGTGGCTGTGAACTCTTCACCCATCAAGTGATCGCCCAACCAAAACTCGAGCACGATATTGTCCGTTGCGCCGTAAGTCCGGCGCTTGAGGATGGAATCGAAGATCGCCTCGCGCGTCTGCGACGGCGTGTAGACCATCGCGTACGAGATGTGGGTCGAATAGTGGTCGGAGCTGGCGATCACGCCGATGCGGTAGCCTTTCTTCCACGCATTCCATACCATGCCCGGCTCCTGGAATCCGCCAATGGCTTTCTTCTCCTCGCCGTCTTTAATGCCGCGTGGCGCGTTCTTGTGCTCGTAGTTTTGCCGCGCGCCCTGGTAGATTTCGACGACGGCATCGATCTTGGGGTCGTTGTCGCGCCAGTCCGTTCCCATGCTGTTGGTGCCGCTGGTATGCGGGATCGCCAGACCCTTCGTCTTGCGCAGCTCATCATATAGCAACTTCGTATCGTTCGCGATCGCGCCGCCGAACGTCATGCTGTTGAAGGTCAGCAGTTCCCCGTCGGGCGTGTCCGGCAACAGGAACTTCGGGTCGATCTTCTGGAAGAACGGCACGATGGAATAATTGCGCCTGGTGTGAATGATGTTGCGATGCCCATCCGGATTGCCGATATTCCGCTCATAGGAATAGAGCGTCACAAACCTCGCCGGAAAGTGATACATGTCGGCCATCTTCTGGGTCATGAAATTCCAATAATCGGTGCCGCCCGCCTGGTGATCGGTGGAAGCGCCGAAATCCATGGCCGCGGCGTCGATCATGTAACGGTAGAACTCCGGCAGGGAACCATCGTCAAGACCTCCGATGTCCTGAGAAAGCTCGGTGTGACGGTGCAAGTCACCACGCACAATGCGCAGCGATTCCGCGCCCAGTTTCACCCGGTGGCCGCGAATGCCCGCCACATCGCGCGCCTCGGCGGCATGAACCGGCGGGGCTGTTGCAGTTGGCTGGTAGGCGCTCAGTTCAGGTTCCGTGCGCTTGCCCGGCAGCATGAGCGATCCGGCATAGACACGGCTCGCCAGCGGCCGGTTGCCGAATTCGTAGCTACGGCTCTCCGAGGGCCAGAACGCCCACAGGCGGCCGTTCGCCGATGATAATCCCATGCGTGTGCTGTTGCGCGACCAACTGTTCGGCAGGGGAGCCGGGTCAATCCAGCCGGACCCGTCAAGACGCGTCAAATAGGCTTCCCAGAAAATGCTCGGCCGCGAGGAAACTCCGCCCGAAACCTGGATGCGCGAACTGGTGCTGTAGCGGCGCTTGAACGCCATCCACAGATTGCCGTCCGGATCCACGTGAAGCAGCGGGAGGTAGTCGCCGGTGCTCCCGGCGGCGAGCGTGCCGCGCGGATTGAACTCGACCGGGGCCTTCCATACCTGTCCGTCGTAGCAGGCCACTTCGATACGGCGCGAGCCCCCAAGCGGCTGTCCTGGAGCGTTGCGGCCGAGCGCGGCGCCCAGATCCTTGCCCCAGTTGACCCCACCGGTCTCAAAGGCTACCCAGGGCCGGTTCCGCGCGTCCACGGCAATGGACGAATGCGCCTCGAAACGCGGCGTGGCAGCCACTTTCATTTCCGGAGAAAGCCCGCCGTCCGGCGAATAGGAACGCGCGTAGACATCGTAACTGCTCGTGTAGCGGTCCCAGACAATCCAGGCTCGCCCGTCCGAGCCCGCCGCCACCGCCGGCTCCCAATCGTTCAATTCTCCCGATGTCACCGCCACTGGGGCCGACCACTTTCCGTTCTTCCGGGCACGAAGACGCAAGTGCGAATAGCGCCCTTCGAGCGCCTGCCAGACGACATAGATCGTTCCGTCGGAGCCGCGCGCCACGTGCGGCTCGATGTCCGGCGCCGCGTTGACGCTCAGTTTCTCGCGCGGTCCCCACTCGTTGTCCAGCCAAGGCATCGCGTAGATGTCCCAGTTGCCCTGGATCTGTTGCGACCAGATGAGCCATGGCCTGCCGGCTTCGTCGGTGGTTACCTGCGGGCGCCACAGGTCGGCCGATGCACGGCCTACCGGAATGAGCCGCGTCCACCGGGAGTTCTGATAGCGCCGAAGGTTGAGCTCTTCCTGCTTATCGTGGAAGCTCGACCAGACCGCCCATGCCGCATCGGCGCCGGCGGAGATCGAGGGGAAATCGTGCTCTCGCAGCGGTGTCCCCGACAGATCGGTGGCCGGTGGCAAACGCCGGATCTCCGCGCGCCCGCCCAGTTCCTTGCGCACGTCCAGGAAAGCCAATGATGCCGGTTCAACGATGAAGTTCCCCCGCTCCGTGGTGACGGAGAGCCGGGCCGCGCCGCTGCCTCGCACCAGCAGGCCTTTGGGGATCACGCGCGTTTCGTCCGCCGCGGAATTTCCCTCAACAGGGGAACTTTTCAACACGCGCGTCGGGCGGATGGTGACTTCCCAGCCACCTTGCGGCAGGACACGGTCCGGCAGTTCGAAGCGGTATCCATCAATGGCCTGGATATCGCCGTTTTCCGCCGAGAGGCGCCCGTTCCAGGATCCCGGATCGCCGCCAGTGGCGCCAAACAGAATCAGAACCTGCCACAGGCTCTCTTCGGGAGTGCCGCCCGGGAGGCTGGCGTAGGCAGGGTCGACGGCCGCGCGCTGTTGTGCCCGGGTCCAGACAAGACCGGACACCAAAGCACCAGCGAGGAGTAGGAGATAAATACGCGAGGATCTGTTCATTCTTGGCGTTGTTCCATGTTCAACGTCTCATTCAGACAATATCTTAGCGAATGTCGCAAGTTTTCTGGAGGATCGGGCCGCTTTTGCCGGCTTGAGTTCGAAGACCTCGCTAATCGATATAGGAGAATTCGGCTGAACTCAGCAGGGCGTGGCAGAAGCTCGCGAGCGCGCGCCAGCGCGCGGTTTGGGCGATCGGCTCAACGCCCATCCGCTCCCGCAAGTGCGCGCCCCATTGTTTCTCAAGCGCGGCGAGCGATTCGAGCGCCTGGGCCATTTCCGCCGCGGCGGGCTTTCTCGACCGCGTCCGCATGTACGCGTTTTCGATTTGCCGGTTGCGGTCCTCGCCGAATTCGTCGATCAGCCGGCCAGCGAAAAATTTCGCGTGTTCCAATACGGCCGCGCTGTTTGTGAGTTGCAACGCCTGAGTCGAAACCGTGGAATATCCGCGCTCGATGCAGTTAGGAGTCATAGCCGGGAGGTCGAAGACGTCGAGCATAGTGGGCGGGGTGGTACGGCGCTGCATCACGTAGATGGCGCGCCGCCATCCATCTTTTCCGCCTTGCGCGGCAACTTCCCCGCCTGGCTTAATCTCCACGGGGACCGGCGGACCAAAGGCGGTCAGATCCAGGCGCCCCGCCGCGTGCAGGATGGAATCGTGAAGCTGCTCGGCATCCATGCGACGCAGGGGCATGCGCGACAAGAGGATATTTTCGGGATCGGCCGCGCCGCTTTGCGAGCTCTGGCGGAAGACGGAAGAAGTGAGAATCAGCCGGTGAAGGTGCTTCAAGTTCCAGCCGGAGTCCTCCAGTTCGACCGCGAGCCAGTCGAGCAGTTCCGGATGCGATGGCGGCATTCCGTTCCGGCCGAAATTCGAGACGCTCGCGACAATGCCGCGTCCAAAATACTGCATCCAGATGCGGTTCACCATGACGCGCGCGGTAAGAGGATGCCGCGGTTGAGTCAGCCAGCGCGCGAGAGCCAGACGGTTTCCGCTCGTCCCTTCCCGGGGCGGTACGGCGCGGAGCGTGCCCGCCGTCTTTTCGAGGATGCCCGGCACGCCCGGCTCCACACGGTCTCCGATCGATTGGGCCTCGCCGCGTCGCAGCAAAAACGCGGGGGACGGATCGCCACCCATATCGTAGAGCGCTCGAACGGAAGGCTTGGACCGCAGTTTCTTCTTCGCATCGCCAAGCGCCTTGCTGAGACGCTCCTTTTCCGGCTTTTCGGGAGCCGGCTTCGCATCGAGCGCTTCCTGTAACCGTTTGATCTCCGTCTCCAAGGGCGCGTTAAACGCCGCCACTTCGCGGCGCTCGGCGTCAAGTGCTATATCGAGGTTGCGCTCGGTCGGCTTAAGCCAATCGTAGGGATCGTAGGCGGTCTGCAACACGGCAGCGAGCCGGTAGTAATCGCGCTGCGCGATGGGATCGTACTTGTGATTGTGGCAGCGCGCGCAGCCGACGGTCAGGCCCATGACCGACGATGAGAGGACTTCGATCTCGTCCGCGATCACATTCATGCGCTCCGCGACCGATCCGTTCGCCGGGGAATACGTTCCATCGGGGACCATGCGCAGAAAACCCGTGGCTGCGAGCTTGTCGATCAGCGCGGGTGTCACGGTCTTCTCGTTCTTGTAATCGACGAGTTCATCGGAGGCAAGCTGTTCCGTCAGGAACTCGTTGTAGGGCTTGCCGGAGTTGAAGGAGCGGATCACGTAGTCGCGGTAGCGCCAGGCGTTCGGGCGGATCAAGTCTTCGTCGATGATGCCTTCCGAATCGGCGTATCCGGCGGCATTGAGCCAGAACTGCGCCCAACGCTCTCCGAAGCGGGGTGAGGCGAGGAGGCGGTCCACGAGGCGTTCGTAGGACTTGGGATCGGGATCGGCGAGGTAGGCGGCAAGCTCGTCCGGGGACGGTGGAAGTCCGGTGACGGCGAGCCAGGCGCGGCGGGCGAGGGTACCGGGTCCAGCGTCGGGTGAAAGCGTCATCCCCTTCGCTTCAAGCTTCTCAAGGACGAAAGCGTCAATTGCAGTTCGGACACGGGCGGTGGCGGCGACCCTGGGCAGCGCCGGCCGCGAAGGTGGACGGAACGACCAGTGCGCGGTTTCCTTATCGCCGAAGGCAGCTTCGACCGGGCGGCCTTCGGGCGCGGGCAGAGCGCCGCCGCCGATCCAGCGCTTGAGCGTGGCGACTTCGGTCTCGGTGGGCGGACGCACGAAAGCTTCGGAAAACAATTTAGGCGGCGGCATCTCACCCGCGGCGATCCTCCGTATCAGCAGGCTTTCTTCGGGCTTACCGGGAACGAACGCGGGGCCGGATTTTCCGCCTTTGAGACGCGAGGCGCGAGTGCGGAGGTCGAGCCCGCCTTCCTGCTTGCGTTTTCCGTGGCATGCGACGCAGCGCATCTGGAACACGGGCAGGGCGTCGTGTTCGGTGACTGGGGCGTCGGCCATGCCGGGCGCGCCAGCGTCGATCCAGGCTCGGATGGCGGCGATCTCTGTATCGTCCAATTTTGTGTCGCCGGGCGGCATGGCCCTGGATGCTACCTTGGAAATCAGGAGACTTCGCTCGGACGACCCGCGCACGACAGCCGCGCCAGACTTGCCGCCCTTCAAGGCTCCGGCGGCGGTGCGAAGGTCGAGTCCCGCCTGGGGCGATGTCGCACCGTGGCAGGCAACGCATTTGGCCGTCAGGATGGGTAGAACGTTGGACTCGTACGTGGGTGGTGCCGCCGCGGATGAGCCGGCGAGGGAAATCCCGACAAGCGCGATAACCCGAAGTATCAGTCTCATCGCTGAAGTCCGTTTTCGTCTGGACATACTACCATACCGTAGCACCGCTGTTGGTTGCCAGCGCGCCGCGTTCCAGCCGGCAGGCGAATCGGCGGTCGCCGGAGGCATTACTCGCGAATGGATTTTGACCGTGGCGAATCCAAGCGGCCGGACAAATCTGATCGCCGGAGCCTGAAGCCGGCGATTGCGGTGGCGGCGCCAATAGCCGCCTTTGTATACAACGCCTTCGGCTCCTTGGTTGCCTTCAGCGGTGGGCAGAGCATCGATATCCAAAAACAGACTACGGGGGCACGGCAGCCGCGCGAGCTTTGCCGCTCTGCAAGGCGTTTCCGGCGGGGCGAAGATCGCGTCCAGCCCGGGGCGACGCCGCGCCGTTGCAGGCCATGCACTTCGCCGTCAGGGTGGGAAGAACGGTGACCTCGCAGGTTGCGGGCGTGGCGATGCGGATGTGCGGGCGCAGGCGGTCGCAACAAACACGCAACGCAACGCATCCGTCTGATTGGTGAACGCACGTTTTCGTTTGGTTCTTGCAGCCTGAGTATTGAGGCGCCTGCTCGCCGGGCAGTGCTTCGCACGAGGGACACCCGAAAATATGCCTCGCCCTCCAAAGATGCGCCCTTCCGCTGCGTTCTGCTAGACTCACCAATAGTATTCCTTACCAGCTCGAAAAAAGCCCATGCGGACACTATTTCTGAACCCTCCTTCTTTCGAAGGCTTCGACGGCGGCGCAAGTTCGCGCTGGCCGGCGTCGCGCGAGATCGAATCCTACTGGTATCCTGTGTGGCTCTGCTACCCCGCCGGCATGCTTCCCGATAGTAGAGTCCTCGACGCGCCCCCACACAAGGTCTCGATCGAACAAACCGTCGAGATCGCGAAGGACTTTGAGTTACTCGTCCTTTTCACATCCACGCCGGGCTTTCACGTCGACGTCAAGATGGCCGAAATGATGAAGGATTCGAACTCGAAGCTGAAGGTCGCCTTCGTCGGTCCGCCGGTCACCGTAGAGCCGGACAAGTGCCTGCGCACCTCGAACGCCATCGATTTCGTCGTCCGCCGCGAGTTCGATCATCAGATCGTCGATTTCGCCAACGGCAAGCCGCTCGAAGAACTCCCGGGCGTCAGCTTCCGCAAGAACGGCGCCATCGTCAACAACCCGGAAGGCGGCGTCATCGAGAACCTCGATGAGCTGCCCTGGGTCACCAAGGTCTACAAGCGCGACCTCGACGTAACGCGTTACAACGTCCCGTTCCTGCTCAACCCGTTCGTCTCGCTCTACACCTCGCGCGGCTGCCCGGCCATGTGCACGTTCTGCCTGTGGCCGCAGACCCATTCCGGCCACCGCTGGCGCTTGCGTTCCACGGACGACGTCGCGAACGAGGTTCGCTACACGAAGGAAGCGTTTCCGCAAATCAAGGAAATTTTCTTCGACGACGACACGTTTAATTACCAGAAGGCCCGCACCATCGAGTTGTGCCGGAAGCTTAAGCCGCTCGGCATGACGTGGTCCTGCACCTCGCGCGTCACCACCGATTACGACACGCTCAAGGCGATGAAGGAAGCCGGCTGCCGCCTGCTTATCGTCGGGTACGAGTCCGGCGACCCGCAAATTCTCAAGAACATCAAGAAGGGCGCGACCATCGACATGGCGCAGCGCTTCACGGCGAACTGCAAGAAGCTCGGCTTGCTCATCCACGGCGATTTCATTGTCGGCCTGCCGGGCGAGTCGCACGAAAGTATTCGCCGCACCATCGACTTCGCGAAAAAGCTTGACACGGAGACGATTCAGGTTTCGATCGCCCACCCGTACCCCGGCACGGAGTTCTACGATTTCGCGAAGAAGAACGACCTCATCACGATCGACTCCATGACCGACGAAGTGGGCCACCAGTTGCCGAACGTCATCTATCCCGGACTCGACCGCGGCGCGCTCGTCGATTGGGTGGAGCGTTTCTACGGCGAGTATTATTTCCGCCCGCGCGTGATCTGGCGCGTCGTGCGTAAGGCCATATTCGATACCGCCGAACGGAAGCGGCTCACGAAGGAAGCGCGCGAATACATGGCGCTGCGCGCGAAACGGAAGAAATTTGTGTCCGATCACAACAGGCAGGCCGCGGCAAGCTCGGCCGGCGGGGACTGACCGGCTTGGACGGCGCATCCCGGCTCGCGTTTAAGACCCGCGTCTTCACAGTGATCGTGGTGCTCAGCAACGTTCTCGGAAACTTTTCACTCTCGTTCGGCATGCGGCGCGTCGGACGCCTCGTGAGTTTGTCGCCCATCGCCTACGTCGAAGCCCTTTTCAACCCCTGGGTTGCGCTTGGCGTAGCATTACTCATTCTCTGGACGCTCTCGCACATGGCCCTGCTTAGTTGGGCGGACCTCAGCTACGTGTTGCCCGTCACCGCCATCGGCTACGTACTCGCCGCGCTCGCGGGCTGGGCGTTCCTCAACGAGCAGATCTCGACCGCGCGCGCGGCGGGAATCGCGTTGATCGTGACCGGCGTCGCTCTCGTGAGCGCCACGCCGCTTTCGACATTCGGCGGAACGGTGAAGCACAAGTGAATCCGGAAACGACGAAATGGGCGATCGTCGCCATCATCGTGGCCGCGACCACCGCCGGCGAGTTGCTCCAGGCGCTTGGCATGCGTCACCAGGGCGAGATTCACGACTTTCGCCCGGGCGCGCTTGGGCGCTTGGCCGCGGCCCTTGTGCGCAACCGGTACATCGCCGCGTCCTTCGGCGCGATGGCGATTTCGTTCTTCGCGTTCATGTCGCTCGTCTCCGTCGCGGACCTCAGTTTCGCCGTGCCCGCGACCGCCGCGAGCTACGTTTTCGAAACGGTTCTCGCGAAGTACGTGCTCGGCGAGTATGTGGAGTGGAAGCGGTGGGCGGGTGCTTCGCTCGTCGCCTGTGGAGTCGGATTGCTGTCTCTCTAGTCAAATCCGTGATTCCACCGCTTGCATGGCCCGCGCTCATCGCGACGGCGTATTATCTCCTTGTAATCGCCGCCACCATCCGATGGCGCGGGCGTTCGGCCGACCCCGCGCGTCCATTCACGCCGCCGGTCTCGATTCTGAAACCGGTGCGCGGGCGGGACCCGCGTTTCTATCAGGCGATCCGCTCCCACGCGACGCTCGATTATCCGGAGTATGAGGTGCTCTTCGGCGTTCAAGATCCGTGCGACCCGGCTCTCGACGACATCCGCCGTCTGATCACGGAATTTCCCGGCGGACGGCTACGCATCGTGATGGCCAATCCTTCGATGCCAAACGCCAAAGTGGGCGTGCTCGCGGATCTGGCGCGTGAAGCGAAGTACGAAACGCTGCTCGTCAACGACGGAGACATCGCCGTGGATCCGGATTATCTGCGTCAGGTCATTGCGCCGCTCGCGGATCCCGCAATCGGCGTCGTCACGTGTCTCTACCGGGCGCGCGCGAGCAACCTGCCCACGTTGTGGGAGGCCATCGGCATCGCGACCGATTTCACGGCGGGCGTGCTTGTGGCTCCCCTTGCAGGAATTGGCGAGTTCGCGCTCGGATCGACAATGGCGTTTCGCGCCGAAGATCTGCGGCGAATCGGAGGTTTTGCGGCGGTCGGCGATTACCTCGCCGACGACTACCAGCTTGGCAGCCGAATCACGGCGTTGGGGAAGCACGTGGTGTTGTCGAGCGTGGTGGTCGAGACGAACCTCTCCGGCACAACCTGGGGCGATGTGTGGCGGCATCAGTTGCGCTGGTCGCGCACAATCCGCGTTTCGCGGACGGCGGGCTATTACGGGTACGTGGTGACGCAGGCCGCCGTCTGGGCTGCAGCCGCGGCCTGCGCCGGAGCGTGGTGGATTGCGGCCGCGGCCGTCGCCATCCGCACGATTGCAGGACTGGCCGTGGGGTACGGCGTGCTGAAGGATAGTCAAGTGGTGCGTTGGTTTTTTCTGATTCCGTTAAGAGATCTCTGGGGCTTCGGCGTGTGGCTGCGCGGCCTCACCGGCGACAGCGTCGATTGGCGCGGGGACGTGCTACGGCTTTCGAGAGACGGAAAGATCGCGCCTCGAACGAGGTAGTTGCTATTTCCTCTCCAGAAGAGGTGTTATTCATCGGTAAGGCGCAGGAGAAAACGTCGGTGTTCCGCACCGAGCGGCGGCGCAAGGAACAGACTGGAGCGACTTACCTCTGGCTGGTACGCTCCACGGCCATGGTCAACCACTTTTACGTCTACTGCATGGATCGGGACTTTGGCCCCTTCTTCCTGAAATTCTGTACGTACTTCCCCTACAACGCCAAGCTCTGCCTGAACGGTCACGAATACGTGAAACAGCAATTAGCGAACCGCGGAATCGGGCACGAAGCGCTGGATAACGGCATCTTGTCTTGCGAGGACCCAAAGCGTGAGCAGGCGCTGTGTGACGGCTTGTCGGGGGAGAAGATCGATGGGCTACTGCGGAAATGGTTGTCGGGGCAAAGTAGAAATGTCCTATCAACGCTGTGGATCCGCGCCAGAACAGGCCTGCCATTTCCCTTATCACTGTGAGTCTTCCGCGTCGCCGTCTGGTGCCGTCAAGGCCGCCGTTCCCATGCGCCGAAGGGAAGCCTTGACGGCTGGCCGCGATGCAACACAATGCAGCAAGAGGGGAATGGCAGGTTGCCGCGAAACTCTACTCTGCCAGAATAGGACATTTCTACTTTGCCGCTACACTACTGCGGAAATGGTTCCGCAAGGTGCCGCACCCATTCACGGGGAAAGATCGGCAGGCCGGGTACCGGTATCAAATCTCGATTCTGCAAGCCGAGTTCTCGCTGACCCAGGTCCTGGATCGTCCGCTCACCGGACGGGTCTTCTTCGAAGAAGTCAGCCCTCTCTACCGGGATGTTATGGTTGCGGGCGTAGGCGCTGACCCAGTTCCGATATTCGTCGGTCCGCTTCTTCAACGCCGGTGGTGACCGGGTAAACGCCATGCACGTCGCGAAACCAGTGGACGATGTGAGCCTCGCGGGCCAACAAGGGCAAATACCCTTGAATGACGATGCGATCAAAACAGTGGTATACAAAAGCGAGGAAGCTCCCAAAAAGCTTCACGAAGGTTTCCATCGGTCGTCTCCCTTGATGTGCTTGCTTCGACAACAAGATCATCTGTCAGGCGACCGATGGAATCAACCGCCCGGAATTCCGTTTCTCCAACGGATTTCAAGGGCACAGCTTTTGGTTATATTTAGCGGTTTGGTGAAGCAGGCGCTTCCGCCTTTTTTCTCACGTTATCAGCCCGGCCGGAAGCGGGCTTACAGCCCGTTACGTTACGGTATTACTGTAGCCGCCGGTGGTTTGTCACTTTACAGCGCGCAGGGCGGCTGGCGCTTCCATCCCGTCTGGCGCGGAACTTCTCAGCTTCACGGAAAGATCGGCCTCCTGGCGGGCCTTCTCCTCGTCTCCGATGCGGAAGTACAAACGGGACAGTTGCAGGTGCACTTGGGCGTTCTCCGGCGCCACGCGGGCGGCGCTACGCAGCGCTTCCAGGCCGGCCGCGGTATCGCCCATCGCCGCCAGTGCCCGGCCCAGTCCCATAAGCGTCTCCATGTCCTGCGGCATTCTCCCGGCGGCCTTGCGGAACCACGAGACCGCATCGGCATAGTCTTCCCGCTTCAGGCAGACCTCTCCCAGTAATTGATACGAGACGCCGAACAATGGATCGATCTCGATGGCCTTGCGCAGTTCTTTCTCAGCCTCCTGGTAACGCCCGGAGAACTGCAATTGAAATCCCAGCCACGCGGCTACCTGGGGTGATCGCGGAAAGCGTCGGGCCGCGCGTGTTGCCAGCGCAAACACGCCCGCCGAATCACCGGACGCCTGCCGCGCGCCGATCAGTAGCAGATGAGTCTCCTCATCGTAAGGGACGCGGTCCACCACCGGAGCGAGCAAGGCGATGGCCTGCTTATACTGCCGGGTATTCGAATATTGCGCAGCCAGCAACTTGCGCGCATCGGCGTGCTCCGGATTGAGCCGGTGCGCCACGCTGAGTTGGCCGATCGCACCCGTGGAGTCGTTCAACTCGACCAATGTGGCGCCCAGCAGGAAGCGGGCTTGAAAAGACTTGTGCCGCGACTGGACGGCCTTCTCCAGCCAGATACGGGCCGGCGCGAAGCGGCCTTCTGAGAAATCGATGAACCCCATACCGCTAAGGGCCGCGAAGTTCGCGGGTTCGAGTTGAAGGGCACCCTGGAACGCCTCCCGCGCTTCCCTTGTCCGCTGCGCTTCCAGGAGTTTTTCGCCGGAAGCAGCCAGTGAAGCAGGCGAGATCCCGCCCAGTGGGACCCGACTCTGCATCGGCGCCAACCAAACGAGGAGGATCGCCGCCGTCATGGTATTTTCCGCCCAGTGCCTTCCGTGGCGGAGAACAATTGGTTCGGCTTCAGCCGATCCCAGGTTTCCACCAATCCGCCCGGCCAGGTGACCTCCACAAGTTCGACGCTCGCGGCGCTGCCGAGACCGAAATGGAGGCGAGCATCTGAGCTTGAGTAGTAGCCCGATTGGCTCAGCAACACCCGTGTCTGTACCCTTCCCCCCGCAGTCAACCTGACTTTGGCCCCGATTCCCGCGCGGTTCGATTTTGTGCCGGTGAGCTTCACCTTCAGCCAGTTGTTGCCGTTCTTGGAGTGATTTTTCAGAAGCGAGGGGGGCTCGTTCATATTCATGACAAGCAGATCCATGTTTCCGTCGTTGTCAAAGTCACCGGCCTCGGCGCCGCGGCTTGAATGCGCGGCCGCGATTCCGGACCCGGCGCGATCGGAGACATCCTCGAACTTTCCATTACCCAGGTTCCAGTAGAGCAGCCGCGGGTTGTGGAACCGCTGCACGGTCTTCAGACGGTCAACCTCGGGGAAAAAATGGCCGGCGGTGATGAACAGATCGATCCAGCCGTCGTTGTCGAAATCGGCGAAGACGGGGCTCTAAAGCACGTATTGCGGATTGACGCCCAGGCCGGCGAACGGCGCGCGGTCCGTGTACCCGGATTTTCCGGAATTGCGGTAGAGATTCGGGTAGTCGTCGACGAAGTTCGTCTTGGCGATGTCGAGCAATCCATCCCCGTCGTAGTCGCCGAGAGCCAGCCCCATGCCCGCCTGCTCCATGCCGTTGTCATCGTAAGCAAGGCCGGTGTAGACGCCGCGCTCGGAAAACGTCCCGTTGCCATTGTTGTGGTAAAGCAGGCTGCGCGTGGAGTCCGATGCAACGTAGACATCCTGCCAGCCGTCTCCGTCCAGATCGGCGGCGAGCACACCCAGCGCGTAGGTCTTGTGAGGCTCTCCGATCCCGGAGGCGCGGCTGACATCGGTGAAGGTCCCATCGCCGTTATTGTGGTACAGAAGGTTCGAGGAAAAAGGAAGCCCGCGGGGGCCGCAGAGCACCGGCAAACCCAGCTAGGCGCATGCCGGATCGGACCCGGGCAAGGGGGTCCGTTTGAGATCGAGGTCGAGGTAGTTGGCAACGAACAGGTCGAGGAGGCCGTCGCGATCGTAGTCGAAAAAGGAAGCGCCGCTGCCCCACCGCAGGCCTTCGCCGGCCACACGCGCGCGCGCCGAGTCGTCCGTGAACGTTTCGTCCCCATTGTTGTGGTACAGGACGTTTTGCCCCCAATAGGTGATGAAGAGATCCGCGAAGCCGTCGTTGTCGTAGTCACCAACGGCCACGCTTTGTCCCCATCCGGAGCGAGCCAAGCCCGCCTTTACGGTGACGTCCGTGAACGTGCCGTCGCGGTTGTTCCGATAGAGGCGATTTGTAGGCGCCGGGCCGGCGGAAGGCTCAATGCGGGAGCCGTTCACCAGGAATACATCGGGCCACCCGTCGTTATTGTAGTCGAGAAAAGCCACGCCGAGGCCCATGGATTCGACGATGTACTTCTTCTGGTCCGCGCCGCAAATCTGTGAAACGTTCAGCCCGGCCGCGGAAGCGACGTCGGTGAACGAAGCCGGAAACATCCGGCCGGACGGCTTCGGTCTGGGCATTGCCGTTGCTCCGCGGCGGCTCATGCCTTGTGCTACGAGCAAGCCTGAATAGAAGCATGCGAGGCTTGTGGCGATTGCCGCGAAAACGGTTGTACGGCCGGGCATTCCGCCTACTTCGAGCCAGCGCACCTCATCAGCTTACCACCGCCGGCGGTGTCGGCCCCTGCCACCAGCGGTCCGGCCTCGTTGAATGGTGAATGCCCACAGGGAACGTGCTCTGTTCGATTTCGACAGCGCCTCTCCCGCTGATCCGCTCCTGCTGGATCAATGTCATGGTTCCGGTCGGGAAGGGCGAGGCATGTTCCACCCATGAACACCGGCACCGATTGCTCGCGCGTGCACCCACCGCGGATATTGGTCTCGGCCTCAACGATCCAACGTGCCCTGACCTGCTCTACCGCCCGTGCACTCTACGGAACCCTGAGCACCACCATGCCGATCTGTTTACCGTCGGACGCAAGCGCAATCGCGGCCACGGAATTCGCCTTGCCATTGGCGACCATCAGCCGTGCCTGGGCAGCGCCACCCGCACCGCCCGGTCCGATCGGCAAGCCGCCGGGTAACCCTCCAGGAAGTCCGCCTGGCATCCCACCGGGTCCCCCTCCGCCCGGCCCGGCAGCCGCGGCGGGACCAACAGAAGCTACGCCCTCCGGATTCGCAACAACCGTCACATCAGACGTCGTCAGATCGTACACCAGGAACTGAGACCCGCCGTTCTGCGGCTTGATGCCCCGAGCGACGAGCTTTCTCGTTGCGGGAAACACGCCGGCTTCCGCCACCGTCACAAAACCGTCTGGAACGGGAAGCCGCCGCGTCTCAAGCTTGTCAAGATCGAAAACCACCAGCCCGGCGTCCCCTGCCACGCGGTTGATTCCCGGAGCGATTAGTAAGCCGAGTTGCGCCACAACCGTTACATTGCCGAAACTCGCGACGCCGGACGGCAGGTCCAACCGGTAAGCCGAATTGGAAGCGCCGTCAAGAACGAAGAGCGAATCCGAGGTATTCGGCCGCGCCGGATCGGAGTTCGTCCCATAAACGTAATCGTTCACTTCGCCCGATGTTCCAGGCGAAGCGTTGAACTGCGCGGTTCCCGGAAGCGGGATGGTGGACATCTTTTCCGTTGCCAGGTCCAGCAAAACGAAGCCCACGCCAGGGCACACATTCTTGAAGGCCGTTTCCTGTACGTTAGTCGCGACAAGCGCCTTCTGCCTCCCGAGTTCGAGATCGACGATGCGAATCTGCGCGGTGCAGGTGGGCGCGTACCAGCCGTCGGGGAAAGGGATTGCCTTCGCCGGGGCTGCGTCGAGCGTGAACGCCGCGAATCCATGTTTGTTGTCGCTGGTGCGGGCAAGTGCGTATACGACGCGCTGGTCGGCGTCGTACGAAAGCGCCCCGCGAGGGATCTGAAACGCGGCCCCACCCGCGCCTTGGCCGCCTTGACCACCGGGGCCACCCGGAGCGCCGCCTGGATTCGCGGGCGGCGCCGGAGCGATAAGCGCCTGCCAGCCGTCCGGGAAAGCTTTTGATGCGGCCACGTCCCCGGCGGCTGTGAGAATGGCAAATTTCGCCTGTTTGGGTGCATCGGCGCTGTCGCCTACAACCACGCCAAACCTTCCCTGCGGAAGCTGCACCGGGAGTGACAGCAAACTTGTCAATCCGTCCACGTTCACTTGCAGGCCGAGAATCGCGCCTTGACCGCCGGCGTTGGCACCGCCGCCCGGTCCGTCCTGCAATTCACCTGTGTGGGCATCAATGATGACGACGCGATTGGGAGAGCCGGGGATAACCGCGCTGAAATTGCCCCCGGCTGCACCCGCAAGTTGCGACGCTGCGCCAGGAAGGTCGACTGAGAGCGTACCTGTCAGGGCGGGGTTGAAAATCTGAACCTTCGAACTCACGCCGTTGGGGGCGGCCGCCTGGGGCGGTCCGGCCAGCGCCGCCATGGCGGGTCCCTCGTTTGGCGTCACTGCCGGCGTTATGGCATTCGCGTTTCCGTTCGTCAGGCAGCCTTCGACAGCCGACACAGTTTGCTTCACTGCGTCGAACATGAGTGAGGGATAACAGCCGTCGGTGCCGCGCGCCGCGGAGCCGATCCAATAATTCCCGTTTAGGTCCGGGCTTGCGATTGCGCGCAGATCGGGCGTTCCCGTGGGCACCTTTAGAAACTGTATTTCCGGCGCGGACAGACTCTGGTAGGTTGTGCGGCTGGATGCCCGGTTTCCGGATACGACAGTAAGCACGTCCCCGGGCCGCGCGGCCGCGGGCACTTCAACCTGAACGTCGTACTCCCCGGCCCGCTTTGTGGAGTGCGCCACAACCGCCGTGGCTTTCAATCCGCCAATGTACGCAGTAACCGGAAGCGTCGGCGCGGCTGGCGATTCGGGATTGGCCGCCTCGCCGGTGCCGACCCGCGGCGATGTGACGCCGAGTCCGCTGACCACGAAATTGAACGTAGAGCCGGAGAGGCTCGCAGCCGCGGCCCCAAAGCCGTCGCCGCTTGCGGACCGCACGGCAGGTTCAGTCGCGGTAACGGTTAAACGAGTGGGGCGGCCTGCCACGCCCGCCCGCTTCACCATCACATCCACGGTTCCCGGAGCGGTCTCGAATGGCACCTGCGCCACAATCTTCGTGGAACTCACCGAATATAGTGGCGCTTGACGCCCTCCGATGGAAACTTCAACCGCGGGATCCCCGAGGGATGTGGGCCACGGCACTCCCGGCGTCACGACCTCCGTATCCGGTCCCAGATTGATTCCCCCGATCATGACCAGCCCGCCGCGCCCGACTATAGAAAGCGCCGGCGTAAGCGAATGGGCGTTCACCGCACCTCGCGGATTCACCGCGGGCGGATTCTGAGCCCCGGCGGTCGCGGCAAGCAGGAGGACGGGGAGTACTACCTGGAACCTCATGTTCTCATTAAACACCAAAGAGTCCGATTCGTTCCGTTATAATGAGGGCAGAGCGCCCGCCCGCAATGAATTCCACGACCATTTCTCTCGACCCAGCGGCCGCCGCGAAGCGCGCAACGCTTGATGCCGGGATGCGCGCGGCTGCCCTTCCGCTGGCGCTGTTTTCGCTCGCTCATTTTTTTATCGACCTGTATTCGGGGGCGCTCGGCGCGCTGCAACCGCTCCTCATCGCGCAGTTCGGAATCACCCTCACGCAAGCGGGTCTGCTCGGTGGAATGCTTGTGTTCTCGGGCTCCGTGATGCAACCGGTCTACGGGTACTTCTCGGACCGCACCGGATCACGGCTATTCACGGTCCTCGCGCCGGCTGCGGCAGGCGTCTTCATTTCGTCGCTTGGATGGGCGCCAAGCTACCTGGGGTTGCTGGCAATGGTGTTCCTGGGAGCGGCGGGCATCGGGTCTTTCCACCCGCAGGCAACCGCCAACGCGGCGTTGGGCGTCAAGGCAAACCCAGGCCGCGCAATGGCTGCTTTCATTAGCGCCGGAACCTTGGGGATGGCGCTCGGTCCTACCTATTTCTCCTTCGTGACAGGACGCTGGGGACTCAGGCTAATGCCTTGGGCCGCAGTGCCGGGAATCGCCGTCTCGGTACTTCTGTGGCTGTTTCTTCCGCCCGTGCACGGCCATGCCGGCACTCGCCCGAAATTTGACGCCGGTCCGTTGCGCGCGGTCTGGAAGCCGATGACGATCCTCTATTTCCTGGTTGTTATCCGATCCGTGGTTCAGATTACCTTCACGCAGTTTCTGCCGCTCTATCTGACCGTCCACCGCGGCTACACTCTGGCGGCCGCAAGTTACGTCACCTCTCTATATCTTGCCGGCGGCGCGTTGGGCGGTTTCATGGGAGGAAACATTGCCGACCGAATCGGCGGTCGCACCGTGATCCTGATTTCCATGCTGGGGTCGATTCCATTCCTCGCGTTATTCGTCTTCACTAAGGGCATTTGGTCAATTGCGGCTCTGGTGGCGGGTGGGTTGGTGCTGCTCTTCACGATTCCGGTAAATGTCGTCATGGGTCAGCGCCTCGCGCCCGCGCAGGCGGGTACCGTATCCGCGCTGATGATGGGTGCGGCGTGGGGAATGGCGGGCATGGTGTTTATCCCCCTTACGGGATGGATTGCGGATCACTACTCCATGCAGTACGCCTTTGCCGGACTGATCGCATTTCCATTCATCGGGTTCATTCTCGCGCTGTGGCTGCCAAAGCGGGCTGGCCTGGAATGACGCCGGGCGCGCCGAAAGCCGTGTGCCTGCTGAGCGGAGGCCTCGACTCCGCCACCTGTCTCGCCGCCGCACGCCGGGACGGATTCGAATGCTACGCCCTCTCGTTCGACTACGGGCAGCGCCACCGCGTGGAACTGAAGGCAGCTGCGCGGGTGGCGGCGAGTCTGGGTGCCACGAAGCACGCAGTTACAACGATCGACCTGCGCCTTTTCGGCCATTCCGCGCTCACCGGCGAAATTGACGTGCCGAAGGGGCGCTCGGTCGACGAGATGTCCCACGACATTCCGGTGACTTATGTTCCGGCTCGCAACACGATCTTCTTATCCTTCGCCGTTGCCTGGGCGGAGACACTGGGCGCGGCCGATATTTTCATCGGAGTGAACGCGCTCGACTATTCCGGTTACCCCGATTGCCGCCCTGAATACATTGAAGCATTCGAACGGATGGCGAATCTGGCGACGCGCGCGGGCACCGAAGGCCAAACGAAATTGAGGATTCACACGCCATTGATTCGCTTGACCAAGGCGGGGATTGTGAAGTTCGCAACCGAATTGGGTGTTGACCTGGGGCTAACGTTCAGTTGCTATGACCCGGATGCCACAGGGCGGCCTTGCGGCGGCTGCGACTCCTGTTTACTGCGAGCGAAGGGCTTCGCCGAGGCGGGACTGATGGACCCGGCGAGGTGAAGGCCTGCCTCCACCCGCCGGGTCCCGCGAATAGAGCGTTACCAGCCTAGATCCAACAACAACTGCTTCGTCAGGTCCTGCGGCGGGACAACCGAATGGGTCAGGTTCCCGTTAATACTCGGCTCCATCAACTGATTCGGAGTAGCGCTTGTGTCCCAATGCGAGACGGACGACCCGGGCTGGACCGGATTCGGCGTATACATCAACGCCCTCCCGGCCGCATCCGCGCCGGCGAGAATCGCGGTATTGACATTCAGCTTCGTAACCACGCCGGACCGCGTCCTCGCGCGGAAGCGAAGCTGGGCTTTGAGTGCGTTCCCGTCCGCCTGGGTAATCCTGACGGCCGGGATGGTAATCGTGGGGTCCGATCCTCCAAGGCCCGGCGGTGGGGAACCCGCCACATTGTCAGCTATCACGACGGCCTTGGCCCCAGCGTTCTGGGCGTTCTTCACCTTCACGACGAACCCACAGGTTCCGCGGTCGATGAGGGCGATGTTTCCGTTGACCGCGGCGGCGTTTAAGGGCGAGAACGGATTACACCCAAGGTCGGAGATAGGCATGAGGCCTCCCGTGACTCCGCCGACTGTGAGAGCGGGCCCGAACCCGGCAGTTCCCACCAAGTACGTACCCGCCACGTTCGCAGGGGCGCTGACAACCATTTGAGGGTTCCCTTGCAGCACTACTGCCGTGGATCCGGTAACGATGGCCCCAGTCCATGCGAGCTTACCTGTATTGATGGCCGACGCCAAGCGCTCGGGATCCGTCATCAGGTTCCAGAATTTCGAAGTGGTGTTGTCACGAAGAAAATTGTCGAACGCGCTTGGGAATCCGGCAAGAAAGGCCCCCGTTGTACTGCTCGTGGTGGTTGAGAAACCAAGCCCGTGACCCAACTCGTGCAACACGACGGTCACCAGGTCGATATTCGCTCCGTGGTTGCTATCCAAACCGAGATAGAAGAAAGTGCCGGTCAGGCACCCAACTTGGCCTAGATTGGCATTGAATGTGGCGCCAATCTCATAGTCCGTTGGGGCCGGAGAAAGATCGGCGCCAAAGATCTTATTCGCCAAAGCGCTGTGATACCAATGCCCGGCTAGGGGCGCACCCGGAAAATCGCGCCAGACGAGTTGCGGCCCTGCGGCACCCAGGACTGCGCCCGTGGCGTTGCATGACAGCGGGTCAAAATTTGCCTCTACCTCGATGGTAACGGCGCTTGTTAGCGTCGCGCCCCAGATATTGGCGGCATGTTGAAATGCGATCAGGCGCTGCGCACCTAAAGTGACGCCGGCGTTGCCGCCGACCGGCGCAGCCGGCGTGGGGTCGTTGAACCCTTCGCCAGGTCCGTCGACGTTAACAATCGTGATTGTGGCTGCCGCTTCAGCCGTGCTCGGAAGCAGCACGGCGTAGCCTGCCAATAACAGCGTGGAGAGCCAAACGGAGCTATTACTTCTCATCGGCCCGCTCCTTCGCTGGAGTCCGAAGAACCGACTCAGCTGTCGCTTTATCATCCACGCAATCAAGCAGAAGCTTGCGGGTGCACGTCAGAAAAATGGCAGGTAAGCGGACATGCGGATTTTTCGTATTGGTCTTACGGCTGTATATGCCGTAAGATAGTCCCGTGCCCGATTCCAACACCGCCACCCCTTCTTCCCTCTCCGAACCCGTCCCCATGCGCCGCGGTTCCGT
>SHUI01000314.1 GCA_009697455.1 Bryobacterales bacterium
CTGGCAAGCCCGGAGCCCGGCATGGCGTCCGTTCTTGACACAATCCAGGCTCCTGAACCAGACTATTAGCAAACCGATGTTATCGAAACAGAGGACGCGGCTCGCGCTCGGATGGGCTCTCGCGGCGGGGTCTGCCTCGGCGCAGGTTCCAACCTTCCAGCACGATATCCTTCCGCTTTTCGAAAAGCGCTGCAACTCCTGCCACGGGCAAGCAAAGACTGCCAATCTTGACACGCGGACCTTAGCCGGCATCATGGCCGGAGGGGCGAGCGGACCAGTGGTTGAGCCCGGCAAACCCGACGCAAGTTTCCTCTGGAAGAAAATCGTCTCCGACGCGATGCCTCTCGGCGGCAAGCAACTCACGCCCAGCGAAAAAGACCTCGTCCGGCGGTGGATCGCGCAAGGACAGTTTCCCGGGACCACGCCGGAGAATCCGTCCGAAGCGAAGATCAGGGATCGCGCCAGCCAATTCTGGTCCTATCAGAAACCCGTTAAGCGCAATCCGCCCGCCGTGAAGAACGCCGCCGCGGTGCGAAGTCCCATCGACGCATTCGTTCTTCACAAACTTGAGGCGAAGGGGCTTCGTCTCAATCCTGAAGCCGCCCGTGAAAAGCTGATCCGCCGCGCCTATTTCGATCTCACGGGCCTGCCTCCAACGCCGGAAGAGGTTCAGTCGTTCGCCGCTGACGGTTCGCCTGTAGCCTACGCGGGACTGATCGACCGTCTCCTCGCGTCGGAGCGTTACGGCGAGCGATGGGCCCGGCACTGGCTGGATACCGCCGGATACGCCGACGGCAACGGATTCCTCGGCGACGAGCCTCGCGCCCACGCCTGGCGTTATCGCGACTGGGTGATCAAGGCCCTCAATCGCGACATGCCCTACAACGAGTTCGTCATGCAGCAACTGGCAGGCGACCAGATGGCCGACTGGAAGATGGGGGAAAAGCTGTCGCCGGACGCAATCGAAAAACTGACGGCCACGGGCTTCCTCCGCCTCACGCCCGACGGGACCGACAACCAATCGATCTACGAAATCGACAAGCAGTACGACGCGCTCCATGCAGCCACCGAAGTGCCGATGAAAGCCCTGATGGGCGTCAGCCTGGGCTGCGCCCGCTGCCACGACCACAAGTTCGATCCCATCCTGCAGAAGGATTACTACAGGATTATGGCCATGATCCGGCCGGTCTACGATCCGGACGACGTCTTTCCGCCCAAGGACACCAAGTGGCTGGCGGCCAATATCGGCTCCGGAGAATGGCCTGCCCGGTTCGTGCCCAACGCGGACAAGGAACAGTTGGAATCCTACGTGAAGGCGCAGAAGGAGGCTGGAGGCCGCCCCTTCATCGTCCTGGTGACTGAGGCTCGCGACAAGTGGCGGAACGCGCAACTCGAGAAACTCGACGGGCCGAAACGGAGCGAAGCGCTTGCGGCCGCGAACGCTCCCGAAGCCAAGCGTGACGACAATCAGAAGCGCCTCATGCGCGAATACGCGGAGAGGTTCCAGATCACCGATGAGGAACTCGAGAAGTTCGACCCGTCGCTCAAGCAGGCTCGGGAGAAACAGAACGCCGATGCAGCGAAGCTAAAGGCCGTGCGCCCGGAGATGGTATGGGCGGCGTGGGACGTTTCGAAGAACGCCGCCACTCGCGTCCTGATGCGCGGCGATTTCGAGAGTCCGGGTGACGCGGTGGAGCCCGGCGTTCCGCTGGCGCTCGACGATCCGCGGAATCCGTTCCGTCCAGCCGAAGTACCGGCCGATTCGCCGCATACGGGACGGCGTCTTGCCTTCGCCAAATGGCTTACCAAGCCGGATCATCCGCTCACCTCGCGCGTGATCGTCAACCGCGTTTGGCAGCATCACTTCGGAAAAGGCATCGTGAGCACGCCGGACGATTTCGGTTCGCAGGGCGCGCGCCCCACGCATCCGGAACTGCTGGACTGGCTGGCAGCCGGGTTGGTGGAGCACGGCTGGAGTCTGAAGTGGCTGCACCGCGAGATCATGTTGTCGCGGACGTACATGCAGTCTTCGGTGGCAACGCCGGCCCAGTTAAAGGCAGACGAACCGAACCATCTACTGTCGCGGTGGCCGGCCCGGCGCCTTGAAGCCGAAGCCGTACGCGACGCGATCCTGAGCGCCAGCGGCCAGCTCAGCCTCGAAATGTATGGCGACCCGGTTGCGCTGTGTTCAGCGCCCGACGGCACGTACCTCCCCGATACCTCAGGGCGCATCGATGGCGAGCGGATCAGGGGCTTCAGCTTTAATCCGCCGCCGTGCAAGGCCGCTGCTGAAGCGCTGCCGGCCGCGCGGAATCCGAACCGGCGCAGCGTCTATTTACAGATACGGCGCGTGGCCGCCACGGGCTTCCTGGTCGCCTACGACGCGCCGCTTATGGACAACAACGTATCCGTGCGTTTCCGCTCGGCCCTTCCGCAACAGGCGCTCACAGCGCTGCACAATCCACTGATGCTCGAATCGGCGGCGGCGCTCGCGGCACGCATCAAGCGGGAGGCGGGGGACGACATGGTAGCGCGCATCCGGCGTGCCATTGAGCTGGCGTATTCGCGGCCGGCGGCCGAATCCGAGACCGCCTTCGCCTTCGCGGCGATACGCAAGCAAGAGGACCCGGAGGCCGGTCTGAAAATGTTCTCTCAGGCTCTGCTAGCCTCAAATGAGTTCTTGTATGTGGATTGAACGGAGGAACCCGTGAACAACACCGATGCCCATTTGGGGCACTCCTCCCGGCCTGTCAACGGCCTTTTCAGGGGACGTGCGGCGTTTTCCGGCCTTCCCACCAGGCGGGAATTGCTGGCCCGCAGCATGGGCGGCTGGGGCAGTGTCGTCGCGAGCATGATGTTGCGCGGCAGCGGCTCACCGCTCGGAGCGACGGGATCATCCCCGATCCACGACCTGCTTCCACGCGCCCCTCATTTCTCACCGAAGGCGAAGTCGGTGATCTTCCTCTTCATGCCGGGCGGACCCAGCCAGGTCGACCTGCTCGACCCGAAGCCGATCCTTAACCGCTTTGACGGCCAGGAACCGCCTATCAAGGTCATCTCGCGCAAGGATGTTGCCAAGGCGAGAATGATGGGCAGTCCCTTCAAGTTCTCGAAACACGGCCAGTCCGGCATCGAAGTTTCCGAGTTGCTTCCGGGCCTCTCGAGCGTGGTCGACGAACTGGCCGTGATTCGCTCCGGGGTCACCGACCGCATCGACCACGACACCGCGCAGTATCACTACATGAGCGGCCGCAACATCACCGGCTTTCCTGCAATCGGCGCGTGGGTAACCTACGGACTCGGCACCGAAAACCAGAATCTGCCGGGCTACATCGCATTGCACGACGGCGACGCCCTCATAGGACCGCGCGCCTGGACGGGCGGCTGGCTCCCGCCCACATACGCCGGCACGCTCATGGAAGTGGAAGGCGTGCCGATTCCCGACCTCAAACGGCCGGCTTCAATGACGCTCGCCGGAGAGCGCGGCATCATCGACATGGTGAACGGGCTGAACCGGCTGCATCGCAACAGCCATCCCGAGTTGCTCGAACTCGATACGCGGATCGCCAACTACGAGATGGCTGCGCGAATGCAAATCGAGGCTATGCAGAAAGTGGATCTCACCACCGAGACTGAAGAGACCAGGAGGCTTTATGGGCTCGACAAGGCTGAAACCAAGGTCTTCGGCATGCGCTGCATGGTGGCGCGGCGGCTTGTGGAAAGCGGCGTGCGCTTCGTGCAGATCACGAGCGGCGGCTGGGATCACCACGCGAAGCTTGCCGAGAACCTAACCAAGAGCGTAGGCAAGATCGACATCCCGGTGGCCGGGCTCATCAAAGATCTCAAGCGGCGCGGGCTGCTCGATTCCACGCTCGTGGTTTGGGGTGGTGAATTCGGGCGGCTGCCTACGGCCGAACGCGCCGACGGCCGCGATCACAATCCGCGAGGCTTCACGGTTTGGATGGCGGGCGGCGGCATAAAGGGCGGCACGATTTACGGCGCGACCGACGAAATCGGCTATGCGGCGGCGGAGAATCCCGTGTCTCACAGCGACATGCACGCGACGATTCTCCACCTGCTCGGCGTGGATGTAAGAAAGCTGACCTACGATTACGATGGACGCCTTGAAACGCTCATCGGCGTGAACCCGGCGCGCGTGATCAAGGAGATTATTGCTTGAAATCGGGCTTGAAGCGCCTCTTTTTCCTGATTCCCTTGTTGCCCGCTTTGGCCGCGGAACGTCCGCCGATTGTAGGCATCGCCAACTTCGTGGTAAAAACCGACAATCTCGAAGAGGTCCGCAAATTCTACACGGGCGTGCTGGGGTATGACGAGGTCTTCAAGCATCGGCGTCCCGGCGTCGCCGCTGACATCGCGGTCTTCAAGGTTAACGAACAGCAGTACATCGAGGTGACGCAGACGCTTGCGAACGAAGCCGGCGACAAGATGATCCAGATCGGCTTTGAAACGAAGAACGCTCGCAAGCTGCGGGATTACCTGGCTGAGAAGGGTGTTGCCGTGCCGGGCAAACTGAAGAAGGATGGCGACGGCAACTTGAGTTTTTCGGTGAAAGACCCCGAAGGCCACAGCGTGGAGTTCGTGGAATATTTGAAGGGGCCGCTGCACCAGAAGAACTTAGGCAAGGCGATTTCGGCGAAGCGCATTTCGGATCACATGCTGCACGTGGGCGTGCACGTGAAGAGCGCCGAGGCGCAGGACAGGTTTTACAAGGATATTCTGGGCTTCCGCTTTCAGTGGAAGGGTGGGCCGCTCGACGACCGCATTGACTGGGTGTCGATGATGGTGCCGGACGGCAACAACTGGATCGAGTACATGATGTGGCGCGATCCGCCGCCGAACCCGCAGCAACTGGGCGTCTGGCATCACGTCGGCGTCGGGACGCTCGATATTCAGGGCCTTTACAGGACCGTTGTGTCACGAGGCTACACGCCGCGACGCGAACCGAATATCGCCCGCGACGGCCGCTGGCTACTGCAACTGTCTCGCAGTGTGACGGGATCGCCTTCGACGGTGCGAACCGGGCTAAGTATAACCAAGGGCTACGCCCTTGAAATCCCTTGGAGAAGCTTTGCGGTGGGGGTTTGATTCCATCGGTCGCCTGATAGATGATTTTGTTGTCGAAGCAAGACATCAAGGAGACGACCGATGGAAACCTTCGTGAAGCTTTTTGGAAGCTTCCTCGCTTTTGTAT
>SHUI01000315.1 GCA_009697455.1 Bryobacterales bacterium
AAGCCCTTTACGGCACCTGTATTGCGGCCAGCCCAAAGGACCCGCCTTGCCACCTCTGTTGCCTCTGCCGCTCTTGTTCTGGTCTCGGACATCGTTTCTCGCTCCAGTTATCCATCGGCTGCGACGCGAGAAACTTTAGGCAATTATTTGCCGCAGCATTTTTCATGAAACAGCTTAGACTAGCGAACCTCGATGTGATACGGCATCACCTTTAACATCCCGCCTTCCACCCAAGTCCTTGCCGCCCATCCCTTTAGCACGGCGGCCACGCGGGAGTCGAGCACGCCGTGTCCCTGCCCGAACAGAGTTTCAAGAACGTTCCGCCTCGCGGGGTAGGGAATCAGCGTCACCTTCTCGTCACCGCCGATGCCCGCCTTCTGTTTCAGAATTTCGATCGCCCGGTCGATTCCGCCAAGTTCGTCGACGAGACCTCGCTCCTTCGCCTGGGAACCGAGCCAGACTCGCCCTTGGGCAAGCGGTTCAACTTCCTCGAACTTTCTCTTGCGGGCAGTGGCCACCTTCGTTACGAAGACCTTATATGTGTCGTCGATCCCGTCGCGAAGTTTCTTGCGCTCAGGTTCCGTCATAGGCTTGTAGTCGGAATCGATGTCGGCAAACTTGCCGCGCGTCAGAACATCCTTCGAGATTCCAAGCTTTTCGTACAGGCCGCGCAGGTTCACCTTTCCGAACACAACGCCGATCGACCCCGTGAACGTTCCCGGATAGGCCACGATCTTGTCTCCGGTCATGGCCATGTAGTAGCCACCCGAGGCGGCCGCGTCCGACATTGAAATCACGGTAGGCTTCTTCTTGCTGAGGGCGTTCATTTCGTGCCAGATTTCGTCCGAGGCGAACGCATCCCCTCCAGGTGAATCGATGCGCACAACCACACCCTTGATTCGGCCATCGGCGGCCACGCGGCGGAGGATCTTGCCGAAACCTCCGGAGCCGATGCCGTCACCGTTCGAGTAGGACTCGCCCCCCTCCTCGCCGCGGCTGATCGCTCCCTCGCCGACGATGAAGGCGATGCGGTGTTTACCGTCGAGGCCAAGTGAAGCAGCGCTAACGCGCCCGTAGTCGCGATATGACAACTTCTTGATATCGCCTGAACCGATGCGTTTCTTCAGCGCATCGAACATTTCGTCTTCGTAGCCGAGCACGTCCACCAACCCATTTTTCAAGGCCTGACGCGCCAGGAAGGGGCCTTCGTCGAGAATCGCCTTGACGTCGGACTCGCTTTTCTTGCGGCTGGAAGCGATGGTGGATACAAGGCGGCCGTAGAGATCGTCGAGCACGCTATCCATCACCTGCCGCGTTTCCGGGGTCATGGAAGTCCGCGTGAAGGTATCGCCGAAATCCTTGTACTTGCCCGCGTGTTCGATTTCAACCTGAACGCCGAGCTTGTCCATCGTCCTCCGGAAATAGGTCAATTCCGCACGCATGCCCTTCACGTCCATCTGATCCTCTGGCGGCATGTAAATCCTGTCGGCTGCGGTTGCAAGATAGAAATCGCGGGTGTTGGGAGAGCGGAGATAGGCATAAAGCGGCTTGCCGCTCTTCTTGAACTTCTCCAGGTCCTGGCGAATTTCCTGCAACTTCGCCCAGCCGACGGCCGCCCCGCGCGGTTCGATCACGACGGCCTTGATGCGCGTATCGGCGGCCGCCTTGCGCAGCAGGTCCCATATGTCCTTGACCGTGACGGGATTCCGTTGCTCCAGAAATGGAATAGGAAATTCCATGGGCGAACGCTCCGGGATTTCGCCCTCCAGCCGCAGGATCAGGGTGGATCCGGCCTGAATGGCCGGGGCCTTTTCGCCGATCGAGGCCAGCGCGAAAACGCCGATTACCAGCATCAAACCCGCGAGAATGACGCCGGTGAGGACGCCGATCAGGAACTTGGTCATTCCCCGATTATTGCGCAAAGGCTCCCTCACGGTGTTAGGGTTGGTTACCCGGCCTGGGCTGGCGGGATTTGATTGGAGCTGGCGCTGGCTTAACATGGTAGTTTGCCCAACGCCTCCAATTCCATGAAACAGCAAGCGTTCAGTTGGCCTCAGGTTTACCTGTCCGTTGCACTCACAAGCTTTGCCACGCTACTGCTAGAACTGTCACTGACGCGAATTTTCTCGGTCGTGTTCTATTACCACCTCGCGTTCCTGGCTATATCCATAGCCCTTTTCGGTCTTGGCGCGGGCGGTGTCCTTTCGTACCTGATCGGAGGAACGCGGGAGCATTCATTCGCCGTTCTTGGACGTCTCAGCGCGCTTAACGGACTGTTGGTGGTGCTTGCGCTCTTTGTACTCCTCCCTCGCCAGTCCGAAGTGACCAACCTCCGGCTTGCGCTGATCTATTTCTGCACGGCACTTCCCTTTGTGGTTTCAGGAGCCATCCTCTCGCATGCGATTTCGGAGACGGTGGAGCGCGTCGAGCGCGTCTATTTTTTCGACCTCTTCGGCGCTGCAGCTGGTTGCCTTGCGCTCGTAAAGATGCTCGACACGCTGAACGGTCCCAATACGATCCTCGCCTCCGCGATCGTGTTCGTTGCTGCCGGCGCGATCTGGCACAGCATGGCTGGGTCCGTGCGAGGCCGGATTGGCAGCGTGGCGCTAGCACTGGTATTGGTTGTTTTTCTGGTACTGAACGTGAAGCATCGATTTCTCGACGTCACGTACGCGAAGAATCAGAAACTCGAGAATGAGATCTTCGTCAAATGGAACAGTTTCTCCCGGATTGCGGTGGCGCCGGATAAAGGTTCCGGGGCGATGATGATATTTATCGACGCCGACGCCTCTACCGGCATCGCCAACTTCGATTACTCGCATCTCTCGGAGCGCGACATGAAGGACCTTCTATACCAGGGTCCCGGACTGCCCTACGTTCTGCGGCCGCGCGCCAAGACCTTAATCATTGGCCCGGGGGGAGGCTGGGATGTGGCTCGGGCGCTGGCGTCGGGAAGCCAGGATGTCACAGGCGTCGAGATCAACCCGATCATCGCGGATGTGGTCATGCAGCAGCGCTACCCTCATTTCAGCGGGAATTTGTACCGGAGGCCCGGTGTTCAGATAGTCATCGAAGACGGACGCAGCTTTGTCCGCCGCAGCACGGAACGGTACACGGTGATACAGGCGACACTGGTGGATACCTGGGCATCCACGGCGGCGGGCGCCTTCGCTCTTTCCGAGAACAACCTATATACGACGGAGGCGTTCCACGACTATCTGAGCCACCTTACGCCCGACGGCGTTCTGGCACTTACGCGGTGGGGGTTCGACCCGCCGCGGGAGTCGCTGCGGCTGCTCTCACTGGCTCGCGCGGCGCTTGAGCGCCTGGGGGAACCAGAGCCGTGGCGTCACGTCATTGTGGGCCGGGAGGGGTCGAAGGCGGACTTGGCGAAATGGGGGGCGCGCGACACCGTTCTCATCTCCAGGAAGCCCTGGACACTTCCGGATGTGCTGCGCGCGCGCGATGCGCTTGCAAAAGCGGGAATGGAAGCAGTTTACATAGCGGGCATGCCCGCCACGATGAGCAGAACCAACCCTTTTGCGCAGATCCTTATTACGCGGGACCTTCCGGCCTTCGAAAAGTCGTATCCGTTCGATATCTCGCCGGTGAGCGACAACCGGCCATTCTTTTTTTACACCGTTCAACCGCGTGATCTCCTGGCGTTCGTCTCAAGTGCGTCTCGTGACAGCGCGGATTACAAGATCAACAAGGCGGTCCCATTGCTTTTCGGACTGCTTGCGATCAGTGTCGCCGCCACTCTCGTGATCCTCGCCCTTCCGCCTCTGGTTCTTGGGAGCCGCCTGCCGGAGCACAAAGGCGTTCGCGCGTTTCTGCTCTATTTCCTCCTGATCGGCGCCGGATATATTCTGGTTGAGGTGGCTTTGATTCAGAAGCTCGTTCTGTTCCTTGGTCATCCGACCTACGCCCTTACAGTGGTTGTGTTTTCAATGCTATTATCAAGCGGCTTGGGGAGTTACTTTAGCCGCATTTTGGGCGGGTCGAAGGCGCGATGGATGGCGGTACTGGGTTTGGTGGCGGGGCTGGTCTCCCTGCTCGGCGTCATTCTCACGACGGTGCTCGCGAAGGAACTGGGGCTGCCGCTTTGGGCGAAAATCGCAATCACCGTAGCCCTGATTTTTCCGGCCGGATTCGTCATGGGAATTCCATTTCCCACGGGCTTGCGTCGTTTGGAAGCCATGCACAAGCCGTCCGTGCGCTGGGCGTGGTCCCTCAATGCGGCGTCGAGCGTCCTGGGCTCGGTCGCCGCCATCTTTTTCGCCATTTACCTCGGATTGCTTCAGACCCTGCTGATGGGCGGGGTCTTGTACATGGGAGCGCTGGCGATCGTCATGAGAGGTAAGCATGAAAGCTAGTCTCCAGGCTGTCAGCGCGCCGGCCGGCGGAACCCCAAGCCCCGACCTCATGATCCGGGCGTTCCGGATCATGCACCTGTCGCGCCGCATGGACGACCGCGAAATCATCCTCAAACGCCAAAACAAGATCTATTTCCAGGTGAGCGCCGCCGGACACGAAGCGGTTCAAACTGCGGCAGGACTGGTCGTCCGGCCGGGCTACGATTGGGTTTACCCCTACTACCGCGACCGCGCGTTGTGTCTCGCGATGGGTGTTTCCCCCGCCGCGATGCTCTTGCAGGCGGTTGGAGCCGCGAGCGACCCCGCGTCGGGCGGACGGCAGATGCCGTCGCACTGGAGCGATCCGAAGCTCCACATCGTGACGGCGTCCTCGCCCACGGGAACGCAGTTTCTTCAAGCCGTCGGTTGTGCCGAAGCCGGACGCTATCTGAATGCCGAGCGCGATGAGATCACATTGGTTTGCGGCGGAGAGGGAGCGACGAGCGAAGGGGAGTTCTGGGAGTCCATAAGCGCGGCCTGCCAGAACCGGTTGCCGGTGCTTTTCTTGATCGAGGATAATGGGTACGCGATCTCGGTGCCCGTCGAGTTCCAGACACCTGGCGGGAACATTTCGCGCCTTCTCGCGGGCTTTCCGAACCTGCTCCTGATGGAGGTGGATGGATCGGACTTCGTCGCGTCTCACGCGGCGCTCAGCGAAGCTGCGGAGTGGTGCCGGCGGGGCGATGGGCCGGCGCTTGTTCACGCTCATGTCACCCGGCCCTATTCGCACTCCCTTTCGGACGACGAGCGCCTCTACAAGACCTCCGCCGAGCGGGCGGAGG
>SHUI01000316.1 GCA_009697455.1 Bryobacterales bacterium
AATGACGACGAACTTTGTCCTCCCGCCCTTCCTGATGGCCTTCTACTGTGCCGGCGTGGACGGGCCCTCCCGCGGTGGCGCCTCCGTTCGGCCTGCTTCTTTGTAAGGCGGAACGGACTGTCGCGGTTCTTGCGGCAACTCCCCCGCGGAGAGGGTCATTGCGAGAAAAAGCGCCAGAACGAGCCTGCGATACTTCCTCAGTGTGTATCGTCACACTGAACCTCATTGTTTCGCCTGGATTCTTCAACTATTCCCGAGGGACGGGCGCGCCGCCCGCTCGGGAGAAGACATTCCAAAAAGGGCGGCCAGACTCCGCGGCGTCATGAAACTGGTGTATTGCCTCGCCATCTCCGGAGTCAGAACCTCGAGGAGGAACCGGTTCTCGAGCCAAAACTCGATGACCGGAAACGCCGGGCTGCGGTCGCAACGCACCGTGCGCCAGCGCTCGCGCCGGCCGATGGCGAAAATCTCTTCTTGCGTCAGCGGCGACGACAGCGCGGCGTGCGTGGAGCCGTGCTTTCTGGGGGTAACAGCTTGGACGAAGTGAACCTCCCATGGCTGCAGGTCGAAGCCGATAGGCGTCATCGGATTGGGATCTCCAACGCCGGGAACCATGTCGAAGGCGAGCGGAATGACTTCGATCTCACTACCATTGGCATCGCCGTTCATAGCAATCCCAGGCGTCTTCGGCAATAGGAAATGGCATCGCGAAACCGTTCCACAACTCGGCCAGCACGCGCGTAACCCGCACCGGCTCGTGAACTCCAATTGAAATATGGTGAATCATGTTTTCGCTCCTTTACTTTGCTTTGCCAGTCAGTCCCCAATGATCGCGCATGGAGAGCCACGCATAGCCGCTGTACAGAAGTTGAATCACGGCCGCTACACGTCTTCTTTCCTCCGGCGCGAGGCCTTCGGTGGCGCCGGTCAAGGCCATTTCGAAGCAGGCGCGCCGTTCCGCCTTGACGCTCATCCTCATCGCGCGCCCTTCGGAGGTTAGCAGAGCCGCGCGCATCAACTGTTCCTGCTCGTCAAAACCGATGAGCACAGGTGTGATGTCCGCGATCAGCGATTCCTCCGACCGCGGCATCCCCCGGTTCCCGAGCTTCGCGTCCGTCCACGACCAGAACGCTCGCAGCAATTCGTGGTGGTCTTTGAAATGCCGGTAAACGGTAATTTCAGTAACCCGCGCCTCGCGCGCGAGCGCTCTGTAGGAAACTTCCTCAAAGCCATCCGGGCGAATCAATTCTCCGAGCGCCGCCAGGATGCGCTCGTGCGTTTGGGCCATCTGATCTTGCCGCAAGGAAAACTCGTATGATCCAGAGCCTATCTTCATGATAGTAATACTACTTAAGTAATGATTCGCGTCAACACATCTTTTTTCGGGGCTCAGGAGGTAAAGACGGATGAAATCGCACACTTGCGTTTGCAATGTTGATGAATGATGGCCGCGCCTCGAGCCGTCAGCAACTGCCGGGTCACCTAGATGCGGGATTAGTCTGTGGCAGGATGCCGGTTTCCGGCTGGCGTTATTGCTTTCATCGACTCGTGAAGGCACGTTTTGAATGCTAGAATAAATTTTCGCCGTCCGGGCAGCCGTAAAATTTGCATCCGGCTGGCTGTCCCGCCGTCCAATAAAAAGCAGAACATGCCCCAGGCCGTCTCCGAAGCTCAAAAGTCCAACGTTCTTGCCTCGATCGGCAATACGCCGCTGATTCGTCTGGCGAAAATCGCGGTCGATTTTCCGGGAATCGAGATCTACGGCAAGGCTGAATTTGCGAATCCAGGCGGCTCGGTCAAGGACCGCCCAGCGCTCAACATGGTGGTCGAAGCCGAACGCTCCGGAGCGCTGCGGCCTGGCCTCACGATCCTCGACGCAACCAGCGGCAACACGGGCATCGCCTACGCCATGATCGGCGCGGCCAAGGGCTACAAGGTGAAGCTCTGCTTGCCCGGTAATGCGTCGATGGAGCGCAAGCGCATCCTCAAAGCGTACGGAGCCGAGACCGTGTTTTCGGACCCGGCCGAGAGTTCCGACGGCGCAATCCGTCTTTGCCGCCAGGTCTACGCGGCCGATCCGGAGCGCTATTTCTATCCGGACCAGTACAACAATCCGAACAATTGGAAGGCGCACTTCAACGGGACTGGCCCTGAAATTATCGAGCAGACCGGGGGACGCGTTACGCACTTCGTCGCGGCTATGGGCACCAGCGGAACGTTCATGGGAGTCACTCGCCGAATGCGCCGCGACCTGCCGCACGTCAAGTGTTACTCCGCGCAGCCATCGAGCGGCTTTCACGGGCTTGAGGGCCTGAAGCACATGCCGACGGCCATAGTGCCGGGCATTTACGACGAAACGCTGGCCGATGGAAACATCTGGCTCGAGACCGAGGACGTGTACCGTATGGTTCGGCGTATCGCCCGCGAGGAGGGCGTTCTCATCGGAATCTCAGCGGGCGGGAATGTGCTGGCCGCCTTGCGGATTGCCGCCGGATTGCGCGAACGGGGAGAAAGCGGCGTGATTGTAACCATGCTCTGTGACAGCGCCGAAAAATATCTCAGCGAGCACTTCTGGGACGAAGAATGATCACGATCGAAAAGCAGCCTTGGCAGGAAATGGTTACGCATGCAAAGGCCACATATCCGGACGAGTGCTGCGGCGCGATGCTCGGCAAAGTGGATGGCGATGACAAGCTTGTCCGCATCGCGATGATCCTCGAGAACGTATCCGAAGGGTCGCAGGCGGCCCGCTATGAATTGCGTCCCGAAGATCTTCTCAAGGCCGACCGCGAAGCCCGGAAGCAAGGCATGGACTTGGTTGGCATCTACCATTCCCATCCTGATTGCGGCGCTTATTTTTCGGAAACGGACCTGAAGAATTCCTGCCCCTGGTACTCCTTCGTGGTGCTTTCCATCCGGAGTGGCGAATTCGACCACGCTAACAGTTGGCTGCCTAACGCCGAACAAACCGCGGCTGAAAAGGAAGAGTTGGTTTACTGAAAGGAACTATGGCAAAAGTCAAGATACTGATACCTACGCCTCTGCGCCAGTTTGCGGGCAAGCAGGATTCGGTCGAGTGCGAAGGCGGCACGGTCGGAGAGGCTCTTCAGGCGCTCATCGCGGCCCATCCCGATCTCCGCAAGAACCTCTACAACGACGAAGGCAAGCTGCGCAGTTTCGTCAACGTCTACCTGTCGGACGAAGACATCCGCTACCTGAACCGCGAGGCCACCCCGGTGAATGATGGCGACACGCTTACAATCGTTCCCAGCATTGCGGGGGGGATTGAGACGGGAAGCGCGAATGCCGTCACGCTGTCGAAGGAGGAGGTGCTGCGCTATAGCCGGCACCTCATAATGCCCGAAGTCGGCATGGAAGGGCAGCTCAAGCTGAAGCAGGCGAGCGTGCTGCTGGTGGGCACCGGCGGCCTGGGCGCGCCCCTGGGCCTGTACCTTGCGGCGGCGGGCATTGGCCGCATCGGTCTCGTCGATTTCGACGTGGTCGATTTTACCAATCTCCAGCGGCAGGTGATTCACGGCACTAAGGACGTGGGCCGCAAGAAGCTCGACTCCGCGGCCGATCGGATGCTCGACATCAACCCGCACATCACGATCGACCGTCACGAAGTGGCGCTTACTAGCGAGAACGCGCTCCAGATCCTGAAGGACTACGACTATATCGTCGACGGCACCGACAATTTCCCGACGCGCTACTTGGTCAACGATGCCTGCGTCCTCCTCAACAAGGCGAACATCTACGGCTCGATCTTCCGTTTCGAGGGCCAATGCACCGTCTTCGCCTACGAGGGCGGGCCCTGCTACCGCTGCCTGTATCCCGAACCACCGCCTCCGGGGCTGGTTCCAAGTTGCGCGGAAGGCGGCGTGCTCGGCATTCTTCCGGGCGTGATCGGTCTCATGCAGGCCACGGAAACCGTGAAATTGATCCTCGGCATCGGCGAGCCGCTGGTGGGGCGCCTGGTACTTTATGATGCGCTTGCGATGCGGTTCCGTGAACTGAAACTGCGGCGCAATCCGGAATGCCCGGTGTGCGGCGACCATCGCACCATTACGAAGCTCATCGACTATCAGCAGTTCTGCGGTATCCCGCAGCAGGCGCCGACTCCCCCGCCGGGATTGAACGAAGGCGAAATCGATCCCATCGAAGTAAAGGCTCGCATTGACCGCGGCGACAGTTTCGTCCTTGTTGACGTGCGCGAGCCGCACGAATATCAGATCTGCAACATCCCCTTCGCGCGGCTGATTCCGCTTGGGGAACTTCCGAAGCGCGTCAACGAACTGAACCAGGCGGATGAAATCGTGATGCACTGCAAGAGCGGTATGCGCAGCGCGAAGGCGTGCGACTTCCTGAAGCAGGCCGGCTTCGGCAAGGTGAAGAACATGAAGGGCGGAATTCTGGCCTGGAGCGACAAGGTCGATCCGCGTGTGCCGAAGTACTGACGCAAATTCGCCTCACCCCGAACGATGGAGTCCCGCTTGGGTTGTGGGATAGGCCTCCCAGCCTGTCGTGCCGTCCGCAGTGCGGCCAGCGCTCGATCAGACAAAGGAACGAAAACAAAATGCACCGTGCGGCGGTGGAGCACCCCGCTCCCTTCCTCCCTGCTCATATTCGAATGAGCATACGGTCCTTTGTCATCAGAGACTACTTGACGTGGATACTACCTTTCGCCGCGCTGAGATGGTCGTGGTTCTGGCTCGTGCTATCAGGCACGATCTCTCTTTCGTATCACGCTTCTCTAGAATTTTCGGAACTGAAGACGCTGGTCACGATTCAATACGCGATCCCGCTGGTTGGATGGATCTGCCTGAGGAAATTGGGTGCGAAGCCGCAGTCAAGATGAAGCGGCTTCGCGCCACGGAACCGTTACTTAATCTTGTAGACCGTGTCGGAAATTTTCTCGCGGTGCTGATCGTGACATCCCTTGCAGCCGGCGCCGATCATCTTCATTCCCGCCGCTACGCCTTCTTTGTCGTTTGCGGCGAAGGCCTTGGCGACGGCTTGTGCACCCTTGTCTGTGTCGCCGCACGACTTTGAGCCAATTTCGGAGTTGCGCGCCTTCCAGAAAGCGCCGGTTTGCTTCAGGGAAGCCTGCATCGCGACGGCGTTCTTTTCGACATCCACGCCCTTGCGCATAGCTCCCATCTGCGCGCCGAGGTCCTTCATCCACTGCACGTGGT
>SHUI01000025.1 GCA_009697455.1 Bryobacterales bacterium
TCCCACGATGCTTGAAGCGGCGGGTATTCCCGTTCCGGACAACATGCATGGGCGATCGCTGCTGCCTCTGCTCAAAGGCGGCGCGACCAACTGGCGTACCGAGTTCGTCTATGAATACTTGTGGGAGCGCGACTATCCTCAGACGCCAACCGTGATCGGCCTCCGCACGGATCGCTACAGCTTCATGCAATATCATGGGGCCTGGGATCTCGACGAGTTGTACGATCTGGAACGCGATCCCGGCCAGATGAACAACCTGCTCGCGAACGTACGCACAACGACCGAGGGCGGCCGCCTGTTCCAGCGCATCAAAGACCCGGAGCTCAGGAAATTGGTGTCCGATCTTCAAGACCGTTTGTACAAAACATTGGCCGCGACGGGCGGGCGCAGGGAGCCTTCATGGAAGCAGTAGCGCAGCCAACGCATCCGAACCGCCCGGGGCGGAAGGCCTACATCTACGTGGGCATTTTCGCCGTGGCGCTGGTCCTGCTTCCCTTTCAATTCTGGTATCAGACGTGGTTCGGGCGCGATCTCAAAGACGCCGAAATGGAGAGCTTCCTCGGCAACGATTCGAAACCTCGTCAAGCCCAGCAGGCAATGGTGAAGATCAGCGACCGGTTGTCTCGAGGTGACACGTCGGTGCGGCGCTGGTATCCGCGCATCGCCGCACTCGTGGCGAGTCCTTCCGCGGAAGTGCGGCAGACGGCGGCGTGGCTGATGGGTCACGACAGGTCGCATGAGGCATTCCGCGAACCGCTCCTCAAACTACTGCGGGACGAGCAGTTGATAGTCCGCCGAAACGCCGCGCTATCGCTTGCCAACTTTCGCGACGCATCCGCGCGTTTCGAACTCCGTTCGATGCTTCGCCCGTACGTGCTGCCGTCGCCGGCGGCGGGTGTGGTCCGGTACCGGCTGAAGCTCGGCGAGTACATGAACAACGGGACGCTCGTAGCGAGAGTGGGCGATGCGGAGGTCCGGTCTCCTCTGCCCGGCGAGGTGCGCGTGCTGTTGAAGGACGAAGGTACGCAGGCCGCGCCGGGCGATCCGCTGATCGAGGTCTCGCCCGACAAGGAGCACGCCTGGGAAGCGTTGCGCGCGCTGCTGATTGTGGGCGAACCGGAAGACGTGGAGGACGTGCAACGCTTCATCCGAGCCGCCCCTGGAATGCCGGAGCGTTTGCAACGCCAGGCAATGCTTACGCTGGAGGAAATCCGCGGGCGAGCCTCCCGAAGGAAGTAAGGGGAAGAAGCCTTAGGAGCGTGCTTTTCGGTGTGCCGATTTTCCGCCGCGTTGCTGGCTGCCGCAATTGCGGGCGGTCAACAACCGCTCTCCTTTCGGGATCCATCCCCAACCGGGCCTGATTCTCGAAATGTTTACGGCATTACGCGCCGCGCGGACAGGGAAGCCGACGGCCCAGCTCTGGCAGGCCACTCATCCTGGTGTGGAGCCGGTGGATGGGAGGAAACTCCGTTGCGTCATGCGAAACCCGCCCGCGCCCGACTTCCGGAGCCGGGTTGCGGCACTCTACTCGGCGGACACCGGTGGAACCGTGGGCCGGTATCTGCCTCCGGAGAGCGGACGCGACGCAATGTTTACGGGCTTACGAAAACCAAACGCTGCCCGGATTCGCATTCCCGTACCTGCTTTTCTTGCCATCCCTCGCGTTCCTGAAGACCTGAAGAAGAGATGCCACCAGCTCCGGCGCCAGGGCCCGAAATAATCGTCAGTCCAGCCCAAACACAAACAGGCCGTGCCCAGCGGCGACCAGGACGTACTGCTTGCCCTCGTTCAGATAGGTGATTGGATTGGCAATAATCTCGCCGCCTGTGTCGAAACGCCAAAGCAGACTGCCCTTGACGGCGTCGAGCGCGAAGAAGGTGCTCCCGCTCGATCCAAAAACCAATCCGCCCGCCGTGGTCATGAGACCCGCGTGGGACGGCGTGTGCAGGCGGTATTCCCATCGCAGCTTGCCGGTCGCGACCTCAAGCGCGCGCACCGCGCCATACCCTTCTTCCGCTGGATTCTCCCGCTGACCGCCACCGTTGAAGAGAGCTCCGGGCTTATACTCAGCCTCTCCCTTGTGATAGTAGGCGCCGGCTTCCTTGGCGTTCACGTAGTATAGATCTGTCTTCGGACTGTATGTACTGCTGTACCAGTTGCTGCCTCCACCGAGGCTCGGCCAGAGAAGATGGCCCTCAGCGGTGGGCGACGTATTCGGCAGCAGCATGGCACGGCCGGCTTCATCGAGGCCGCTCGCCCAGGTCTGCTTCACGTATGGCGCGCCCGCGACGAAACGCCCGGTCCCGCGGTCGAGCGCGTAATAGAATGCGTTGCGATTCGCCAGAGTCACAAGCTTGCGGGGCTGTCCGCCTACCATGGTGTCGACCAGCGTCGGTGTCTGCGTGGAATCCCAATCGTGCTCGTCGTGCGGGGTGTACTGGAAGTGCCATTTCTTCGCGCCGGTGTCGGCGTCAAGCGCCAGCAACGAATCGGAATACAGGTTGTCGCCTTTGCGGACGTCGCCGTTCCAGTCGGGTCCGGGGTTGCCGGTTCCCCAGAAGAGCGTGTTGCTTTCAGGGTCGAACACTCCAGTGACCCACGTAGAGGCTGAACCGGTCTTCCAACTTTCTCCTGCCCACGTCTCGTTTCCCGGCTCACCCTTGCCGGGAATGGTGTTGAACCGCCAGACGCGTTTACCGGTTTTCGCATCATGAGCGTCAATGAACCCGCGGATACCGAATTCCCCGCCCGCGATTCCTGTGATGATCTTATCTTTAACGGCGAGTGGCGCTCCTGTCGACGTGAAGCCTAGTTTATAGTCGGCAAGCTGTGTGTCCCAACGGACGCGGCCGGTTCTGGCATCGAGCGCGATCAGATGCGCGTCAATGCTCCCGTAGTAAATGGCGTCGTTCAGGATCGCAACACCGCGGTTCACCCTCCCGCAGCACATGCGCAGGTCCGTTGGGATCTGCTTTCGATATGTCCACAGCGCGCTGCCAGTCCGTGCGTCGAGCGCCTTGACGATGTTCGGCGGTTCGGAGATGTACATGATCCCGTCAACGACCAAGGGCGACGTTTCAACCGTGTCAGCTTCCTTCGCCTGATGCACCCAGGCGACCCGCAGACGGCCGGCGTTTGACACGTTGATCAGGTCGAGCGTGGAATACCGCTGACCGGTGTAGTCGCGTGAGTAGGTGAGCCAGTTGCCGGGTTCCTTGTTCGCGTCCCGGATGCGCTCATACGGAACGTTGAAGGGGTCCTGGGCGGATGAAGCCCCGGCCCAGCCAAGAATGACCATGATGAAGCGCGCGGCTCTCATGAGGCCTCCTTCAAAGAGCTGAGATAGGCGACCAGATCGTCGAGATCGGCGCTTGATAGTTGTTTGTACGATGGCATGGCGGACTTCCCTCGCTCCTTCTTTAGTTCCGCGATCTCATGTTTCCAAAGCGAGTGCACTTTACCGGATGAATCACGGACCTGGATGGAAAACGAGTCTTCGTTGAGCCTCGCGCCCGTGATCGCGCTGCCTGAGTTCGTGCGGATACTCACCAACTGGTACGACCTGGGGAGTTCCGCTTCCGGGTCCGTCAGGGACGTTCGTAGGAAGGCTGGGTTGCGCCGCAGTCCGGTGTCGCTGAGGTCCGGGCCCGCGGAACCGCCCAAGCCTCGAATGGCGTGGCAGGCCGAGCAGTGATTCTGGGCGTACAATTCGGCGCCATGGTTGGCGTCGCCCGGAACGGGTTTGGAGGATACTCGGCTGAGCGACCGCACGAATGCGGCAACCTGGCGGCCTTCCCGCGCCGAGAGTTGCCACGCTCCAGGCATTTCAGTTCCGCGGACTCCCTCCTCGATGACCTTTACAAGGGCAGCGTCATCGGCCGCTCTCGCCAGTTTGCGTCCGGCGAGGACCGCGCCGCGGCCACCGTCACCCTTCGTGCCATGACAGAGCGCGCAATTAGCCTGATAGAGCTTCTCTCCATTCTCGAGATCCGCGCGGCTTGTGGGGAGTCTCACCTTTACGGGCGGATCGGCGCCGAACGCGGCGGCAGCGGCGAGTAGGAGAGCGATCGATTTCATGCTATGGCTATATTACACCAGCTCCGTCCAAGTCTGAATCGGAAATTGCAGGGGCCCGGTTGACGCGTCGCCGTGCGAGGCGTTGTAATCATAAGGCAATGATGGCCGCAGGACTCCAACAGGAAGTCGCGAAAATCCGCTGGTTTCATTCCATCGATTTGGGGAACGGCACTGTCACGCCGGGTATCGACCGGACGGCTTCCAAGTTGAGCCGGCTCGCGCTTCCAGCGGACCTCACCGGCAAATCGGTTCTTGACATCGGCGCCTGGGACGGATTTTTTTCCTTCGAAGCTGAACGCCGCGGGGCAAGCCGCGTCCTCGCGATCGACCGTTGGGCTGATTCCGGGTGGGCCAGCCGCGACGGGTTCGACCTCGCGCATTCGATACTCGGATCGAAGGTCGAAGCATTGAAGATCGACCTTTTCGATCTCACGCCGGCACGCGTTGGGGTTTTCGATTTTGTTCTTTTCCTCGGAGTGCTCTACCACCTTCGCGAGCCTTTGGCCGGCCTGGAGCGGCTCCGCCCGCTTACACGCGAGAGACTGTTTATCGAGACCCACGTGGACATGCTCCACTGCAAAGAGGCCGCCGCCGCGTTCTATCCCGGGATCGAATTGAACGGTGATCCGTCAAGCTGGTGGGGACCCAATCCCGCGGCGGTCGCGGAGTGGCTTAAACAGGCGGGCTTCGCCAGAACCGACCTAATCTACGTGCAACGCCCCGTATGGCGATTCGGTCACGCCGCGCATCTCGCCTTGCTACATGGAGAGAAATTCATGCCTGCCTTTAGAAGGGGACGCGCGGTTTTTCACGCGTTCCCGGAATGACGCCTCCCGATATCAGTCTGATACTCCCCGCGTTCAACGAAGCGAAAGCGATTGCAGGCGCTGTTTCCGAAGCCCGTGACTATTTCAAGAGCCGGAACTACTCCGCGGAAATTATTGTCGCGGCCGATGGAGACGACGGAACCCGGGAGCTTGTCCAGGAAATGGCGGTTCGCGATCCCGCGATCAAGGTGCTTGGCCACAGGGAGCGCGCAGGCAAGGGCCGGGGAGTGCGCGAAAGCGTCGCGGCAGCAATGGGAAACGTTATCGGGTATGCCGACGCGGATCGTAAGGTGCCCATCGAGGAGTTCGGGGCGATCGAGCCGTGGCTGAAGCAGGGATTCGACGTCGTGATTGGGTCGCGCGCCCTTGCCGCATCGCGAATTGAACGAAAACAGCCGCTCTACCGCCAACTTGGATCGCGCGGATTCGCAGTGTTCATGCAGACGGTTGTGGGATTGCCCGGCATCGGCGATACACAGTGCGGCTTCAAGTTCTTTTCGCGTGACGTGGCGAAGCGGGTCTTCAGCCATCAGAGGGTGGACGGCTACATGTTCGACGTGGAAATCCTCGCGATCGCGCAACGTCTTGGTTATCGCATCAAGGAAGTGCCCGTCCGGTGGCGCGACGACGGCGACAGCCGCCTGGATCTGGTGGCCGGGAATCTGAGGAACGTGCGTGATATCTTTCGAATCAGGCGATCGCTGCCCGGAACGAAGGTGGAATTGTGAAGGTGTTCGTAACTGGCGCGGCCGGTTTCATCGGCAGCAACGTGGTAGACGCTTTTCTCGCGGACGGTCACGAGGTCACGGGTTACGACAACTTCGTCACGGGACGGCTGGAGTTTCTGGAATCCGCGCGCCGGTCGGAGCGGTTCACGCTGATCGAAGCCGATCTCGAAGATCGAGCGAAGCTGAATGCAGCCGTGGAGGGCCGGGACCTGATCATCCACCTTGCCGCCAATGCCGACGTCCGGTTCGGAACGCTGCATCCGAGGAAGGACCTCGAGCAGAATACGATCTGTACGTGGAACGTATTGGAGGCCATGCGTCTTGCCGGCGTGAATCGGATCGCTTTCTCTTCAACCGGCTCCGTCTACGGTGAGCCTTCGATGTTTCCGACTCCGGAAGACGCGCCCTTTCCTGTCCAAACGTCGCTCTACGGCGCGTCGAAACTGGCAGCCGAAGGCCTAATTTGTGCCTATGCGGAGGGATATGGCATCGAGGCGCATATTTTTCGTTTTGTCTCACTCCTCGGCGCGCGCTACACTCACGGCCATGTGGTCGATTTCTACCGCCAGCTTCGCGACCACCCGGATCGCCTGCATGTACTGGGCAACGGCAAGCAGCGCAAATCGTATTTGCATGTCAGCGACTGCGTGAAGGCTATGCGAATGGCGCTGGAGAAAGCGCGCGGAAAGATCAACATTTTCAATTTGGGTACGGACGAATATTGCGAAGTGAACGATTCGATCGGATGGATTTGCCGCTCGCTCGGAGTTTCTCCCGCGATCACATACGGTGGTGGCGATAGAGGATGGATAGGCGACAGCCCGCTTATTTTCCTCGACTGCGCGAAGATCCGGTCCCTCGGCTGGACACCTGAATTGAGCATCAGGGAATCCGTTGAACTGACGGTTCGATACCTTCAGGGCAACGCGCACGTGACCGCCTGATGAGACTCGAAGGGCGCGCAATCCTGATTACGGGAGCAAGCCGGGGCCTTGGCAAAGCGATCGCCGAGGCTTGCGTTCGCGAAGGAGCGAACGTGTTTCTTACCGCTCGCGATGCGGACGCCTTGGAGCAAGCTCGCATTGAGATCTCGGACTCGGCTCCGGCGGGATCGGCGGTCAAGGCTTTTTCGGCCGACATTTCCGATCCAGATCAGGCCCTACGGTTGGTGGAAGCGTTCCGCGAAGCCTTCCCGCGCGTGCACGGCCTTGTGAACAATGCGGCAATGCTCGGGCCGGTCGGGAGGCTGGAGGACGCCAACTGGGAGCGGTGGACCGAAACGATCCACACCAACCTCCTTGGTCCGGCACGTCTGTGCGGCCTGCTGCTTCCGGCTTTCCGCCGCAATGGTTACGGAAAAATCGTGAACATCTCAGGAGGTGGCGCGACCGCGCCGCGGCCGAGGTTCAGCGCGTACGGGGCATCGAAAGCGGCCCTGGTGCGGTTGACAGAAACTCTTGCGGAGGAGACGACCGGATCGGGTATCGATATCAACGCGATCGCTCCAGGCGCGATGAACACGCGACTGCTCGACGAAACGCTCGCGGCAGGCCCGGATCGGGCTGGCGAGCAGATCTACTTCCAGGCCGTCAAACAGAAAGAGGATGGCGGCGCGGGTCCGGAGAAAGCCGCGGCCCTGAGCGTCTTTCTTCTTTCAGCCGAGAGCGATGGTATCTCCGGCCGCCTTCTCGCCGCCCTATGGGACGATTGGCCGCGTTTGCCGGATCGCCGCGACGCACTACGCGGAACCGACGTCTACACGCTTCGGCGCATCATCCCCGCGGATAGAGGCTTCGATTGGTAAACGTCGCCATCATCGGATGCGGTCTGATCGGCCAGAAGCGCGCCCGGTCGCTCGCCGGCGCAAGGTTAATCACCTGTTGCGACACGATTCTGGAGAAAGCTCAGGCACTTGCCGCGCCGCACGGCGCACTCGCGCTTACCGATTGGCGGGAAGCGGTACGTATGCCCGATGTGGATGCCGTGTTGATCGCCGCAACGCATGACTGGCTGGCTCCGATCGCCGCGGCGGCCGCCGCCGTAGGAAAACATGTGTTGGTAGAGAAGCCTGGTGCCCGCCGCGCGGCGGAACTCGATCAAGTGCTCGAAGCTTCCCGCCGAACAGGCGCGATCGTCCGTATAGGCTTCAACCACCGATACCATCCAGCCTTCCGGAAGGCCCGTGAAATCTTTGAGAGTGGCGCGCTTGATAAATTGATGTTCATCCGCGCTCGCTACGGACACGGCGGCCGGCTCGGCTACGAGAACGAATGGAGGGCGCAGCCGGAGGTTTCCGGGGGCGGCGAGGCCATTGATCAAGGACTGCACCTGATCGACCTGGCGCGCTCGTTTCTCGGCGACTTCTCCGTGGTCAAGGGCCACATCGGAACTTTTTTTTGGAACATGCCCGTCGAGGACAACGCCTTCTTCCTGCTGACAAACCCGCTTGGACAAACGGCGTCGCTGCATGCAAGCTGGACGGAGTGGAAGAACATGTTCTCTTTCGAAATTTACGGCCGGAACGGTAAACTCGATATCGGCGGCCTCGGTGGAAGCTACGGCATGGAGCGCCTTACCTGGCACAGGATGCTGCCCGAGATGGGGCCGCCCGAATCCACGGTCTGGGAGTATCCCGAAGCTGACCGTTCGTGGGACGCGGAGTTCCACGAATTCTCCGAAGACATCCGGCTCGGCCGCCAGCCGAATCCCGGCATCGCCGACGCTCAGGCGGCTTTGCGAATCGTCGAAACCGTCTACCGGGAGTTTGGAAAATGATCATCGCGCGGAGTCCGCTCCGGATTTCCTTAGGTGGAGGAGGTACGGACCTCCCGTCGTACTACCTGGAGCATGGCGGGTTCGTCATTTCGGCTGCCATCGACAAGTACGTCTACATAACGCTGCATGAAGTATTCCAGCAGGAACTCATCCTTAAATATTCGAAGATGGAACTGGTGACGTCGATCGATCAAGTGGTTCACCCCATCATCCGGGAGGCGCTTCGCCTCGCCGATGTGGGCGCGGCGCCGTGGCTCGAGATCACGAGCATGTCGGACATTCCCGCGGGTAGCGGCCTCGGTTCTTCAGGCAGCTTCACGACCGCGCTTCTGCTTGCGCTCCACACCTTCAAGAAATCCTTCGTGTCCGCGCGGGACCTGGCGGAAGAAGCCTGCCATATCGAGATCGAGCTTCTTGGCGAGCCGATCGGCAAACAGGACCAGTACATAGCTTCGTACGGAGGCGTGACCTGCTTCACGTTTCAACAGGACGGCAACGTGGCGGTCGAGCCGCTGAAGCTCGACCGCGAAACGCTGTTCAGCCTGCAGGATAACCTGGCCTTGTTCTTCGCCGGCTTCACTCGCTCTGCTTCGGCGATTTTGCGGGAGCAGGATATGAAGAGCCGCGCCGGGGATCAGGCAATGGTCGAGAACTTGCACTTCGTCAAGAAGCTCGGATTCGAAAGCAAAGCGGCTTTCGAGCGCGGAGACCTGCGCGCGTTTGCCGAAATTATGCACATACACTGGGAGCACAAAAAGAAACGCTCCGCCGGAATGAGCAATCCGCAAATCGACGAATGGTATGAACTGGGGCGGCGAAGCGGCGCCATCGGCGGTAAACTGATCGGCGCGGGTGGCGGCGGTTTTCTGATGTTCTACACCGAGGACAAAACGCGGCTTCGTCATGTTCTTGGGAAGGCCGGTCTCCGCGAAGTGCCTTTCCGGTTTGATTTTGCAGGAGCCACGCTCGTGTCAGGTTCCTGATCTCCCATGCTCCCGGTAATCATTCTAGCGGGCGGTCTCGCGACGCGCTTGCGGCCAATCACGGCAAAGATTCCGAAAGCCCTGGCCGAGGTCAACGGCGAGCCTTTCCTTGCGCATCAATTGCGTCTGCTGCGCGCGAACGGCTTTGAGCGCGTCGTGATGAGCGTGGCCTACCTGGGGGAGATGATCCGCGACTTTGCCGGCGACGGTTCCTCGTTCGGACTGCGAATCCAATATTCTTTCGACGGCCCCTCGTATCTGGGAACCGCGGGCGCGATAAGAAAGGCCCTGCCGCTCCTCGGCGATGCCTTCTTCTCTTTGTATGGCGATTCATATCTGCCGTGCAACTATTCTGAAATTGAGACGCGCCATCGCGAGAGCGGCCGGCTGGCGCTGATGACCGTGTTCAAGAACGACGGCCTATTCGATACCAGCAACGTGGAGTTTGCCGGAGGAGAGATCCTGGCCTACGATAAGAAGCATCGGACGCCCGAGATGCGCTACATCGACTACGGTTTGGGAGTGTTCCGGGCCGAGGCGTTCCAGATGGTGCCAGACGGCGGTGCGGCGGATCTGGCGGACCTGTACGCCCGGTTGCTGCGCATGGGCCAGCTTGCAGCGTACGAAGCGCGGGACCGCTTCTATGAAGTTGGAACGGTCGCGGGACTTCGTGATACAGAGGCGTTCTTGAGATCATGAGTTTTACGCGGCAATACCTGTCGGAGACGGCGGCCATTACCGGGCAACTGGATGCGGATGCGATCGAGCGCGTGGTCTCGCTTCTCCGCGACACTCGCGCCCGCGGCGGCCGCGTCTTCATCCTGGGCGTCGGCGGCAGCGCGGCCAACGCCTCCCACGCGGTCAACGACTTTCGCAAGATCGCCGGCATCGAAGCCTACGCGCCTACCGACAACGTCGCGGAACTTACGGCCCGCACGAACGATGAAGGCTGGTCCACCGTGTTCGAAAGCTGGCTCAAAGTAAGCCGGCTGAAGAGCGCCGACTCGGTGATCGTGTTTTCCGTGGGCGGCGGCGATCTGGCGCGCCAGATCAGCCCGAACCTCGTGGAAGCGCTGCGATACGCCAAGTCCGTGGGCGCAGGAATCGCGGGAATCGTCGGGCGGGACGGCGGCTTCACCGCTCAAATAGCCGACGCTTGTGTAATCATCCCCGTGGTCAGCCCGGATCGGGTGACGCCTCATACCGAGGCGTTTCAGGCTGTCGTGTGGCATCTGATCGTCTCTCATCCCGCTCTCAAAGCAGAGCAGACGAAATGGGAATCGATGCCGTGAGGCGGGCCGTATTCCTGGACCGGGACGGCGTGCTGAACCATGCGGTCCTTGTGAACGGAAGGCCGTATCCGCCGCGAAACGCGGAAGACCTTCGAATGGTGGAAGACGCGGCGGTCGAACTGGCCAGGCTCAAGAAGCGCGGGTACCTGTTGATCGTCGTGACCAATCAGCCGGACGTCGCGCGCGGCTCGCAACTCAGGTCGGAAGTCGAAGCCATGAACGCGAAGATCGCCGCTGCGATGCCGATCGATGATTTTTTCGTTTGCTACCATGACGATCTCGATAACTGCGGCTGCCGGAAACCGAAGCCCGGTCTCATGACTCAAGCGGCGGAGCGTTATTCGATACACTTGGCGGAGAGCTTCCTGATCGGCGATCGCTGGCGCGACGTGGAAGCTGGGAGCCGCGCGGGATGCAGGACGGTCTGGATCGATTGCGGCTACGCGGAGCAGGCGCCGGCCGTGACCCCGGACGCGCGCGTGGAGTCGCTCGCTGAAGCCGTCCATTGGATCGTCAATGAATCCGAAATTGAATCCGAAACCGGTCGCTGAATTGTCGGTCAAGATATTCGCCGATGGCGCGGACAAGCCGTCGATGCTCAAGCTCTACCGCAACCCCGTCATCAAGGGTTTTACGACGAACCCAACGCTGATGCGGAAAGCCGGCGTCCGCGACTACGAAGCGTTCGCCATGGAGATCCTTGAGGCCATCCCCGATCGCCCTATTTCCTTCGAAGTCCTCGCGGACGATTTTCAGGAGATGGAGAGGCAGGCGCGCAAAATTGCGGGTTGGGGGTCAAATGTGTACGTCAAGATTCCCGTTGCCTTGACGAACGGTCTAAGCTCGGCCGGTCTCGCGCGGCGCCTCGCGGATGCGGGCATCAAGGTGAACGTGACGGCGCTGTTGACGCTCGATCAGGTCCGTGAGATTTCGGGAGCGCTAGCGGACGGGCCGCCCGCGTGCGTTTCCGTCTTCGCTGGACGCGTGGCCGATACCGGCGTCGATCCACTCCCGATGATGGTCGAGGCCCTCGAAATCCTCAAGAAATATCCGAATCAGCAGCTCATCTGGGCAAGCCCGCGTGAATTGCTGAATGTCTTTCAAGCCGACGCCATCGGGTGCCACATAATTACCGTCACGAACGATGTTTTGCAAAAGCTGCCGCTGGTCGGTAAGGATCTGCTTCAGTACTCTCTCGAAACTGTGAAAATGTTCCGCGACGACGCCGTTGGCTCCGGTTTCTTGCTCTAGCCAGACGGCCCCCACGAATGATAGGATCTATCGCAAGGAATGGGGATTCCTCGTATATGAGAAAGAGCCTCTTGCTAATCGCCGCGTTGCTCAGCAGCCTTCCCGTCGCAGCCCAGTTGGACCAAGGCCAGATTTCCGGAACCGTACAGGATTCGAGCCAATCCAGTGTCGGCGGCGCAACCATCACTGCCGTGAGCGGTCAGGGCATCACTCGAACCGCCGAATCCGCTTCCAATGGTTCTTATATTCTGACCAACATGCAGGCCGGCAACTACGAGGTGACCGTCCAGGCGGCCGGATTCAAGAAGTTTGTCCGGACAAATGTAAAGGTGGACGTCGCGGCACGCACCACGATCGACGCGACCCTGGACTTGGGCGCCGTCACGGAGTCCGTCACGGTTGAAGCTTCTTCCGTGCAGATTGCCCGCGAGACGGCTCAAATCGGACGGACTGTAGAAGCTCGGCAGATTACCGATCTCGCTTTGAACGGCCGCAATCCTATCAATCTGACTCTCCTGAAGGCTGGCGTCGTGGGGGGGAATTTTAACAATTTCAACCCGAATAACATGCATGAAGTGTTCTCGATTAACGGCGGGCGCCGCAACGGGAACAATGTGACAATCGACGGTGTCAACGCTTCAAGGACCCGTGGGGATTTCACAGGGTCTGCCCAGATCGGCCTGCTCAATGTGGACACAGTCCAGGAAGTCCAAATTCTGACTTCCACATATCCGGCCGAATACGGCCGTGCCATGGACGGACAAATCCGGTTCATCACCAAGAGCGGCGGACAGTCCTTCCACGGCTCGGCCTGGGAGTTCGTTCGCAACTCGGCGCTCGACGCCAACAGTTGGACGCGTAACCAAAGCCCGAACATCGACGATTCCCGCCGCGCCGCGCCGTTCCGGTTCAATCAGCCCGGCCACACCATCAGCGGCCCGCTTTTCATACCGGGCAAAGTCAATACCAACCGCGATAAGCTGTTTTTCTTTTTCTCGCAGGAGTGGCTCATCTGGAGGCGCGAGCGTACCGTCACCGCCACCGTTCCCAGCGCCTTGATGCGCCGGGGAAATTTCAGTGAATTACTGGACCCGTCTAATCCTTATTTTCGCAGAGCCCGCATCGTGAATGACGTTTTGGCCGGAACGCCTTTCGCTGGGAACATTATTCCTGCCAGCCGTGTCAGTCCAAACGGCGCGGGCGTTCTGAATGCGTACCCCCTTCCGACTCCCGGTTTCGTGCAAGGAACCGACAACTGGATCAAGACCCTTCCAAATCCGCGCGACAGCCGGAAAGATACCTGGCGTCTCGACTATTACATGGGCAAGCACCGGCTCAACTTTTCCGGCAACAACTACAGTCACTTTGAGGACGATCCCTTTGTAAGTAATCTGGACCGCTCCAACTCGAAATGGGACCGTCCTAACATGTTTGGCTCGGTCAGCGTCACGTCCACGCTTCGTCCGAATCTGATTAGCGATTTCACGTTCACGGCCGCGAACGATGTTGTGTACATCGGCATCTACGAGAACGAGGGCCAGCCCCGGTATCTCCGCGGGCAGTATGGGCTCAACTTCCCTTTCATCGTCCCGGGGTCGAAACGGATCGCCGAACGAATCCCGCGGGCGATCATCCCGACCTTTGCGACGCTTGACGGCTCATCCCGGCCCGTGAGCTCCTCCGGCCCCATGTTTAACTGGGGAGGCAACATGACCTGGGTCCGGAACTCGGCGCATACGGTCAAATTTGGCGGATGGCTGGCTCATGATCAACAGAACAACAACGACCAGAGCGGCGCGCAGCAAAACGGCGAGTTTAGTTTTCTCGATACCGGGCATCCGCTCGCTTCGGGCGTGGCTGTGGCGAATGCGGCGTTGGGCTTGTTCGACACGTACAACGAGCAGGGCACGGCGGCCTATACGCTGCTCCGCAGCAACTCGCTGGAAGCGTATGTGCAGGACACTTGGAAGGCCTCCAGGAATCTGACTTTGGAGCTCGGTATCCGCTATTCCAAACACCAGCCGTGGTACGCCAAATGGAATGACATCGCTAATTTCGACACGAAATTCTACGATCCGGCGAAGCGCGCGGTAGTGGATCCGCGTGGAGGATATCTGATCTCGGGCGACCAATACAACGGTGTCGTCTTGCCGGGCTCCGGATATCCCGATTCCGCTCGGGGACGCGCGAATGGCTCAACGCTGCCGAACGTCCAACGGCTCTTTCACGATTTGCCTCGGAGATTCGTCGATTCCTACAACACCGCCTTCGCGCCGCGAGTGGGCGTGGCCTACCGTCTGGGTGACAAGATGGTGGTTCGCGCCGGTGGCGGCGTATTCCATCAGCGCCAGATGCACAATCAGGGCTCGTTATTCCGCAACGCTCCCAACCAGATCCAGATTCAGGTTCAGAATGGAAGTGTCGATCAGCCGGGCGGGGCCGTCCGGCGCGATTTCCCGTTTTTCATCCGGGCCTTCGAAAAGGGAGCGAAGTACCCAACCGCCTATAGCTACAGCATCTCCGTGCAGCGCGAGATCCCAGGCTCGATTCTGGTTGAGGCCGCCTACGTCGGCAAGACCGGAGTGAATCAGGAGCGCATCCGGAATGTCAATCAGCTTCTGACAGGCGCCACTTACGCCAACCCGGGAATTAATGCCACGGCGCTCCGGCCATACCATGGCTTGGGACAAATCGATATGACTTCGCGCGATGGCCACACCAGCTATCAATCGCTGCAGCTCAGTCTCGACCGCCGATTCCGCTCAGGGCTCGGTTTCGGCCTGTCCTACACGTTCTCGAAGAGTATCGCGAACATCAACACGCCCTACGACGCGTATGCGTGGGTCAGAGCGTTAGACGACCAGGACCGGCCTCACCTGCTCAATGTTCACTACATATACGAGCTGCCGTTCTTCCGGAATCAGCGCGGTTGGAAGGGCAACACGCTTGGCGGCTGGCAGTTGTCCGGAGTAACTTTCTTCCGCTCCGGTACGCTGCTGTCGGTCACCGATGGCGTGGATGTCGCCGGTGTGGGCCCGGGCAGCGCGGCTCAATCCTGGAACGTGGTGGGCAGCTTGGCGGTCAGCGACCGTGGTTAGGGCAAAGCGTGGTTTAACCCGGCTGCATTCGCCCGCCCAAGGGACGGCACGTTTGGAAACGCCGGCTACAACATCATCCGCGGGCCAGGATTTCAGAACTGGGATGTCGCCGCCTTCAAGGACATCCGTATGACCGAACGCCTTCGGTCTCAATTGCGCTTTGAGCTGTTCAATTTCGCGAACCACCCGTTGCTCAGTAACCCAAACAACAACCCGCGCGCCGGAACATTCGGTATTGTCACCGCCAAGAGCGGCGAGCGCAACGTGCAGATCGGCCTTAAGCTGTCGTTCTAACGCCCCGATGTCCGGCCTCGCGCGCTCCCGGCCATCCTACTTCGCAAGCTCGAACGTGAAGATCGACGAACCCGCGGCGACCGCCACCACTTGGCTTCCCTTGCTCAGGTACGTGATTGGATTCGCGCGAATGACGCCGCCTGTGTTCATCCGCCAGACTTCCTTGCCGCTCTCCGCGTCGAGCGCGAAAGCGTAGCCCTCGTCGCTTCCTCCGAAAACCAACTGACCGCCAGTTGAAAGCACACCCGCCCAGGGTTTTGTATGGAGCCTGTATTCCCAAACCTTGTCGCCGGTCTTTGGATTCAATGCGCGGATCGCGCCATGTCCCGGATCGTCCGGCAGATCGATCAGCGGCACGCTGCCGATATACCGGTTTCCAGGAGTGTACTCCTGCTCGCCCTTGCGATACACGCTACGGTTCTCCCACACTGCCAAATAAAAGAGCTTCGTCTTCGGACTGTAGCTCGGCGAATACCAGTTCGTCGCGCCCTGCACTCCGGGCCAAACGTAAGTGCCTTCCGGAGACGGATCGATATTCGGCAGCCGGATCGGACGTCCATTCGCATCCAAACCCTTTGCCCAGGTCTGCGTCGCGAACGCTTTCCCCATCAGGAATTTGCCCGTCTCGCGATCGAGCACGTAATAGAAACCGTTGCGGTGCGCCCAATAGACGAGCTTGCGCGGACGCCCTTGCCACTCGTCGTCGACAAGCACCGGCACCTGCACCGCGTCCCAATCGTGCAAGTCGTGCGGAACGAATTGGAAGTGCCATTTCCGCGCGCCGGTGTCGGCGTCGAGCGCAATCGCGCTATCGGAGTAGAGGTTGTCGCCGAGGCGTGAATCGCCATTCCAGTCGGGAGATGGATTTCCAGTTCCCCAAATGATCAAATTCTGCGCGGCATCGTAGGAGCCCGTGACCCAGGTGGATCCGCCGCCGGTCTTCCACGAATTGCCGGACCACGATTCGCTTCCCGGCTGACCGGGTTCCGGTATGGTCCAATGACGCCAGCGCCGTTTTCCGGTCTTCGCGTCGTAGGCGTCGAGGAAGCCGCGGATTCCGTACTCGCCCCCGGCGATGCCGCATATGACCATATCCTTCACGACGAGAGGCGCGACAGTAACGCTGTAACCGTTGCGGTAGTCGGCGACCTCCACGTCCCACAGAACCGCGCCCGTTTTCGCGTCGAGTGAGACGAGGTGAGCATCCACCGTTCCCACGAAGACGCGATCGCCCAGTACCGCGACTCCGCGATTAACCTGACCGCAGCATGTGTTGATTCGCGCCGGCAGCACGCGTGCGTAACGCCAGAACTTCGCGCCGGTTTCGGCGTCAAGCGCCACCACGTTGCTTGGCGGCTCGCTCACGTACATCACGCCGTTCACGACGAGAGGCGTCGTTTCAACCAAGTGCGTTGTGGGCATCTGATGAACCCACTTCACCTTTAGCTTTCCGGCGTTCGCGCGTGTGATCTGGTCAAGGGCGCTGTGCCGCCAGCCGTTATAGCCGCCCGAATACGTAGGCCAGTTTCCATTTCGCTGGGGGGCGTCGCGCAATTGCTCGAAAGTCACTTGAGCCGTGGCTGGAAGGGCAACAAGTAATACAGCGAGAGCTGCCAGGGACTTCATCTTTCTCTCTCCTTTGGCCGAAGTGACCACAGATATGCCACCAGATCCTCAAGTTCCCTTTCCGTCAACAAGGCTTTGAACGAGGGCATTTTCGACGTCTTGTCGACGCTGAACTTTGAAAGATCGGTCTTCTGAATTGAATGCAGTTGCTCGGCCATGTCGATGAACTGCACCGAATATGTATCCTCGTTCATCAGGAAGCCTGACTGCGGCGTGCCGCTCTTTGTTGCCGCTTTTACCACCCAGTAGCGTTGCCGTACGTCCGCGTTCGGATCGAGAAGCGCTTGCCGCAAATGGTTCAGCGAACGCGTGCCGCCGATGAGGGTGAGATCCGGTCCGAGCCGTCCACCTTCTCCCGCGACGCGATGGCACTGAGTGCAGTTCTTATCCCGGAAGACGGTTTTGCCGCGCCCGCTGTCACCGGAGGGTTTCGCGCCGGACGCGCTGTTGAGCGACCGGATGTAGGCGACAACCTGCCACACGCGGTCAGGGGAATAGAAGAGTCCCGACATTTCCGTGCCTGAGATGCCATCGGAAATATTCTTGAGCAAAGCGGCGTCTGTGTCTCCGTGATAGAAAATTCCGGCGGCGAGATTGGGTCCGCGCCCGCCCTCGGCGTTTAGGCCGTGGCAAGGACCGCAATGCGACCGGAACGTTTTCGCACCGGCGGAGACGTCCTCGGGCGAAGTGAGCGGGTTGCGTACCGCCTCGTTTTGGGCGAGCAAGGAAACCGCGGAAAATATGAATGGCAGGCTTTTCATGCCTAACTCCTTGGCGGGGGTCCGGAAGCAATTCTATCGCAGATTGGGGTTAGGAAGAAGCGGGGGCCAGTGCCGCCGGAGGGCGACGGGACAACTGACGCTCTATCGCACCAGCGGACGGGAAATCGCATCCTGTGCCGTTTGGGGAGTGATTCCGTCTGGCTGACCCTCAGTCAGATCGCTGAATGTTTCAGCGGGATATATCGGTGATCGGTCATTTCAAGCACAGTCAGAACATTTTCGAGAGCGCGGAAATCGACCCGGCGCGAACTGTTGCAATATTTGCAACAGTTCGAACCGAGGGCGGCCGGTCCGTAACGCGAGCATGCCAGGCAGATCGCCTCCGCAAAGACGGCGCGGAAGCCGACGAAGGCGGCGGGATAGACTCCCACCTTTCCACGTACCAATTCCCTGTCCGTACTTTGCGTTCCGGGCTTCTTTGCGTGAAACTGAAAGCATCCGATGAATATCCTGATGGTCGCCTCCGAAGCGGAGCCGTTCGCGAAGACCGGCGGACTTGCTGACGTGCTGGGCGCGCTTCCCAAGGCATTACGCGCGCTCGGCCACCGCGTCGCGGTCGCGATGCCGCGATACCGCGCCGCCAACACGCGCATCGGCCCCACGAGCCGCGTCCTCGAAACTCTCCCGTCCCGGAGGGACGCCTCTGTCGATCTACTCGACGGTGACGTCCCGTTCTACTTCGTCACCTGCCCCGAGCTATACGACCGCGATGGCGGTCTCTACGGAAACGGCTCGGGAGATTTTCCAGACAATCACGTGCGTTTCTCCACTCTCTGCCGCGCGGCCATCGCGATTTCGCGCTGGATCTTCCGCCCGGACATCATTCACTGCCACGACTGGCAGACCGGCCTTCTGCCCGCCTATTTGCGGACGTCCCTCGCTCTCGACCCCACGTTCATCGGCGTCAAGACCCTGTACACAATCCACAACCTTGGCTATCAGGGCTTGTTCCCGGCGGAGACGCTGCCCGAAACCGGTCTCGACCGTGCAGTTTTACATCCCGGCGGCGTCGAGTTCTGGGGTCAGGTTAACTTCATGAAGTCCGGCTTGGTCTACAGTGACGCCCTGAGCACCGTCAGCGAGCGGTATTCGCAGGAGATTCAGACGGCGGAGCAGGGCTTCGGACTTGACGGCGTGCTGCGCGATCGCGCGGCCGCGCTGCACGGCATTCTGAATGGCGTCGACTACGGCGAATGGAATCCCGAGACCGACCCGCTGATCGCCGCCAACTACTCAGATCGCGACCTCTCCGGGAAGCTCGCCTGTAAGCGTGACCTCATCGCCGAATTCGGACTGCCGCCGGATGCCGAAAGCCGTCCGCTCCTGGGCGTAGTTTCGAGGTTCGCCTCGCAGAAGGGATTTGACATACTCGGAGAAATCGCGCCGGCGCTCGCGGCGCTCAATGTTTCGCTGGTCGCGCTCGGGACGGGCGAGAAGCGGTACGAGGAGTTGTTCCGGGACCTTGCCGTGGCCCATCCAGAGCACATCGCCGTTCGGATCGCTTACGATCACAAACTGGCGCACAAGATCGAAGCCGGCGCGGACATGTTTCTGATGCCGAGCCACTACGAGCCTTGCGGTCTGAACCAGATGTATAGCCTCCGTTACGGAACCGTGCCGGTGGTTCGCGCCACAGGCGGTCTTGATGATACCATCACAGATGGGACCGGGTTCAAGTTCGAGGAGTATTCGGGCCGAGCCCTGCTGGACGCGGTTCACGCAGCTTTGGGCGCCTTTCTCGACAAGGCCGTGTGGACGGGAATGATGTTGGCGGGCATGCGGGAGGATTTTTCATGGCAGGCTTCCGCAGGCCGTTATTCCGCGCTTTACGGCAAGCTGACCCGGGTACCCGTGGCGTGAATCCTTTTTCTAGCTAACGCATCCGAATACCAGAGAGGACGATGAATGGCAGGCGATAATACACACATTTTTACAGATGCAGCGTTCGACGCGGAAGTTCTTCAATCCACCGAGCCGGTGCTGGTGGACTTCTGGGCCGAGTGGTGCGGCCCGTGCAGGCAGATGGCTCCGACCATCGACGTGATCGCTTCGGAATATTCCGGCAAAATAAAAGTCGGCAAGCTGGATGTCGATTCCAACGGCCAGACTGCGATGCGCTACGGCATACGTGGAATTCCCACGCTGCTGCTCTTCAAGGGCGGACAGGTGGTGGAGCAGCGCGTTGGAGCCGCTGGAAAGTCCGAACTGCAGAAGATGATTGACGCCCACCTCTAAAGCCGCGGCCGCGGAATGACCGACCGAACGCTGCTCGACCACATTTCGCGGCTGCCTCACGGCAAAGCCACCTTCAAACAACTGGTCAAGGAACTCGGCGCGAAGGGAGTGCCACGCGCCGAACTCGAACCCGTGCTCGACCGTCTGGCAGAAGCGGGCGATCTGGTCGAACTCCGCTCCGGGCATTTCGTCCTCACCGCCAACAGCCGCGAGTTTTCCGTTGGCCGGTTGAGCAAGCATCGCGATGGCTACGGCTTCCTGGTAGCCGACAAGCCGATGCAGGGCGTCGTGGGAGACATCTATATCCCCACGGCATCCGCGGAGGCGGCGATGCATGGCGACCGCGTGCTCGTGCGCGTGTCGCGAATTGAAGCATCGGGGCGCGCCGATGGCGAAATCGTCAGCGTGCTGAAGCGCGCGAACGCGACGGTTGTGGGAGAATTCCGAGTCGTAAAGCGGGGCAATTTCGTCGTTCCCCATGATGAGCGCCTGCGCGATTGGATCGAAATTCCGGAGGGGATGGAGATTCCGCCGCGTCCGGCCGAAACCGACCGTGTCGGCATCGCGCCTCTAAAGATCGAGAAGCCCGAGGACCTCGACGGATTTATCGTCAACGTTGAGATTCTGGAATATCCGGCAAACGGAGAAAGCGGCGCGGGACGTGTAATCGAGATTCTCGGACGGCCGGGCGATTTCGGCATCGACGTCGAGATTGTCATTCGAAAACACCATCTACCGCACCGTTTCCCAGGCGAGGCGCTGGCACAAGCAGCCGGGATTCCAGAGGCGCTTTCGGCTTCCGATCTAGAGGGAAGGCGCGATTTCCGGGGCATGGACGTCGTCACGATCGACGGCGAGACCGCCCGCGACTTCGATGACGCCGTTTGGGTTGACCGCGCCCCTAACGGCAACTATCTGCTTCACGTCCACATTGCGGACGTCAGCCACTACGTACGGCCGGGCACGCCGATCGATCTCGAGGCGCGCCTTCGCGGCACGAGCGTCTACTTTCCGGACCGCGCCATCCCGATGCTGCCGTTCGAGCTTTCGACGGACATCTGCTCGCTGCGTCCTCAGATGGACCGGCTCGTCTTCTCCGCTCTCATGGAGTTCGACCACCAGGGCGATCTCGTCGCGCGCGAGTTCACGCCGGGCGTGATTCGAAGCGTGGAGCGGATGACATACACGAACGTCCACGCGTTGCTCGAAGGCGAGGCGGAGCAACGCGAGAGGTATAAGCCACTCATCTCGCGGTTCGAACTGATGCGCGAGTTCGCCATGGTCTTGAATCGCAAACGTGTGCGGCGAGGCTCCATCGATTTCGACTTGCCCGAGCCGCTGATTGAATTCAACGAATGGGGAGAGATGACGGGCGTGACGCGTTCTCCGCGCAACATCGCGCACCGCATTATCGAGGAGTTCATGCTCGCGGCGAACGAAGCCGTCGCGGCGCATCTCGAAGCGGCCGGGCCCTCGATCTACCGCATCCACGAACAGCCGGACCCGAAGCGTGTCATGGAATTCGAGGAGATCGCGTCGCACTTCGGCTACTCATTAGGCATCGGCGCGATCCCGGTGAAGAAGTTCTCCTACGCGGACAAGCGCCGTGACGGACAGAGGCAGCGCAAGGACGTGGTGTTGGCGGAGCCTTCTCTACGCATCTCGCCGCGTCACTATCAAAAGCTGATCGCGCAAATTGAAGGCAAGCCGGAGGAGCGAATCCTGAGCCAGCAGATGCTCCGGTCGCTCAAGCAGGCGAAGTATTCGGACGATAACGTGGGACACTTCGCGCTTGCGGCGAAATCGTACACGCACTTCACGTCGCCGATCCGCAGGTATCCGGATCTGATCGTACATAGGCTGCTCGGCGGCGCGGGACCGCCGGCGGCGGAACTCGGGCCGATTGCCGGTTCCTGTTCGCAATCGGAACGCGCGGCGGCGGAGGCGGAGCGCGAACTGGTCGCCTGGAAGAAGATCAAATTTATGGAAGGGCGTCTGGGCGACGAATTCGATGCCCTGGCCACGGGTGTCACCAAGTACGGCGTCTTCGTGGAGCTTGAAGATCTGTTCATCGAGGGATTGATACCTATTGATACTTTGCCTGGCGACCGTTATACGTTTCGTGAGAGCCTCAGAAAGATCGTCGGGGCTAACACGCGCACCGAGTTCTCGATCGGCGACAGGCTGCGCGTCCGTCTGGACCGCGTGGATGAGGAGGAGCGGAAATTGCAGTTCGCCGTGGCGAAGGCGGAACGGCCGCGCGCCAGTTCGAAAGGGAAACGCGGGAAGCAGGGAAAGCCATGGTGATCAGGAAAGCAGTATCAGTTCTTATCCTGTCAGGGGCGTTGGCGGATGCTGGGTTGCGCGAACTGATCGAAGAGTACGGCGCTGACCGAGGCAGTTTGCTGCGCCTCTACTCCCCGGAACGCGGTGCCAGGACGGACACCAACGACATCTCGCCCGCGAAGCGCGCGCGGTTCCGGACCTTCCATCGCGGATGGCTGGCGCGGGTCGAGAAGCACAATTTCGAGAAGCTGGATCAGGCGGATCGCACGGATTATTTGCTGTTCCGGAATTATTTGCATCATGAAATCCGTCAGCTCGATATCCAGGAAAAGTCCTTCGCCGAAACCGCGCCGCTTGTTCCTTTTGCCGGCGCCATCGTGGCGCTCGACGAGGCGCGGCGCCGCATGGAACCGCTCGATTCCCAGAAGGCCGCAACCTCCCTCGACGCTTTGAAGAAGGCCGCGGAAGCGATTCGAAAAAGCGTCGAATCGGAAAAGCAGGGTACCCCGAAACACCTGGCGGACCGCGCGGCGGAGGATATCGAAAACCTGCGGCGCACGCTCAAAGCCTGGTTCACTTTCTATAACGGTTATGACCCGCTGTTCACCTGGTGGGTGGACGCGCCATACAAGGCGGCGGACAAGTCCCTGGAGGAATACTCCGCGTTTCTGCGGGAGAAGATCGCGGGAAGGAGGCGCGGCGATCCAGCCGAAATCGCCGGCAACCCGATCGGACGTGAAGCGCTGTTGAGCGATCTCGCCTACGAGATGATTCCGTATTCGCCCGAAGAGCTGATCGATCTCGCGAACCGTGAGTATGCCTGGTGCGAAGCTGAGATGAAGAAAGCCTCGCGCGAACTGGGCTATGGTGACGATTGGCGCAAGGCGCTCGAATTCGTGAAGACCCGCTTCGTCGAACCGGGTAAGCAACCCACGCTGATTCGGGATCTTGCGAACGAAGCGATTGGCTTCGTCGAGAAGCGCGATCTGGTCACCATCCCCGCGCTAGCCCGCGAAACCTGGAAGATGGACATGATGACTCCCGAACGCCAACTCGTGAATCCATTCTTCACAGGCGGGGAGATCATCAGCGTCTCCTATCCGGCGAGCGGCATGTCGCACGAGCAGAAGCTCATGAGCATGCGAGGAAACAACACCCATTTCTCGCGGGCGACGGTGTTTCACGAACTGATCCCCGGTCACCATTTGCAGCAGTTCATGGCCGCACGGCACCGGGCATACCGGTCGCTCTTTGCGACGCCGTTCCTGACGGAAGGCTGGTCGCTTTACTGGGAAATGCTGCTGTGGGATATGAAGTTTCAGCAGTCGGCGGAAGACCGCGTGGGCGCGCTGTTCTGGCGCATGCACCGGTGCGCGCGAATCGTCTTCTCGCTGGGTTTTCACACCGGAAAGATGACGCCGGAAGAGTGCGTGGAATACCTGGTGGAGCGCGTGGGTCACGAGCGGGACAACGCGTCCGGCGAAGTGCGGCGCTCGCTGAACGGCAGCTATTCGCCCCTCTATCAGGCAGCTTATATGCTGGGCGGGCTTCAAATCCGTGCACTGTATCGCGAACTCGTCGACTCGGGCAAGATGACCAACCGCGCCTTTCACGACGCCATTCTGATGGAAAACCGGATTCCCATCGAAATGATCCGCGCCAGCCTGACGAAGGCGCCGCTCGCTCGCGATTTCCGGTCGACGTGGCGGTTCTATGACGCGAACCGGCGATAATGCTATCTTTTGACTCATGACTGTTTCCTGGAATGGAGTCTTTCCCGCGGCCACTACGCAGTTTTTCCCGGACGAATCAATCGACCTGAAAGCTACTGCCCGTCACCTGGACATTATGATCAAGGCGGGTATTTCCGGCCTTGTGCTCCTCGGCAGCGTAGGGGAAAACACGGCGCTCGAGTACGATGAGAAGCTCACCGTGCTCAAGGCGATGATCGAGGCCGTGGCCGGGCGCGTGCCTGTGCTTACCGGAGTCGCGGAAACCACGACCCGCCTTGCCTGCCGGTTCGCAAACGACGCGGACAAACTCGGCGTGGATGGATTGATGGTGTTGCCCGCGATGATTTACAAGTCGGACTCGCGCGAGGCACTTGCGCATTTTCGCACAGTGGCGCGTTCCACGCGGTTGCCCATCATGATCTACAACAATCCGCCGGCCTATTACGTGGACGTAACGCCCGCGATGTTCGGCGATCTGGCTGCCGAGCCGAACATCGTGTGCATCAAGGAATCCTCCGACAACGTGCGGCGCATCACGGATCTGATCAATCTGTATGGCGACCGTTTCATTCTCTTCAGCGGCGTCGACGACCTGCTGCTTGAAAGCGTGCTGCTGGGCGCGAAGGGTTGGATCTCCGGTTTGGTGAACGCGTTCCCGGACGAGAACCAGGCGCTGTGGAATCTGGCCACCGCCGGACGCTGGGAAGAGGCACGCGCGTTGTACCGATGGTACACGCCGTTGCTCCACCTGGACACCCACATCAAATTGGTGCAGTACATCAAACTCGCGATGGCTGAAGTGGGCCTGGGCTCGGAGACCGTTCGCGCGCCGAAATTAACTCTTGCCGGCGAAGAGAGGGAGCGCATTCTGGGGACTATCCGCAACGCGATCGCGACGCGGCCGGTTCTCGGGGCCGCCGCGGCGCGCTGAAGCGCTCAGTCCGATGCTGCGCGTGCTCAAACTTGAATTCCGAAGTTGAGAATCCGCCGCGGATAACTATTGGCAGCGCAGGTCCTCTCAAACAACTCACTCAAGCGCTTCTGGAGCGCGCAGTGAGTGCGGAAGTGAGCAACCACTTGGGCTACGAAACGAGCGGCCGGCTTGGAACTCGCGGAATGGCACGACGCCCACTACGCTGAAGAGCGATTTTGGCGAACTCGTGATCGAGACGCCGCGGACGGCGGCTTCAGCTTCGAGCCGCGGACGGCAAAGAAGCACGGACACAGTGGGATGGCTTCGATAACAGGGCATTATCGCTGTATGCCCGGGGAAGGCTCGCGAGCGAGTGGCGTTGGACTTAGGGAGATCTTGCCGGGCCGCGACGGCGAGATGGAATTGAATCTGTTCCATTCCAAAATTGGGATCCCGTTGATAGGCAGTGGCTGGCGTCGTCGCTCAAAATCGCACACGCACGGTTGCCTGCATCCTTCTCGGCGGACGCGCGGAAACGGGTTGCCCGAAATAGGGCGATGTCTGCGTTCCCACAAACCCGGCGTAGTTTGTGCGATTCAGCGCGTTGAAGCCGTCGAACGCCAACGTGGCCACGGCGCGGTCCAGTTTGAAATCGTGCGACCAGCGGGCGTCGAGCGTCACCGCGCCCGGTCCTTGTCCGGTGTTGCGTCCCAGTCCGGGAGGCCGGTCGTTCGCGTACCCATCCCGATTGCCGTCCGAGCCGGTCGTGATGTTGAACGGCCGCCCCGCATTCGCGGAAACGATGAGGCCGAAGTTGATCCACTTTCCGCTCTTGAAAGACCCGGCCATGTTGAAGCGGTGCCGCTCATCGAAATCGGCGCGGCCCCACTCGTCCGCCACATCGTAACTGTATGCCGGGAACGCGTTGATCCCGCCGGTGTCGTTGCGCGCCCGTCCCAACACATACTGCGCCGTCCCAGTGAACCAACTCGTCAACTTGCCGCGGAGCGTGAACTCCAGCGCCTCGCTCTTCTGATTCGCGGACGATTCAAAATGCCTCAGCACGCCCACTGCCTGATTTGGACGAGTTGTGAATGGGAGGACCGGCGCGTTGACATCGCGCGAACGAAAGAGGCTCACTCCCTTCGATCCGATAAAGGTCACTGCAAGGCTCGCCTGCTTCTGCAACTGCCGCTCCAAGCCGATGCTGTACTGCGCCGTGTACGGAAGCCTCGTTCCCGCCGCAAAGCGCACCAGATTCGACGGAAGCGCCCCACCGGACGCGGGGATTGGGTAGGATGGATTCGCGATCAGAACGTCGCGGAGACGGATCCCGTCGTAACGCACGGTGTCCGCAAGCGGACGCCACCCGGAACGGTCGTAGAACGCCCCGCCCCCGCCGCGAAGCACCGTTTTGCGCCCCTTGCCGGGCGAGTACGCGAAGGCGAACCGTGGCGTGAAATTGTGGACGCCGCCCACGTAATTCTGCCAATCCCATCGCGCGCCCATTGAGAGCGACAGGTTCTGCCGGACGCGGAAATCGTCATTGACGAAAAACCCGACGATCTTCTCCCAGAACACCTGATAACCCTCGCCCTGCTGGCGCTGAAATGAAAATGGACGCCCAAGTCTGAAATCTTCGAGCGACGAAAACGTGTACGTGCCCGCAAAGTTGGTGCGATCGCTCTGGCCCCGGCGGCTCATGTCAGGGGAGGTCGCGCCCGTCTTGACAAGATGCTTGCCGGCGGCCCACGTCAGCAGTTCGTGAAACTGCGTATGGTTCTCCGTCTGCAACCGGTCCGCTTGCGCGCCACCCGACGTAAACGCGTCTATCACGATCAACTTGACGACGCCCGGCTTCCGGCTCACCGTCGGCGTGTGGTGGCGGCCGCTGCGCGTCTGAACCTCGTTAACGAGTCGCGGGCTGATAACGGAACGCAACTGTACGTAGACATGATGCTCCCGGTTGTGAAGATCGGAGGATGCTTCCGGCAGGACGAAGCCGCCGGCGCCCTGACCCTTCACGTCGTCCACGAAGTACTCGTAGCGGAGCGAGAGCTGATTGTTGGCGGACACCTGACGGTTCAACCGCGCCGAGAGAAACGTATTTCGCGCCGGCGTGGGAAAATTCTCACGCCTCTCGCCGGCGAGAGTGCGCGCGAGGACAACGGCCGCCAGATCCGCCCGTTCGTAATTGGCACTCAGCAGAAACGATGTCTTCTTCCCGTTTCCCAGCGGCCCGGTGAAAGTACCTTCGAAGACGTGGCGTCGCTCGTCCGGCCTGACGAGAGCGAAGGGGTTCCGCGCATCGAGCCGGGAGTCGCGCAGTTGAAGGTTCGCCGTGCCATGGAAATCCGTCGCGCCCGGTGAAGTAATGATTTCGATCCGGCTGCGCCCCGGTCGCGCGAATTCGGCGGAGTACGGGTTTTGATTGATGCGCACTTCGACGATGGCCGACGAAGAGACGCCGCGCTCGGAGGTCGGCATGCCGTCCACGACGACGTCCGCTCCGTTTGATCCAAGCGACGCATTATCGAGAAAGCGCGCGGCCGTCGCCACGGGATCGAGGCCCAGCGACGGCAGATTGTCCAAGGCGGCGACATCGAACCGGACCACGTCCAGGTTGTCGGACGTATTCGCGTTCACGGCTCGCGCTGGATCGGTCACCGTCAGTTCTTCGCGCAAGTCCGCGATCTTCAGCGCGATGCGGACTGGAGCGGTCTTCGGCCCGGCTTTGACGGACAGGATCTCCGTTCGAAAACCCGCGCGCCGCACTTCGAGATCGACGTTTCCCGCGCTCACGCGATCGAAGAGGAAGGAGCCTTCGAACGACGTTGAGGTTTCTCTCTTGGGGACCTCGCCGCGCCGCCCGAGCGTTACCAGTGTGTCCGCAACCGGAACGCCGCTTGGGTCCACGACCACGCCGGAAATGGAGAAGCCCTGGCCCCAAAGCGCCGCAGCGGTGAGCGCCAACGCGCACAGCTTCATTTTGCAACGCGCCACGGAGAAACGTTCGGCCACCTCTGAATCTCTTTGAGCGCCCACTCTGTGGTCTTGTCACTGTGGCACGACGTGCACGGATTCGGGATCTTATACTTATCCGTCATCGCGGGAGAGATGAACGCAAAGGTATGGCTCCTCACGTTGTTCCCTTCAATCGTCTGCGCGATCTTCGGCATGTGGCACTCCACGCACTGGCTGCCGGCGCTTTCAGGCGCGTGATGCGTGTGCGCCGCGAGACTCCCGCGCGGCCCATTGGGCGATTCCTGTCCGTGGCACTGAAGGCACATCGCATTGCCTGGCTTTATCAAATCGGCGCTGTGGCTGGTGCCGTGGACGTCGTGGCAATTGAAACACCGTACGCCGCGATTGTGCATCGTGCTGGCGACGAAGTCGTTACCCTGCATGCGGTTCTTGTGGGCGGAACCATCCGGGTAGTGAGTAAACGTAGTCTCGCCCAATTTATGTTCTTCGAGTTCCCAGAAGCCGTTAAGCCGGTCTCCCGGCTGATATCCAACCGGCCAATCGTAGTAGCGGCCGTTGAACGGATTCGCGAGCGGCCTTCCCTGCGAATGGCACTGAATACAGACGTCGTTTGCACGCACCGAATCGAGCCGCTGTGGGTTCACGATGTTTGCCTTCGAGGGCGCTTTGACGTGCGCTCCACCGGCTCCGTGGCACTTCTCGCAGCCAACGTTCCACTCGGTGACAGAGTTATCCTCAATCTTGAAATTCGTGGAGTGACAGCCGTCGCAGGTGGGACCGGTCGGCCGCTTCATCTGGTCCGCCGGATAGTGGGCAGTCCACCAGTCCGTACCGTCTCGCACGTAATAACGCCGCCATACTCCAGCCTTCACGTCCCACTGGACGGGGAACACAAAGTAGTCGTTTCCAATCTTCGTGAAGTAGCGCTGCTTCCACTTACTGCCGTAGGTGAAAACGATGTCTTCCTTCTTGAAGGTCACCAGGGGATCGGGCTTCGAGAAGTCGCCCAGGATGGCCTCGGGTTTCGCCTTGACGTCCTGGAGCACATTGGCCATCAACGTCTTCTTCCAGCGCGCGT
>SHUI01000317.1 GCA_009697455.1 Bryobacterales bacterium
GGGTTTATTGGACCGATTCCAATTCGCATCGTGCCCTGGTTTCGAATCGCGCCGCACAGCTCACCCTGCCATACCTCCAGGTGCGCGACGGAGCGGGAGCATGGAAGACCGTCATCCCGGACATGGGCCTGCCGAGCGGCACGGACCGCACGATGCGGGTCGATCTGACAGGGAAATTCCTCGGCGACCGGCGCGAAGTGCGCATCGTGACCAACATGTGCGTTTACTGGGACGAAGTCTTCTTCACTTCTGAGGAAACTCCGGCAGCCGCGACACACGAACTTCCGCTCGCCTCCGCCGACCTGCACTACCGCGGTTTCTCGACGCCGGTGCTCGACCCGCAAGGCGTCAAGGCGGAGCACTTTGAATACACCAAGGTCATGTCGGATGCACCGTGGAATCCCATGATTGGAAACTACACTCGCTACGGCGATGTTCGCGACCTGCTCGGTAAGGCGGACGATCACCTCGTGGTGATGTCAACGGGCGACGAGATGACGGTCGAGTTCGAGGCCGAGAACCTGCCGCCCCTGCGGCCCGGATGGAAGCGGACTTTCTTCCTCTACACCCACGGCTGGGCGAAGGATGGCGAGCCGAACACCGCGTACTCAAAAACAGTCGAGCCGATGCCGTTCCGCGGGATGTCAGGCTATCCGCAGGCCCCGGGCGAGAAGACTCCGGACACTCTGGAATATCAGAATTATTTGCGCGAGTACCAGACGCGACCTCGCTTCGACCTGATTCCCTCGCTGGCGCCAGTCCACTAGCACGGCGGAAAATGCGGTGATTCTCGGCGAGCCTTGCCGGAGATTAACCGGTGGGGACTGATGGTGTATACTACCCGCCGGAGCAACAAACATATGGCAAAACAGAATAAAGGCCGAATCACGACACCCCTGGTCCGCAAGAATGGAACCCTTCGTCCCGCCAGTTGGGAGGAGGCGCTCCACGAGGCGGCGCAAGGCATACAGACAACGGTCCAGAAGTCTGGCCCTCAAGCGTTCGGAATGTTCAGTTGCTCGAAGACCACTAACGAACTGAACTTCCTGGCCCAGAAATTCGCGCGGGCTGTGATCGGGAGCAACAATATCGACAGTTGCAACCGGACTTGACACGCCCCCAGCGTCGCCGGTCTGGCGACGGTATTCGGAATGGGTGGGGGCACCAGTTCGTACCAGGAAATTGAGGAAACGGACCTTATTGCCCTCTGGGGATCGAACGCCCGGGAGACGCACCCCATTTTTTTCCACCGTGTGCTGAAGGGGGTGCAGCGGGGCGCGAAGCTGTTTGTGGTGGACCCTCGCCGCACCACTTCCGCGCAATGGGCGGAGATATGGCTGGGCCTGGATGTCGGCAGTGACATTGCTCTAGCCAACGCGATGGCCCGTGAGATTCTGGCCGCGGGCCTCGAAAACCGCGACTTCATCGAGCACGCGACGAGCGGCATCGAGCGGTATCGCGCAGCGGTGGAGCCCTATACGCTCGACTATGCCGAGCTGGTGTGCCGCGTGCCGGCGGCCCAGATCCGGGAATTCGCCCACGCTTACGCGCGGGCAGGGCGCGCGCAGATCTGCTGGACGCTTGGGATCACCGAGCACCACAACGCCGTAGATAACGTGCTCGCGCTTATAAATCTTGCGCTTCTGACCGGGCACGTCGGCCGTTACGGCTCCGGGCTGAACCCGCTGCGCGGGCAGAACAACGTGCAGGGCGGCGGCGACATGGGTGCCATCCCGGACCGATTGCCCGGCTTCCAGCATGTGGAGAATGACGAGCGCCGGGCGAAGTTTGAGCGGGCCTGGGGCGTAAAGATTCCCCCCAAGGCCGGATGGCGGTTGAACGAAATGTTCGATGCCATGGAGCGGAGCGAACTGCATACGCTGTACGTCATAGGAGAAAACCCCGCCCAGTCGGAAGCGGACCAGCATCGGGCTGTCCGGCTTCTGAAGGGCCTGGACTGTCTTGTCGTGCAGGACATCTTTCTCACGGCCACAGCCGAACTCGCCCATGTTGTTTTCCCGGCGGCTGCCGGCTGGTGTGAATCGGAGGGAACGGTCACCAACAGCGAGCGCAGAGTTCAGCGGACACGGCCCGCCTTGTCGCCGCCGGCGGGTGTTCGCGACGATATCGAGATCCTTTGCGAACTGGCGCGGCGCCTCGGCCATGATTGGGGCCAGCCCCGTTCGGAAGACATCTGGAATGAGTTGCGACAGTTAAGCCCGATGCACGCGGGAATGAGCTACGCCCGTCTGGAGCGGATGAACGGAATCCAGTGGCCCTGCTACGATGAGTCCCACCCGGGCGAATTGTATTTACATGCCCGGCTCTGGGCCACTCCTCTCGTCGGCCCGCGGGCGCCGTTCTGCCCGGTTGAATACGCGCCACCCGTGGATACTTTGAATGAGCAGTATCCGATCCGGCTGACCACTGGGCGGCGTCTCGATTCCTACAACACCGGTGTTCAGACGGCCGGCTACGCCTCCCCGCTGCGATGGGGCGAGACCCTCGATCTCGCTCCGGAAGATGCCCGGCAATATGACCTCGCGGAAGGCGAGAGAGTGCGGATCACGTCCCGCCGTGGATCGGTGATCGCGCCCGTTCGGCTCGACCCCGGATTGCGGCCTGGGCTCGCGTTCATGACGATGCACTTCCCCGATGAGGTCGCCACGAACGAATTGACCATTGACGCCGTGGATCCCAAGTCGGGCACGTCGGAATTCAAGGCGACCGCGATTCGCATCGACAAGCTGGATGCCCCGCTGCCGACCGCCGAGATGGCCGCATTCGAGTCGGTCAAGTCCACGTAATCCCGAGTAGAGGACACGAATTGGATCTTCACTTCACCGCTGCCGAACCGAGCCCAGAGGAAATTTCGGCGGTAGACCAGACGCTGCCGCCATCCATATCCGCCAGCCGCGATCTCCTCTTGCCAGTTTTGCATTCCATCCAGTCTCACATCGGTTGGATCAGCCCGGGCGCTCTGAACTACGCCTGCCGAAGGCTCGGCGTCCCTCCGGCGGAAGCATTCGGGGTTGCGGATTTTTACGGGTTGTTCTCAGTCAAGCCACGGCCTCCGGTTGTAGTGCACGTTTGCGATGACGTTGCCTGCCGGACGCGCGGCGCCGCCGCATTATGCAAGCAAATGGAACAGGCCCACGGCCCAGCCGGGTCGCCGGGCGGCGACAGCCGCGCCGCCTGGTTTCGAAGCCCTTGCCTCGGCCTGTGCGAGCGTGCTCCGGCGGCACTCGCGTCCGTGGCCGGAAAAACCCCTTCGGAGGAAGTTCTGGCTCCCGCCAGCGCGGAAACAATCCAGGGGATCCTGCGCGGCACGAGGGGCATTCAGGGCAAGCCGCCGGAGGTGAGTGACGTTCGCGTCTCGGTACCGCAGGCCGGCCAGCCACAATTGCGCTTGCTGCGGCGCGTTGGAAAAGTTTCACCGGAGAGCTTGGACGACTACCAGAACAATGGCGGTTTTCAGGCGCTCCGTCGCGCACTGGAAATTGGTCCCGATGCTGTGGTGCGTGAGGTGATGGATTCCAAGCTATTGGGACGGGGCGGGGCGGCGTTTCCAGCGGGTCAGAAGTGGAAAGCGTTGTGCGCAAGCCGGTCTCCCCAGCGCACCCAATACCTGGTCTGCAACGCCGACGAGTCCGAGCCGGGCACATTCAAGGACCGCGTGCTCATGGAGAATGATCCCTTTGCTGTCATTGAGGGGATGACGATCGCCGGATTCGCCACCGGCTGCGAGCTCGGCTATCTCTATATCCGGGGCGAGTACTCGCTGGCCGCGGAGCGGTTGGCGCACGCGATCGGTGAAGCCCGCAAATCAGGATTGCTGGGCAGGAACATCCTGGGCAGCGACGTCACCTTCGACATCGAGATTCGGCGCGGCGCGGGCGCCTATATTTGCGGCGAAGAAACGGCACTGTTCAACTCCATTGAAGGCTATCGAGGCGAACCGCGCAACAAGCCGCCATTCCCGACCGAAAAGGGGCTGTTCGGCCAGCCCACGCTGGTGAACAACGTCGAAACGCTCGTCAATATTCCCGGGATCGTGCTCGAGGGCGGCGTTGCCTACGCTGCTGTAGGAACCGAGCGGTCCACCGGCACGCGCCTGTTCTGCTTGTCGGGCCACGTGAAGATGCCGGGCGTCTACGAGATTACATTCGGCACGACGCTTGGCCAGCTCATTGATCTTGCCGGAGGTGTTGGGGGAAGCGGGAAACTTCAGGCCGTGCTGCTCGGCGGCGCGGCGGGCGTGTTTGTCTCACCTCAGGAGATGGATATCCCCTTGACGTTCGAAGGGGCGCGAGCCCGGGGAGTCACCTTGGGCTCCGGCGCGGTCGGGCTGTTTGATGACACCGTCGATCTGACAGAGATTTTGCTGCGGATCGCCGCTTTCTTCCGGGATGAATCCTGTGGCCAGTGTGTTCCCTGCCGCGTGGGAACGGTACGTCAGGAGGAACTATTGCACCGCCTGGATAGCGGCCGACTCTTGGGTGAGCGGCAGGGCGAACTCACTTTGCTGCGGGAGATGGGGCAAGCGATGCGCGACGCTTCGATCTGTGCATTGGGGCAGACTGCCTCCAGCGCGGTCGAGTCGGCGCTTGCCAAGTGGGAACTTTTCAGTAAGGAGTCCGCATGAGCGCCGACGCACCCTCACTTCGGACGCCCGTGCCGGCCGGGCCGTTGCCCGTGATTCCTCCGCCGGAGACGCGACAGCCGATCGAGATCACCATCGATGGCAAGACCGTCACCGTGCCGGAGGGCTCCACGCTGCTTGACGCCTGCCGCGGTCTGGGAATTTCCACGCCCACGCTGTGCTACCTGGAAAACCTGACGCCGGTCAATGTCTGCCGCATCTGTGTGGTGGAGCTGGAAGGCGCGCGGGCCCTGGTGCCCGCCTGCTCAAGAAAAGCCGAGCCGGGGATGGTCGTGAAGACGGATTCCGAACGTGTGCGGCTGAGCCGCCGGCTGATATTGGAATTTCTGGCCTCCTCGGTAGACGTTTCGACCGCGCCCGAATTGCAGGCCTACATGGAGCAATATGAGGCGAGGCCGGAGCGTTTTGGCGCTGCGGCGCCGACTGCGGCAGCGGGCGTGCGCGATGCCTCCCAGGCGGGCGTTCACCCGCCATGCGCTGCAACGGCCGCCGCCACGGTAGGGCAGCC
>SHUI01000026.1 GCA_009697455.1 Bryobacterales bacterium
CGTGCCGAAAATCCGGGAACGTTCAGGTTCGAGCGAAAAAATGTTGATTCAACGGCTCGGCATTCGCGACAAAGTACGCTCAGCAGCCAAACGACGCCCCTCTGCTGTCAGAATGGATGTCCGAACTCCAGAATTTTGCAAGAGCCTCTCTGGGCTAAAAGTGAAGTTATTCCTAAACCTTGAATTCCGCGGCAGTAGTGCCTCAGTTGGTGAGGAAACTGGCGACGCCTGGGGGCTGCGCGATAACAGGGTAGTGTAATTATTTTCAGGAATGCCATCGATCACAACGAACCACTTTCCTCCGCGGCCCACTAGGACGCGAGCCTTCGCGAATCAGGACTGAAGAACATCTCCTCATTCATGCCCGCGTTGCTGCCCTTCGGCCAGCGGCGTTGTGGCTCTTGATCGAGGACTACCGCCAGTTCTCCAGTGGTAATAGTTGCTATATAAGCAAATCTCTTGCTATCGGGGGAGAAGGTCCAACTGGCTTTCGTAATACCCCTAAAGGAAGGGCACACTTGACCGTCCGCCGTCATCAACCAAGCGCCATTTTTCCTGATCACATACGCTAGTCGTGTAGAATCTGGCGAGACTGCAATTCCCCCTTCGCCGATTTCTTCATACGGTCCCTGTATTGTCTCGCCGAAAACCACGTACCATTCGCCATCTCGCATGGCAGAGTAGACGCAGCTCTTACAATCCGGCGCAATTATTGGGCCCGATTGGCCAACCGCAGCCCAACCAGAACTCTCTTTGCCGTCGAACACGACTTTCCACGTCCTACCTCGGCGAGCGGCGAACGCGATGTGTCTTGAGTCAGCACTGAAAGCAAGCCCGGCAACCTCATCGTAACTCTCATCTCCTACGACTCGTCCATTTACTTCAACGTGCATGCCGTCGCTATCGACGGCGATACATGCGAGGCGAGTCGAGTCCGCACTAGGCAAGAGTGCGGCAACGGAGTAAGGAAGTGTAAACTCTTCAGGCGATGTGCTACCATTCTTCGTAGGTCTTCCAAGAAACTTTCCAGGGGCTACCCTCGAATGTCGAGTATACCCTAGATCCGATTTGTGAAATGCTCTCGCCTCCCGGCTTGTACGAGATGCGTTCGGCCGGGGTACCCAGTTTGGATGAGGGCCTCGACACTGGGCCGAAGTGGTTGGCGATAGGGCGGTTGGGGTAGTTAGGCCGGATCCCATTTCACGCCGGAAAAGTTCGAAACGTGTCCAAGGTGGGGAGCCAGCCGATCCTGCCTGACAAGTCACCGCCGATTGTGGCTTGCAGTGTCGAGGGGAACATGGAGCCTACCCCTTCGCTCCGCCCGCTAGATTGTGCATACTAGGAACTAAAGGCGGGCACGCCGATGAGAAGAACGATTCAAGTCCGGATCAGCAGGGGCGACCGTCAGTTTGTGGCCGAGTGCCTCGACCTGCCGGTGGTCACGCAAGCGGTGACTCTGGATGAACTGGCGGCGAATATTCGCGAGGCTATCGGGCTGCACCTCGAGGGCGATCTGGCTGCTCTCGGTTTCTCCAGCAACCCGACGATCCTGGCGACCATGGAACTTGAAGCCGTAGCTTGATGCCAAAGCTGCGAGGGCTGTCAGGACGCGAGTCCTGATGATCCTCAGCGAATTCGGCTTTCAGGAATTCGCACAGAGCATGGCGAGATCGATCGCGGCACCCTCCACGCCATATACCGCCAGGCGTCCCGATTCGTCCCGGAAGCCGAAATCCGCCCCAAGTTTTTCACGGACTGATCCCGGAATCTTCAGCCAGAGTTCGAAAGTCCTCCAGAATGGGGAGCCAGAAGTTGATCGGTCGTTCTCTCGAACAAGCATGGCGAGGAAAGCTATCCCATCGCTTTGTCCGGAGGCAGCCCGACGCCGGCAGGATTCGCCGCGATTCAAAATTGGCGATGTTCAGATCTTCACCTGACCAGCGCCGGCAGCGGGTTGACGCGGTACTTGGAAAGTTGCCCACGGCTAACCGTACCGAGACCCTCTTTCCGGCCACTGGCCTGCTGAGGGTAGTAGTAATTCAGCATGCCGCCCAGGCGCTGACGCCGTTCGATAGCGCTGGCAGTACCAAGGTGGCACCCTCCAGGACGAATGATCCGGTTCGACAGACCCTGATGATTCCGCTCGGCGTGATAACGCTCCACGAAATCCCGAGTGGCCGTCAGCGGGCCGGCGTGCGCATTCAGATTGGGCGACGGCCCGCTCACCATCCACGCCAGCCGCGGACGGCGGGACTACCAGACCAACTTCGCGCCGAACTGCAAGTTCCGCGGCGTATCCGCTCCCGTGATGCGTCCGTAAGTCGCCGTTCCCAACACCGCTCCCGGCACGTTGAACCGCGGCGTGTTGGTGAACTGGAACGCCTCGAAGCGGAACTGCAGGCGCAGCAATTCGCGCAGGCGAAAATCCTTCAGGGCGGAGAAATTCCAGTTGAACTGCGGACGCTCGCGGATCGCATTTCGCCCCATGTTCCCGGTCTGGAACTGGCGATTCACCACAAGAGCGTCGACGTTGAAGTCGCGATTCACCGTCCGGGTCCCATCCCGCCAGTTGCCAACCACGTCCGGCCGGTTCACCACCGTGATGCTGCCCGAGTTGGCCGGATTTCCGCTCACCGTGAGATTGAACGGCAGTCCGCTTGACGCGGTCACAATGCTGCCAACCGACCAGCCGCCGGCTGCCGCTTGCAGCACCGGATGCATCCCGGAACCCCACTTCCTGCCGCTGCCCAGAGGCAGGTCGTAGAGGCTGCTCACCACCATCCGGTGCGGCACGTCTTCGTTCAACGCACCCTTCTCCAACCGCAGGTTGCGCAGATCCTGGAATCCGCACCCGGCCGAGTCGCCGCCGCCGCCCCCGCATGTGTCGCCGATCGCCTTCGACCAGCTATAGGAAAGAAGGATCGTGTATCCCGCCGAGAATCGCTTCTCCAGGCTCGACACCAGCGCGTGATAGGTGGAGTTGCCGTTATTGTGGTATCCCTGGACCGGACCGAGCGGTGAAGTGACGATTCCCGTGCCGGGTATCTCAGCCCTCTGGTAACGCCGTTTTGCGTTCAGATTCCCCGGGCCTGGCGGCGAGAAGTTATCGTCATACCGCTGCATCAAGTGCGTGCCCTTGGACGCCGAGTAACCGGTCTCGAACATCCAGTCCCTACCGAACTCGCGCTGAATATTGAAGTTCCACTGTTGCGCGTAACCGATGTCGGCGTGGCGTTCGTAGGACACGAACTGCAATCCACTTGCGCGGGCCAGCGTGAGCGAACCATCCGCGGGACCGTTGCGCAGCAGCAGGGCTGGAGCCGTCGCGCTCGCCGCGAACGATACTCCGTACGCGTTCGGCGGATTGCCGATCAGATACTCCGCGTCGCCGAACGGCTCGAAGGTCGTGTAGAAAATCCCGTAGCCCGACCGCAGCACCATCTTGTCGTTGAGCTTGTACGCTAAGCCCACCCGGGGCATGAAGTTATTCGTGTCGGTGGCGAACATGGCGCGGTTGAACCGGTCCTTGCCCTCCGTGCCCGCGTAGATAAGCCGTGGATTCTCCGGATTCGAAGTGATGTCGAAAATGCCCATGCGGTCGCGTTTGTCGACGTAGGGAAGCACCGCCTCGTATCTCGCGCCCAAATTTGCGGTCAGGCGCGGGGAGATCTTCCAGTCATCCTGAATGAAGTAGCCGTGGCTCAGGCTTCGCAAGTCCACCTGGAGCCGTGTATTCCAGGTGTAGTTATTCGAGAGTCCGAGCAAAAAGTCGGACATTCCGTCGTTGGTGAACTGCCCGTTGAAGGAGTAGCCGCCAAGCTCCGTCCGTATGTTGAAGATGTTGTTCTGGCTGCGCAGGATGTTGGTTCCGAACTTGAGAGTGTGCTTCGCCTTGTTCCACGTGAAGTCGGCGGCGATCTGCCGGTTCTGGGAGTCGCGGTCCACCGGATTGAATCCGCCGATGCCGATCGGCGTGTATCCGGTGATTCCCATGCTGGAGAATCCGCCCGGGATCGCGTTGTTCCCGCCGCGAATGCCGTACTTCTGGTTGAGCAGTTCGCCATTGGTCTCTTTCGGACTGTCGCGCTTGAACAGCGCGAATCCCCACGAGCCGCGCACCGACGAGATGAGGTTGGGCGTCCACACGTGGTTCCAGTTCGCGCCGGTGTTGATGCCCTCGACGATCGAATCGAAGAAGTTGCCGCCATAGGCAGGCGCCGGCAGTGACAATGTCGCTGGATTGTCGGAATTATGCTGGCTGAGGCGCCAGAAGACGTTGTCTCGCGATCCGATGTTGGTGTCGATGCGGGCGTCCCACTTATGCACGTCCTGGATACGCGGCGCGAGATGGAGATAGTTCGCCGCGACACTGGCGCTTTGGGGAGTGGGATAGAGGTTGACCAGCGTGCGTGCCACCGGGTCGATTCGCGCCGCCGGGATCACGTTGCCGGGAAACGGGGCGTTGTTGTCCGGATCGCGGATCGCACGGGCGCGCTCGGCGAACAGATCGCCGAAATCACCCCCCCTCATGCGGGAGGTCGCAATCGTATTCGTGTTGGTCGCGCTCTCGCGAACCTTGGTGCCCTCGTAGTCGCCGAAGAAGAATATCCGGTTCTTGCCGTTGAGCAGTTTCGGAATGATCACCGGTCCGCCAATGGAGAAGCCATACTGGTTGCGCTTGAACGGCGGCTTGGCGCGGTTGGCGGGGTCGAAGAAGTTCTTCGCGTCGAGCTTTTCGTTGCGCAGGAACTCGAACGCGCTGCCGTGCAATTGGTTGGAGCCGGACTTGGTGGTCACGTTGACCACGCTGCCCATGGACCTGCCGTACTCAGCCGAGTACGCGTTGGTCTGCACTTTGAACTCCTGGATCGCGTCGATCGACGGTTGGACCATCTCCGACCGTCGTTGCGCGGAAGCGAGTTCGTACGGATTATTGTCCACTCCGTCGAGCAGGAAGTTGTTCTGCGTGGCGCGCATGCCTCCCGATGAGAATCCACCGAAGCGTCCGCCGCGGGCCGGCTGCGACGCGCCTGGGGAGAGGAGCGCGAGGTCGTTGTAGTTGCGCCCGTTGAGCGGCAGGTCGACGATGCGCTGATTGTCGATGACCTGTCCCCGGCTCGCCTCCACGGTGTTCAACTGCGTCGCCCGCGCGGTTACCTCGATGCGCTCCGATACGTTGCCGACCTCGAGTGTGAAGTTCAACTCCACACGCTGATCCACCTCGATCGTGACTCCCGCCCGTGCCGCCGTCTTGAAGCCCTGCTGCTCGACCCGCAGCGAATACTCGCCCGGCTTCAACAGCGACACGTTGTAGTAGCCGGCCTCGTTCGACACGGTCCGCCGCTCGATGGCCGTGGCGGCGCTGGTGACGACGATCGAACTGCCGGGGATGACTGATCCCGTACCATCGGTGACGCGACCCGTGATCTGACCGGTTTGCGCGAAAGCCGCGGCGGCGAAGCTGAGCCCCAGGAGCGTTGTGCGTGACATGACTTTGTGTCCAGTATATCGAACCTCGGTCGCAGGTTGGTGAGATTTCAAGGGCGGTAAGTCCTCAGGCAGGCATCACGGCGGCAAGATTCAGTACGCGGTGTGCTACCAGAGCCCCGACGCTCCAGGCGCGCGCGGTGTCGAGGGGGACAACAGTCAGTTCAACGAACTCGCCACGCCCTTCTCTAGTCCAACAATGTACAACGGTAATTCTGCTCGGCAACAGTGCATTGGGCAGGGTCCGGAGGACAATCCCACCGCGGGCCTGTACCTGCGCCGCGGCGCGCGCGGACGCTTTGTCAACTTCGCCATCCGGCGGTGGCCAGGGCACCTCGTTTCCCCCGGCGCAGCCTGCGGCGCCGTTACCTGGGCGAATGGGTTCAACGCAAGACCCAGCTGGCCAAATTCGTGCCAGTCAAATCCGGAAACACCCATGCATGAATTGCATGCCCGTGACGTGAGACTACCAGATGCAGATTAGGGGCAAATCCGGTCGCAGATCGGTGCGCCCGCCCCGCTTTCCATCGTCAAATTGCAGTTGCAGCAAGTGTTCCGCCCCGATCCCAAGCGCGATCACGTTCTCGCGCGCCATCGCTTGCGTAACGGACGTTTCCGGAAGGCTTGGGCCTACGATGCGAACACCGGTGATCTCGCGGAAACCGCCGGGATGGTCCATCGGCTGCCGTCTCTCGGGTGGCGCTTCCGCGTAAGGCCGGCCGCCTTCCATGTAGCACCACATCGGCTCCTCGATGCCTGTCGCGGTGGCGATCTGAAGCGAGAGGCCCGGCATAGTCTTTGGCTGGTAATCCCATGAGTCGAACGGACACTTGTTCCAGGAGGGTGGTTCAGGCCGCAAAAGAATCCCGAACGGCGAGGTGGCGCGTCCGGTGCCGGACCAGCGTTCCCACAGTCTGGTGTCGCGCGTCTGTTCGCTCCTGGCTTCCGTCTCGTTCTCGACCCAAACCAGCTCCAGCATGGCGTTGTGAAAAAAGAAACGGCGGCAGGCCGTGCCCTGACCGGGATGCCAGTTCGGCGATCCTTCCTGAAGACCCAGTTGCCTCAACTTCCCGGCGGCCGGCGCGCCGATCGCCGTGCAAATGAAGACATGATCGAGGACAGCAGGCATGGAGATCATTATGCCACCATGCCTCCACGCTTTTCCCTGAGAAGCGGGAGAATCCCCGCAACGCGTCCCGGGCGGGTTGCGATCGGCCATCCCAACACGTACACTAGCGCAAATGCCCACAGAGCAACCGGCCGTCCTCAAGGACCCCTATCGATTCTGTCCCGAAGATGTCGCGGAGCCGCCTCAATCGCTCAGCTCCGCGCTGCGCCGTATCGGGCCGGGTATGATCCTGTCCGCCTCCATCGTGGGATCCGGAGAGCTCATCGCCACCACTACGCTCGGCGCCGAAGTCGGCTACCTCGCCCTGTGGATCATCATCTTCAGTTGCTTCGTCAAACCCGCCATCCAGGCCGAAATCGGCCGCTACACCATTGCAACCGGCGAAACCGGCCTGGCAGCGTTCAACCATTTCCCGGGTCCGCGATGGAAGGTCAATTGGATCGTGTGGGTGTGGGCGGCCATGGCCTGCGTCACGCTCTTCCAGATCGGCGCGATGTTCGGCGGCGTAGCCCAGGTGTTCAACATTCTGGTTCCGGCTGTCCCGGTTCCAGTCTGGGTCGTCGCCCTGCTTGCGCTGACGCTTCTGCTCCTGCTCGGCGGCGGCTACGATCGCGTCGAAAAGCTGGCCACGCTCAAGGTGGCTCTCTTTACAATACTAACCTTCCTGTGTGCCCTGCTACTGATGCGGATGCCGCAGCACTTCTCCTGGAGCCAGCTCGCGGAGGGGCTCCGCTTCCGTCTTCCAGGTAAGGGGATGGCGACCGCTGTCGCCGTTTTCGGCATTACGGGCGTCGGCGCGACGGAGCTGTTCATGTATCCGTATTGGTGCGTGGAGAAAGGGTATGCGCGCTTCACGGGCGTCAGGGAAAATTCTCCGGCCTGGCGCCGCCGGTGCCAGGGGTGGGTGCGCGTGATGAACCTGGATATCCTCGCGTCAATGGTCATCTACACGGTTGCCACGCTGGCGTTCTACCTGCTTGGGGCGGGGATTTTGCACCCGCAGGGACTCGTCCCGGCCGCCAAAGACATGATCCCCGTGTTGTCCAAAATGTATACCCAGACGCTCGGCCCTTGGGCGCTCTGGCTTTTCTATCTCGGCGCCATCGCGACCCTCTACGGCACGATCTTCGCGGCCACCGCCGCCCACTCCCGCGTCTTCGCTGACATGTGCCGTCTCCTCGGCATGTTCCCCGCGGACGACTACGCCGCGCGGATCCGTTACCGCCGCCGCTTCGTCTGGCTCCTCACCTGTATTCCCGCGGCGCTGTACCTTGCCGTGCAATCTCCCGTCACGATGGTGCGGATCGGCGGCACGGCACAGGCGCTGATGCTGCCCGTCATCGCAGTGGGCGTGCTCTTTCTCCGTTACCGGAAGCTCCCGCCGGAAGTCGTGCCGAGCCGCTGGGTGACGGTTGGCCTTTGGACCGCCAGCGTCTTGACCATTTCGATGATGCTGTACTACGTTGTGCTGACGCTCCGGTAGCGGGTGATTTCTTCGCTTTGCCGTTCTTTTTCGGCGACAGGCTGCGCTCCACCCAGTTCAGGATCACGTCCGCGATTTCGAGGTTATTGGTCCCCAGCATCATCATGATGTGGGTTATCCCCCGGAAGACCGGACCCGTTTCATCCAGCTTGAGGTAATCCGCACTCGCCGTTCCCTGGCCGGCAGCGCGCCGGGCGCGGATGGCGTCAACCGTGGTCTGGCACGCGGTGCTTGTTGCCGCGTAGTCGCCCTTCATCGCAAGGTACGGGATGTTGCCGAAGTCTTCCGGCTGGAGTCCGTTGTTCGGCAGCGAGCATGATCCCTCCAGCGTGATCAGGCCTTTCACCAGGTTCGAATGACCCCGCTCTGTTGAAAATCACCTCTGGGATACGGGCTCCGCTGGCGGCGGCATAAGCGCGACGGTGACTTGGTATCCGAAGTCTTTGGGCGCGGCGCTTCTTTGCTTGCGGAGTCGTTTCCTCGCCCTGCTCGATGTGGCTGACCCCATCGTGAAGAATCCTCCAGACAAGGCGGCAGAGCCTGTGGGCGATCGCCCAGATGGCCCCCTTGTACCTGCGCGGCGGCGAACACCAAGGTGGGCCAGTCCCTGGGGTTGAACTTCGGCCAGCGCGCCAGCTTGGGTGTATTGGGATCTCCCATCCGCGAAAACGCGATCCACGCGGTGCTGACTTTGTCCGCCGGAGCGGCTGTCCGAAACGAGCGTCGCCCGCCCGATGTCCATGAAGTAAACGCCACGGCAAACTTCACGGGCGGCAGGCGAAAACCGATTTGTGTTCTGAACGCCGGAACGCTAGTATCTTCCTTTGGCCTCCACGAGAATTTCGCACATCCGCAAACTCCTGAATCGTCCAAAGATCGCTATCGTCCTCGACTTCGCGATTGTGTTCCTCGCCGCGTCCGCGCTTATTGCGCCTCTCTATCGGGTGAAGTATCTCGACAAGTGGTCGTCCATCGAGAGCACGTTCATCGCCGACGGGCGATTCCTCGCCGAAAACTGGCCGCACCCCCAGTGGCAACGGCTGTGGTATTGCGGCACGCGCTTCGATTACGTGTATCCGCCCGCGTTGCGCTACGGAACGGCGCTCCTCGTCAAGATCTATCCGGGAATGATCCCCGCGCGCGCTTATCACATCTATATCGCCTTCTTCTACGCGCTGGGAATTGCGGGCGTCTATCTCCTCGTGCGGATCGGCGGCCGCGAGCGCTGGCCGGCATGGCTGGCAGCGGCCGCGACGGCGCTGCTGTCGCCTTCATTTCTCGTCCTGAAGGAGGTCCGCGACGACGCCTGGCTGCTGGTTCCCCAGAGGCTCGGAGTGCTCATCCGCTACGGCGAAGGGCCGCACATGACGGCGCTCGCAATTATCGGCTTCGCGTTGACGTTTTCTTTCCGCGCGATCGAGAAATACCGGCCCATCGCAATGGCCGGGGCGGCGCTCAGTTGCGCGCTGGTCTTCTCCAATAATTTCTACGGCGCAACCGCGCTGGTGATTCTCTTCCCGGTCCTCTGCTGGAGCTTGTGGATTACCCATCAGGAAGACTGGATGTGGCTTCGGGCGGCTGCTATCGTAGTGTCAGCTTGGGGTCTGACCGCCTTCTGGCTGTCGCCTTCGTATCTCAAGATCACGTTGTACAACATGCAGTTTGTGGCGCAGCACGGCAACCGCTGGTCGCTGTGGGTGGCGATCGCCCTGGCAGTCGTCTACATCCTTGTCAGTGACCGCCGCGCGCGCGGGAAACCGCATCTCGCCTACCCCGTTTTCGTCTGGGGCGCCTTCCTGTTCTTCTCGCTCAATGTCGTGGGCAACCACTTCCTGAGCTTCAGGGTCATCGGCGAGCCGCAGCGGCTGATCCCGGAGCTCGATCTGACGGCAATCATCCTCGCAGTCGAGGGCGTGAGGCGCCTGTGGACCAACGGCGCATCGTGGATGGCCCCGCGATTCCTATTCAGCAAGTCGTGGGTCCCGAAAACCTGCGCCGTGCTGATCGTTCTCGCGAGCTTCAGCGTCTCCGGCCAGTACGTGCGGCGGGCAAGGGATATCTACATCCGCGAACCGGATTACCGCCAGCGCGTGGAATATCAGATACAGGAATGGATGGTCCGCAATTATCCCGACACGCGCGCGATGGCAGCCGGCTCTATCCGGCTCTGGTACAACGCGTGGAACGATCTCGCCCAGGTTGGGGGCGGGTCCGATCAGGGCCAGTTGAATCCTGTGACGATAATGATGCAATCGGAAGTGCTTGCCGGGGAGAACCCGAAATTGGCCGTCGACTGGCTGGTGGCTTTCGGAGCCGGCGCAATTATCGTGAGCGACAAGACGTCGCAAGAGGTCTATCACGACTATCCCAATCCAAAGAAGTTCTCCGGCGTCCTTCCGGTGCTCTATGACGACGGCCGCGGCAACGTAATCTATCGCGTTCCGCGCCGCTTCCCGGCGCTCGCGCGCGTCGTCGACCGGCGGAGGTTTGACGAGCTGAAACCGATTCGCACGGGCTACGATATCGAGAACATCGGCGCCTACGCGGATGCCATCGAGCACGGACCGGATTCACCGGTATCGTTGAAGTGGGACGGAACCGATGCGATGGACGTTCAGGTAACACTCGGCGCGGGGGAGTCGTTAATCGTTCAGGAGAGTTTCGATCCTGAGTGGCGTGCCGTCGAAGGCGGGCGGAACCTTGACGTTCGACCGGATGTGGTTGGCTTCATGCGCATCGACGCTCCGCCCGGGGAACATCGCATCCGCCTGTACTTTCCGGTTCCGCATTGGAACAGATTCGGATGGGCGGTGACGCTGCTTACAGCAGCGGGGCTGATTGCTCTGATCGTGAGACGGCCCGGCCGTCATGAGGCACCCTCCTGAAACAGATCGAGCGAGCCTGGAGCCTCTTGACGGCGGCTGCAATCCTGCTACTGAACGCGTGGTTGAACTCCCCGCTTTTCATGGGCGGCGATCCGCCATACCGCGGATCGATCGAAGGCGGTTACGCCTCCATGTTGCGCTTTATCGCGGCGCATCCGAACCCATGGGGATGGAATCCGGCGCAGTATTGCGGCATGCCGACGGCCCTCATCTATCTGCCGCTGGTGCATTACCTGGCCGCGCCGCTTCTATGGATCGTTCCGGGCCTCGACGCGGCTCATGCCCATCGTATTGTAACGACGGCTTTCGCCTGTCTCGCGCCGGTGAGCGTGTTCTTCTTTGTCCGGTACTTCACGCGGAGCCGCTGGTGGGCGTTCGGGGCGGCGCTGTCCTATACCTTTTTCTCGCCGCTGTACGGTTTGATTGAAGCGATCTCGCGCGACCGCGGAGATGTCTATCTGCCGTGGCGGCTCCAGGTGCTGGTCAAGTACGGCGAGGGCCCGCACACGGTCGGCTTGGCGCTACTGCCTCCGGCACTCGTGGCCATCTGGTCGGCCGGTGCCTCCCCGGGTTTCCGGCGGCTCCTGATCGCGGCTATGATGGCGGCCGCCGTAGCGCTCACCAACTGGGTCGCCGCCCTGGCGCTGACCTTGTCCGTGGCGGCGATGTTGCTGACCGCGGCCGGCATGCGGAAGGAGAGCGGATTCCGGATTAGCCGCGTGATTGCGGCTGGAGCGCTGGCGTGGCTATTAGCCGCGTTCTGGATGACACCGGCGTTCATCCGGAACATCGCCTTCAACTGGACCACCGACTCGCTCAACTTCGACCTGCGTACGCCGCAGTACGCGCTTCTCGGCGGCTGCGTGGCGTCGCTGGTCCTGCTGCGCCTGATCCTGCTTCGCTATCTGCCGCGCGAGACCTACCTGTGTTTCGTCACGCTCGCCTGCCTCCTGTTCGGCTGGATTGTCCAGGTCCGTTACTCCTACGGTATCGACACCATTCCGGAATCGCACCGTTACGCCTTGGAGTTCTCGATGTTTCTGCTCCTGGCTCTCTTCGCGTGGTTCCGGCTGGCGATGAGAAGTGGTAACGGCGTCACGCGGTTCTGCGCCATCGGACCGGCGGCTGTGATGCTCATCACCGGCGCGCCGGATGCGCTCACGTACGTTTCCCGCAGCCACGAGAAATGGAAGCCGGTTCCGAAAGAACAGACGGTGGAATATCGTCTCGCCCGCTGGCTCGACGAACGGCATCCGGCCGGCAGAGTGATGGCGTCCGGCGGCTTGCGCTACAGGCTGAACATGTGGTTCGACATCCCGCAGGTCGGCGGCGCATTCGAATCGGGATTGAGCAACCGGATTCCGCACCAAATGGCGTTTCGGGTTCGGACGGGGACGGGCAGCGCGCCCGGCGAGGAAGGGCGGAACGCGATCGTGATGATGAAATCCTTGGGAGTTGAATACGTGGTTGTGCACGGTCCGGCATCGAAGGAGCACTACCGCGACTACAAGCACCCTGCGGAATTCGAGGGCCTTCTGGAGCAGGTGTATCGGGAGGAAGGCGACGTCATCTACCGGATACCGTTTACTTCGCTCGCGCACCTGGTGCGCCCGGACCAGTTGCCGGGCGAGTTCCTTCGGGGTTACGAGCCGGAATTGGCCAGGTACGTAGCGGCGATCGGAGATAACTCCGTGGCGCGCCTGAGGGTCGAATGGCAAGGAACCCGTTCGCTTGCGATTGAGGGTCCCATTCAAGCCGGACACGTGATTTCGCTCCAGGTGTCGTTCGATCCGGGCTGGACGGCGACGCAGGCCGGTCACTCGATCCGGATCGACAGGGATAACATCGGATTCATGGTTCTCCATCCCGCGCCAGCCTCATCGGCGCGCATCGAGATGCGTTACAACGGGACCAGAGAGCAGCACTTGACGGCGCTGATCAGCGCACTCGCCTGGGCAGGTTCCATCGCGGGCCTGTCCGTATCCAGGCGAGCGAAGCCAGAGGCCGCTTAGAGCCGGATTTCCTGACCGATCGCGCGGACCGCGATGCGTCCAGCTTCCCGGCCTGCCGCTTCCTGGAAACGCTCGATAGGCTCGAGGAATGGCTCGCGGCTAAGTTGAAAGGTCTGGTGATGAACAGGTAGAAAGCGCTCCGCGCCCGCGTCATTCCCCATCCTCCAGGCTTCCTCGGGCGAGCAGTGAAAGCGAATCCATGGGTTGTAGGCGCCAATGGGGAATATGGCGAGGTCGAAAGGCTTCGAGGAGCGAAGCTGGCGAAACGCGTTCGTGCGCGCCGTGTCTCCGGCAAACAGAATGCGCCGGCCGCTTTCGGATTCGATGACGTAGCCGTTGTAGCCTCGGTAGGTGTCGGTACGCATGCGCGCGCCCCAGTGGTTGACTTCGAACGCGCGAATTTCGACAGGGCCGATCCGCACACGCTCGTCCCATGCAAGCTCATGCGTCCGCTTGAAGCGCGAGGCGCGGAAGATGTCGCTGGTCTTTGACGCGGTCACGACGACGGTTTTCCGGCTCTCGAGCGAACGGATGGTTTGCGTATCCATGTGGTCCATGTGCGCGTGAGAGAGCAGGACCAGATCGATGGCCGGCAGTTCGTACGAGCGCAGCGCGGGTGCCGTGAGACGCTTAAGGCCGAGCTTGAAGAAACCAAGGTCGATTCCGACACGCTCGCCGAGCACCGGGTCGGTAATGAGAGTGAAACCGTCGATCTTCAGCAGGACCGTTGCATGCCCAAGCCATGCGGCATAAACGCCCCGATCGGGCCACTCCTTCGGGTTCGGAATGTTGTCAGCGGGCAGGACCGGACGTCCGATTTCACGGCCAAACTGGTTCCAGAAGGCGGGAGAGACGCGGTAGGCGGCGGTTGCAAGGCCCGCGGCGGTAACCGCGCCGGCACCACTTACCCAGTATCGTCGTCGCATAGGTATATGATACCCGGCAACCCCGAAGCGTCGCAGAATCTTGCCGGGATGGCGGGATGCACCAGTGTGCGCGTTGTTTCGGAGCGGACGCTTTCGTTCAGAGTTGCGGCGGGGCGGAATCGCTCCCTTCCAGTGAATATCAGTCTATTTGGGCTGCGTACGAAAGGCCGGACCGGTTCTCCGGAGGTCGCAAGCCGCCCTTGCCACGTTCGGGCCATTCGCGAAAGAACCTGCCGCATGAGGCGCCCTACACTTCCGGGTTGTGGCATCATCGAAAAAACGCACATCGGTACATATCGCTACATGCGAATTTGCAGGAGATGGAAAAAGCAGCTATTCTTGCGTCTGGATGACGAGTCCGGGGTGGCGTGCGGGGCGCATCAGCTTGTCGTAGCGTGGTGCGAGAGTGCGGTGTTTCGAGAATAGAGCCGAACCAATTGAGCTACGTTCCGTTTTTGGGTTCCTGATTTCTTTTGGAGGTTGTATGTTTCGTTTCGCGTTGATTGTCTCGCTGCTCGCAGCGTCGTGCGCACGGGCGCAGGTGCTCTACGGCACGCTCACCGGGACCGTGGAAGACACTTCGGGCGCCGTCATTCCGGGGGCGGCGGTCTCCATCACACGACCATCCACGGGACAGACGCGCGATGCGGTCACCAGCAACTCCGGTGTCTACACACTCACCAACCTCGCGCCGGGAGCGTACGTGGTTCGCGTTTCGGTGAAGGGTTTCCAGGCCGTCAGCCGCTCGGGCCTCGAGGTCACGATCAACACCGTTACGCGCGCCGACATCCAACTCGCCGTCGGTGAGATGATCAACGTCGTCACCGTGGAAGCCGGCACCACGCCGCTGCAGACCGATAAGGCTGATGTGCACGTGGAGCTCGGCGCTCGCGAGGTAACGCAGCTCCCTATCGGGGGATATCGCAATTACCAAACCCTCCTCAACCTCGTGCCCGGCGCAACGCCCGCGGGCTATCAGAACGCCGTGATCGGCTCGCCCGGACGGGCGTTGACCACTAACGTCAATGGCACCACGCGCAATAACAACAACACGCGTCTCGACGGCGCCTATAACATGCGCGCGCACCTGCCGCACCAGACGCTCTACGTACCGCCTGTCGAGTCCATCGAAACCGTAAACGTTTCCACCAACTCCTTCGACGCCGAGCAGGGCTTTGCGGGCGGCGCCGCAATAAACGTGGCGACGAAATCGGGGTCGAACAATTTGCACGGCGTCTTCTTCGAAAACCTTGGAAATTCCGTGTTCAACGCGAAGAACTTCTTCTACGTCGACCCCAAGAAACCCAAGTACCTCTTCCACACCTACGGCGGAACCATTGGCGGACCCATCGTAAAAAACAAACTATTCTTCTTCGGCAGTTGGGAAGGAATGCGTGAGCGCTCCAACTTCTCGAGGTTCGCCACTCTGGCCACAGCGGACCAGCGCGCCGGTAACTTCTCCGCCTACCGCACCAACATCTACGACCCGGCCACCGGCGGCGCCGACGCTCGCGACCGTGTGCCGTTCCCAAACGCCACCATCCCCCTCAGCCGCCAGAGCGCCATTACGCGCAAGTTGCAGGATCTGGCGCCTAACGCCAATCTCTTCGGCACTGCGAGCAACTTCTTCGCCTCCGCGCCGACATCCTTTAACCGCGACAACTACGACGCCAAGGTTAACTACAACCTCTCCCGCAAGACAGCCATTTGGGGCAAGGTCTCCGTCATGGACGCTCTGGTTTCCTCAGCTTATAGTCTCGGGGCGGCAGGGGGACAAGGAATGATCAACGGAGGCGGCGCGGGCACAGGCAAAGTGCGGGCACGAGTCATCACCCTGGCGGGGACGCATCTGGTCACACCAAGCTTCCTCATTGACGGCAACCTTTCGCTCAGTCACGACCCGCTCGATCTCGTCCACTCCGACTCAGGCACGAACTACGGTTCGGAGGTTCTCGGCATCCCCGGAACGAACGGCCCCAACGTGCGGCAGTCCGGCCTCCCGATTTTTAACATCTCCGGTTACGAAAACTACGGCAATCCATACGCGTATATGCCGAAGTATGTGAACGACAACTCCGTTACGGTATCGGCTAACGCGGGCTGGCAAAAGAGCAGGCACGACATCCGCTTCGGCATCGATCTCACGCGGGCGCGTCTGAGCCATTACCATCCGGAGACCGGCAGCAACGGCCCTCGGGGGCGCTTCGATTTCAACGGCGGCGTCACTGCCCTTAACGGGGGCGCGGCGCCCAATCAGTTCAACGCCTACGCGGCGTACTTGCTCGGTCTGCCGCAGCAACTGGGCAAGGCGGTGCAGGTGATCGACCCCTCCAACCCTCTCGAGCGCCAATACGGCCTCTACTTCCGCGACCGTTGGCAGCCCACCCGCAACCTGACGCTCACGATGGGACTACGCTGGGAATTCTTTCCCATCATGCAACGCGGCCCGAACTCGGGCATCGAGCGCTATGATTTCTCAACAGACAGAGTTTTTGTGGGAGGCTACGGCAATGTGCCGCGGGGCGCAGGCATCACCGCCAGCAAGCGTCTGTTCGCGCCGCGCCTCGGCATCGCGTATCGTATCGGCCGATCCACGGTTCTGCGCGCTGGATACGGCATCAGCTACGAGCCGTATCCCCTGGCGGCATCGTTCCTTTTCCCGTTTCCGGTGATGGTCAGCCAGGATTTCCTCGGCTCCACCACGTTCCTCCCTTACAGCCCGATCGAACGCGGCATTCCCGCAATTGCGAATCCGGATTTCACGAGCGGTTCGGTCGCGCTTCCGCTCACGGCGACCACGCAGACGCTGCTGCCCGGCAAGTTCAGCCGAGGTTATATCCAGTCGTTTAACTTTACGCTCGAACGGGAGATCGGATGGGGCTTCATTGGTTCCGCGGGCTATGTCGCAACGCGCACAATTCATCAAATGTCGAGCATCAACGCGAACGCCGCCGAGCCTGGCGGCGGCGCGGCCGGACGTCCACTTTCCACGCCTTTCGGACGGCGGGTTGACCTTACGGTGATCCGTCCTTTTCAGACCGGAACCTACGATTCGCTGCAGGCGCGGCTGGACAGACGCCTCTCTGCCGGCGTCTCGACGAAAATCGCCTACACTTTCGGCAAGGCCATCAATTGGACGGACGATTCCGCCGGCGGCTTCTTCTTCAACGCGCCGTCCGTGCTGGGACGCAATCGTGCAACCGCCAGCTATGACCGGACCCACACGCTGCGCTGGGCCTGGATCCTTGAGGCGCCAAAGCAATCGCGCATGGGCAATGCCGTAACACGGGCGCTATTGAAGGACTGGCAGCTCAACGGCATCTTCAGCGCGTACACGGGCACGCCATTTACGGTCACCGCTTCGAATGCCTCGCTCAACGCTCCGGGCAGCAGCCAGACGGCCGATCAAATCAAGGGGGCGGTCGACAGACCCGCGGGCATCGGGCGCAACACACCCTACTACGATCCGGCGGCATTCGCACCGGTCTCAGCGGTACGCTTCGGAGGCACCGGCCGAAACTACCTCCGCGGCCCGGGACTGATTAACGCCGACCTCGGCCTCGCCCGCAATTTTTCGCTGACCGAGCGCTGGAAAATGGCTTTTCGCGCCGAAGCATTCAATTTCACCAACACGCCGAAGTTCGGCAATCCGAGCGCGAACGCGAGCGCGGGTGGGTTCATGACGGTCACGAGCGCTCTTAGCAACAGCGGCGCGGTGGAAGGCGGCGAACGCGCCATCCGCTTCAATTTACGCTTCAGCTTTTGACCTGCGGAAGAGAATTTCGCGGGCATATCGCGAAGCGGGAAGCGCAGGAGTCAAGGTATTTTCGCAGTTCGCCAGGACTATCGAGCCGGAGTTCGGCGGTGAAAAACAGATGTGGGAAGAACTGGTGGGCAGCGTCCGCGAAGCCGGAGCCATTCTGCGCGGCGAGCGAAAACCTTCGCGCCGGACTGTGATCGGACCTTCCGGTTAAAACCTTGTGCTCGAATAGAGGGTGACTGGGTCGCTTTTCGCGAGTAGATCCTGGTAATTCCTCGCGAGCGACGAAGCCAACCGTAAATCGCAAGTCACTCGTAGCGCAGCGCCACAAGGGGGCCCACTTTCCGCGAAATTTTCCGCTGGCGCACTGGGCATGGGCGAGTTCGATCTGAAGAAAATCGATCTGCCGGCTTGAAGCTCGGATAGGAAGTTGCCAGTTACCGCCCCGGAAATCCGAAACTTGCAACTCTTTTCCACTCCCGCCGCAACCTCAAATCTGGGAGCGCTCAACGGGATTAGGGTTTCCGTTAGAATTGTATGTGTGAAGGTTCGGGATCTGATCCGATTGATCGAGTCCGACGGATGGAAACACGTGAGAACAACCGGCAGCCACCGCCACTTCAAGCATTTAACGAAGCCACACGTCGTGACGGTCCCAGCAATTCCGGCGATGAGATTCCAATTGGAACGCTGAAAGCGATCCTGAGGTGTGCGGCTTTGGAGGACAAACGATGAGCCTGAAATACGCTGTAGTATTTGAACGCGGCCAGACCAACTGGGCCGCGTATGTCCCGGATCTGCCGGGGTGCATGACCACCGGCCGCACACTCGATGAAACGACCCACAACATCCGTGAAGCGATTCAAGGCCACTTGGATACGCTACGCCAGTTTGGAGAACCCATTCCGGAGCCATCCAGCATCACAGGCGAAGTCGAGATTACGACCGCGGCGTAAGGCAATCTGACTCGCCATGCGCTGTGATACGCCATTCTTGGCCTTTACCGTCGTCGACGGAGGCCATGAGGAGTTCGATAATGAAAAAACGGATGTTTGAAGAACTCGCGGGCAGCGTCCGCGAAGCCGGAGCCATTCTGCGTGGCGAGCGAAAACTTTCACGCCGGACTGTGATCGGACCTGCCGGCGTCCGGGATATTCGCGAAAGAGCCAGCCTTTCGCAGTCGGCGTTTGCGCAACTGATCGGTGTAAGCGTCAAGACACTGCAAAACTGGGAACAGGACCGCCGACGCCCCACCGGAGCGCCAGCGACGCTTTTGAGCATCATCGAGCACGACCCGGTGCTGGCCGTGAGAGCCATTCATCGGGTGTGAGGCGCCCAAGACGGCGCTGCCCTCTACACTTCCCGGTAGTGGCGTCTCCCAAAAAGCAAATTTCGCGAAATGCAAATTTGTAAGTAATAGAAAAACAAGGTATTCTTGGGGAGTCGGGCGGCCGTATTACAGTGGCATTCCGCGTGCAAGAGCCTACTCTCTCGTGGTGTATCGCGAGGCTCGGCCGGAATTCGATGCTTCAGGAACTCAAATTTCAGCTTTCGACGGCGATTCTCACCGTGCTGACGGTGGCCGCCGTCATTTCGGCTGGAATCAACTTTCACCAGCAGCAGAATTTTCATCTTCCTGAAGACGGCGTCACCTGGATCGACCGCGGAAACGCGATTACCGCCCTGCTTGTGGCACCGCGAAGCCAGGCTGCGAAAGCAGGCTTGCGCGTTGGGGATCAACTCGTGAAGATCAACGGGGCTCCCGTCGAGCGGGCGAGCGTTGTGACGCAGGTGCTGGTGGGTGTCGGAACCTGGAACAAGGCCGAGTATCAGATACGCCGGGATGGGGTTGTGTTCAAGGCCAACGTGATCGTCGGCGAGTCGTTTACGGATAGTGCGGTTTACTACCTTTACGCCGTCGGCCTCGCCTATCTGACTATTGGATTGTTTGTTTATTTCCGCCGCGGGAGCGCCCCGAAGGCGAGGCACTTTTACGTTCTCTGCCTCGCCTCGTTCGTATTCTCAACTTTCCACTACACGGGAAAGCTAAACAATTTCGACAAGGTGATTTACTGGGGAAACGTCGTCACGGGGTTGTTTTCCCCCACTATTTTTCTGCATTTCTGCCTGACGTTTCCAGAGCGCCGCCGTTGGCTTTCTTCGAAACTGCGCGTCACCAGCCTTTATCTTCCGGCCGCCCTGCTACTGGCCATCTACGTGGGTTCCGCTTCGGGCGGCTTGCTTGTCACCATCCCGCTCATCGAGTTGCGGATAGCCCTCGACCGCATCTGGCTGCTTCTCTGGACAGTTCTTTATCTGGCCGGCGGCTTTGCGCTCAATCGCGAACGAAAGCGTGCCGAAGATCCAATTGTGCGGCGGCAATTGCGCTGGCTCGAGAACGGTGTGTTCTGGGGGATCGTTCCATTTGCCGTGTTGTACGTTGCGCCATTCACGTTAGGCGCCCCCGATTTGCCGGCGCTTCGAATTTCCGTCCTTTCGCTGCTGCTGATACCCCTGACGTTCGCCTACGCCATCGTGCGCTACCGTCTCATGGACGTCGACGTCCTTTTCCGGCGGGGATACGCTTATACGCTGGCCACGTTGTGCGTGCTGGCGGCGTTTTACGGCATCGTTTTCTCGCTTGGAAGTCTCGTGCAGAAGAACTTCAAGGATTTGGGCAATCTGGGTCTGATCAGCGTGATGCTGCTCGCCTCGTTCCTGTTCCAGCCTATCCGAACCTGGATACAGGAGCGCCTCGACAAGTTCTTCTATCGCGACCGTTACGACTACCGGCTCACGCTGGTTGAATTTGCCCGCGAGCTGAGTTCAGAAACCGATCTCGACGCCATGCTGTCGTCCGTGGCCGAACGGCTGAAGCACACGCTGTCCATTCATCACGTGGCCATCTTCCTGGCGGACGAAGCCGTGTCCTCGATGTTCCAGTTGCGCCTCGCGGCCGGACTCGAAGACCGGTCGGGAAGGACGATCATGCCGGGCGATTTGCTCGATCTTCGTTTTCTCGCGGAAGAACACGGGAAACCGTATATTTTCTTTGAACGGACGCGTTACCAGTTGGACGCGATTTCGCGTCAGTGGCCGCCGTCGGTGCGAGAGACGATTTCGGATCTCGATCTCACCTACTATCTCCCCTGCTCCGTGCGCGGCCGCACCATTGGCTACCTGGGGGTCAGCCGTACCGACGACGGCGATTTTCTCTCGAGCGTGGATTTGGAGCTTCTTGTGACGCTTTCGGGCTACGTGGGTATCGCCATCGATAACGCGCAGTTGTACCGCTCGCTTGAACGCAAGGCGCGGGAGTACGAACGGCTGAAGGAATACAGCGAAAACATCGTCGAATCGATCAACGTGGGCATACTCGCGGCCGATCTCGAGGACCGCGTCGAGAGCTGGAATACTCAGATCGAGCAACTCACGGGCATTCCGCGGCACGAGGCCATGGGCCGCAAGCTTAACGAATTGTTTCCCCCGGACCTGGCCGCGCAGTTCGACGGCGTCCTGGGGAAGACCGGCATCCACCACATCTACAAGTTCACCCTGCGCCCTCCAGCCGTGCATGCCCCGGCCAACGGAAATGGCAGCGCGAAGGGCAACGGAAATGGTCATCCCGCGCCGCGCGAAGTGACGTTGAACATCGCCATCGCGCCCCTCGTCTCGAAAGACAACGAGCAAATCGGGCGGCTGGTCATCTTCGACGATGTTACGGTTCGCGCCGAGCTCGAGAAGCGCCTGGTGCAGGCCGACAAGCTCAGCAGCATCGGCCTGCTCGCGGCCGGCGTGGCGCACGAAGTCAATACGCCGCTCGCTGTGATATCCACCTACGCCCAGATGCTTACCAAGCAGGTTGGCGACGACGAGCACAAGGCCAGGATGCTCGACAAGATCGCAAAGCAGACGTTTCGCGCGAGCGAGATTGTCAACTCCTTGCTCAATTTTTCGCGAACTTCGACCACCGACTTTGTCGAAGTAAGCCTGAATAAGGTCATCCAGGAAACGCTCTCGCTGATTCAGCATCAGATGGAAAAAGCGGGCGTGCGCATCGATCTGGAACTCGCGCCCGAACTGAGCCCCATGACCGGCAATCCGGGGAAGCTCCAGCAGGTCTTCCTGAACCTGTTCCTGAACGCGCGGGACGCGATGGATACAGGAGGAGTGCTGACGGTGCGTACTTCAAACGGGAGCGCGAGCGATTTGCGCGTGGATGTCAGCGACACCGGTCACGGAATTCCCGAGGCCGTTCTCGGCCGCATTTACGATCCGTTTTTCACCACGAAGACAGACAAGAAGGGTACGGGCCTGGGCCTCTCCGTAACGTATGGCATCGTGCACGAGCACGGCGGCTCGATCGAGGTTTTCAGCCGTTCGGGCGGTGGAGCCCGCTTCCATCTTGAGTTCCCATCCCGTCATCCGGCCGCGGGCCCATCGGAGACCGCCCGGTCCACAGCCGCGCTACCGGTTTCCGCCGGATCCGATCAAGAGGAGAGGGCCGCGGTGAATGCCTGATCCCGCGTTCTCGCCTCCCCAGACGGGTAAGGGAAGAATCCTCGTTATCGATGACGAGGCCGACATCCGCGAGAGCCTGCAGGATCTGCTCCTGCTCGAGCACTACGAGGTGGATCTGGCCCCAAACGCTACCGAAGGTCTGCGCATACTGGAGTCTCGGAGCTACGATCTCGTTCTGCTCGACCTGATGATGCCGGACCGTTCCGGCATGGAGGTTCTGGCCGAAGTCCGCGAGCGCGATCGCGAAACGCCGATTTTTCTGATCACTGCCTATGGTTCCGTGGAGGCCGCCGTAGCCGCGCTAAAAGCCGGCGCCAGCGACTACTTTTCGAAACCCTGGGACAACGAAAAACTGCTGATCGAGATCGATCGCATGATCGCGCGGCGTCGTCTCGAGCACGAGAATCGCCAACTGAAACGCGCGCTGAACCAGCGCTACGCCTTCCCCAACATCATCGGAAAGAGCGATCGAATGGTGAGGCTGCTCGACATGGTGGCGCAGGTGGCGGCCAGCCGGTCCACGATTTTGATCACGGGTGAGACGGGCACGGGAAAAGAGCTGATCGCGAAGGCGATTCACGCGAATTCGCCTCGGGCCGACGCCATGTTCGTCGCCGTAAACAGCGGTTCTCTCCCCCCGGACCTGCTGGAATCCACGCTCTTCGGGCACGTGAAAGGCGCGTTTACGAGCGCCGTTCAGTCGCGCAAGGGATATTTCGAGATCGCCAACCGCGGCACGATTTTCTTCGACGAGATCGGCACGATTGGCGCTGAAACGCAGACCAAGCTCCTGCGCGTGATTCAGGAGCGCGAGTTCATGCCTCTTGGTTCGGGGGAAACGGTTCGTGTGGACGTGCGCATACTTGCCGCAACCAACGCCGACCTGAGAAAACTCGTGGAAGAAGGGAAGTTCCGCGAAGACCTCTACTACCGGTTGAACGTGATCAATATCGCGCTGCCTCCCTTGCGGGAACGCAAAGAAGACGTGCCACTTCTCGCGGGGCACTTCTTTACGAAATACTGCCGCGAGAATGAGAAATTTCTAGACTCGGCGAATGAATCCACGCTGAAGTTCCAGCCGGAAGCAATGCAACTCCTGTTGGATCATCTGTGGCCCGGAAACGTCCGCGAACTGGAAAATGTCGTTGAGCGCGCCGTGGTCCTGGCTTCAGACACACCGGTACCTACCGACGTGCTGCCGGAGTATCTGCTCCAGGCAGGCGGCATCCGCGTACACAAGCCCGATGGAGGGCCTTTGCCCGCGGACGCTTCCCTCTTTGAGATCGTGGCGGACTACGAGCGGGGCGTAATCCTGGAACGGTTGGAGAAATGCGGTTGGAGCCAGACGGAAACCGCCGGAAGTCTGCACATTCCGCTATCCACACTGAATCAAAAAATCAAACGCCTCGATATCGACGTTCGCCGCCGCGGTGAGCGCGGTTAGACACGCTGACGGTTGCCTACTTCACTTTGCCTTATATCCTTCAAGCGACATCCCGTGATCCGTGTAGTACTTCCCCGCATCATTCAGTTCCTTCGGAGCGGCCTTGGCATCGACGTGACAAAAGGTACACGGCTTCTTTTCCTTCCTCGTGAACTCCGGCTTCGCTTGGGTGGGACTCGACGACACGATCAGTCCCGCCATCAGGATCGCGGCAGGTAAAACAAACTTTGTTATTTTCACGTTGTCTCCAAGCCTCATTCTAGCAATCGAAGCGTCAGCCGCGGAAGCAACCGAAGCGGCCCCGAGCGGCCTGGGTTCCCGTTCGTGATATAAACAATAAATCATGATGAATCGACGTGAACTGCTATCGGGAATCGCCATGGCGCCCGCAGCCGCAGCCTTAGCTCAATCGAAGGCTGTTAAATATTGCCGCTTCAAGAAGGGTAACGTGGTGGCTTTCGGAATCGTGGATGGGGACACCGTTCGCCAACTGAGCGGCGACCTGTTCGCCAGTCCGAAGGAGACAGGGGCGAAGCATAAGTTGTCCGAAGTGAAACTTCTCCATCCGGTCGCCGCGCCGAGCAAGATTCTTGCGCTCGCCGGCAATTACCGGAGTCACCTTGGATCGGCCCCGCCGCGCCCGAACCCCGAGCCATTCTTCAAGCCTCCCAGTTGCCTCCAGAACCCGGAAGACCCGATCTTCATTCCGCCCGGCGCGAAGGACGTTCACTACGAAGGCGAATTGGTTATCGTGATCGGCCGCAAAGCGTCACGCATTACCGTGGAGCAAGCGAGGGATCATATTTTCGGCGTCACCTGCGGCAATGACGTCTCCGAGCGCATCTGGCAGAACGACCCAAAGATCAAGGACGTCCAGTGGTGGCGCGCCAAGGGTGCCGATACGTTTGGCCCTATCGGCCCGGTCATCGCGCGCGGTATCGACTACGCCAATCTGAAAATCATGACCCGCCTCAACGGCAAGGTGGTGCAGGACGATCACACGTCTCATCTTGTCCACAACTGCGAGACCACCGTCAGCTTCATCAGTCAATCCATGACGCTATTCCCCGGGGACTTGATTTTCACGGGAACGAGCGGCTCCACGTTGCCGATGAAATCGGGCGACACGGTCGAAGTGGAAATCGAAGGCATCGGAATCCTCCGCAACAAGGTTGCGTAGTCTCCTTACCTGGCGTTAGAGCAGCCACTTGGGTGCTATCTGGTCGGTCTCGTCGGTGGTGATAAGCCAGTCCAGAAGACGGTCTTTCATCTCCCGTACCGTGGCTTGAAGGCCGGGTTCGTTGAACAGGTTGCGAATCTCGCCAGGGTCTTCCGCGAGGTCGTAGAGTTCGCCGCCCTGGCCCGGATAGTAGTTCAATTTCCATCGCGCTGTGCGAACCATTTTCGCATCTGGATGCCGCACGCCCTTGATGCCCTCTCCGGGGACAAAGGCGTAATCGCGGCCTCCGCCAGTGATGACTTCCGGGATGATGTTTTCCGCGAATACCGCGTCGCGCGCGTGAAATAGTCCGCGTCCCTGCACGCGCGGCGCAGCGGGCAGACCACACCATTCGAGCACTGAGGGGACCACATCCACTTGTTCCACAAGACCGCGCTCCACGCCGGGTTGGACGCGGCCAGGGAAACGAACCAGCATGGGGATGTGAACGGAGGACTCGTAGAAGAGGTTCTTCCCTTCGAGTCCATGTTCAAGCAGCTGGTCGCCGTGGTCGGTCGTGAAGATGACAATCGTATCGGCAGCGCGTCCCGAGCGCTCGAGTTCGTCGAGGATGCGGCCCACTTCGTAGTCGACCATGGAGACCGCGCCGTAGTAGCTGCGCCAGATCCACTGGAGGCGAGTTCGATCCATGTTGTACTGCGGGTTGAAGCGGAGAATCTGCTTCTGCACGGGCAGCGGCAACTCGTGGATCTGATCGAGCGAAATGCGCGGGGGCAGCGGGATGTCGATGCTTCCGTACATGGTGTCGTAGGGCGGCGGGACCGTGTAGGGCGAGTGCGGCTTGAAAAACGAGCAGTGCAGGAAAAACGGTCGCGGGGAAGCGGCGAATTCGCGGAGCATGCGGCAGCTTTCTTCGCCAGTCCAGTGGGTCGGAGTGAACTGGTAGGGGATGACGCCGCGGAAGGGATTGGCCGCGCCCTTCTCCGTGGTGAGGTACGGCGTGGCCGCGTTCGGGTCATTTGCGCCGCGCCACTTGACGTAGTCCGAATAGGGATCGGTAGCGGCGACGCCATCGTCGAGCAGAACACGGTCGAACCCCGTGGAGCGGGCGTGCGCGGCAGTGGGTGGAAAGTAGTGAAGCTTGCCCACAGAGCCAGTCTGATAGCCCGCGTCCCGCAGTCTGCGCTGGAGGAAGATCTCGCTCGGGTCGCAAGGCGTGTAGTTGACGCGGTTCTTGTGGCTGTGCGGATAGCGTCCGGTGAGGAGGCTGACACGCGAGGGCACGCAGACGGGGGCCTGAACGAAGGCCCCGGTGAAATCGGCGCCGCCGGCGGCGAGCCGGTCGAGATGGGGAGTGCGGATGAGGCGGTTGCCATGTGCGCCGAGACAATCGAAGCGAAGCTGGTCGGCGAGGATCAGGAGTACGTTGGGACGCGAGGCGGGCGCGGCGAGGGCCGCCCCGGTTGTGGTTTGCAGGAATGACCGCCGGCTGTGTGGCATGGGAAAAGGAGCGTCAGACCAGCATTGTACTTGAGAAATCGGCGGCTCGCACGGCAGAGTGGCAGCCGGCTACACTGGTCACATCAATGTAATCGTCTCCCCTTACGACTTTGGAGTTGTGCGCCGGAGCCGGCGGACGCGTAACTTCCTTTGCCGAGGCCAGGCGGAGCTTTCATGACGCGCTCCTTGAGAAAGCTCTCCGCGCGAATGAGGATGGGATTCGGCCCAACGCGGACGTCACGAGCGCCGCGATCGCCAAGAGCGTCTTCACCCGTTTAGGCGCCGAAGCCTTCGGCGCAAGGCTTTCTGGTCAGATACCCGGGAATCAATTCGCCATAATTACGCGTAAGTTTATCCGTCAGGTATTCTCGCGCTTGAGGCACGGTCGTCGCGGTGAATGGACTGTGAACCCAGTAACGGCAAGTGGCCGAACTACAATCGCGAACTTCAAACAATACCGCCATCTTGTGGCCCTTGAAAGGGCCGCGCGCAAGGATCCCGAGCTTTCGGCCGTTTTGCGAAGCGGCTACACGCTCACTCCGGATATCGTGGTGGTGAGCCTCGAAGGCGAAAGAGGGATCCATGCAAGCATCTCCTGCAAGTGGACGATTCAAAGCGACAGCACTAAGAACGCGAGGTCGGAGGGGCTGAATCTGATCTGGAACCGCAAGAGCAAGCCGGCTCAGGTGGCAGTTGTGACGGGCGAACTGCTGCCGAGTCGCATCTCTGCAATTGCGTTGGGTACGGACGGCATAGACTGTGTGTATCACTTCGCGCTGCCGGAGTTGCTGAGCGCAGTTGAGGAACTGGGTCACGGCGATTCCCTTGAATCACTGAAGATCATGATCGCAGGCAAGAGGCTGAAGGACATCACCCATCTTCCGCTCGACGTGGCGACATGAGGCGCGCGATGGATTTCTTCTACAGCGGCGGGTTTAGGCCGCACGAAGTGAGGCACAGATCTCGAAGAACCAAGCTGGCATGGGATGCTCAAGGTCCCAGTGGATGCTCATTGGACGGCTTCCGGAATGCGAAACATAGTGCAACGGACCCAGGAAGAGGAATGGATCACCCTTCTTGGCCCGTACGAACAGTAGGAACCGGGCGTCGTTCTCATGCTGGTGCACGTATCGTTGACCGGTCGGAGAAATGTCGCTCGTAGTGCTCTGTGACTGCCAGTGAAAGCGTGTCCGGCTCAACGCGTAGTCCTCGTATCGTGTCGATGGCGAGAACGTCTTCTCCGACTTGTCCAGTGTCACGAAGAAGATCTCGGTATTGATCGGCTCAAGCCATAAGCGACCGGTCTGCGTGTGGCGCGCTCCAACGAGTTGCGGTAACCCCAACCCGACCAGCACCTCGTCTCGCATGTATTGACGGTGGAGAAAGATCGGACAACCTTCCATAGAGGGGTTCTCGTTCACGTGCAGCTTGACGCGTTCGGTCAAGGCGTCACAAAGTTCCCGAGCCTCACTCCTCGCCGAGGAGGTCTGCAACAGTCGTCTAAGGCCCGTGTCCCATATGCAGTCTTCGTTCCTCGTTTCTCTCGGTAGCAAGCGGAACGTGAGCATCTCGACCATTCTTCTCTCGGGCGTGTCCAACGATGCTCGCGTATCGGAAAGCAGCGCCCGATAGAGGCTCAGGCGTCTGATGGAGTCGATGTGAAGAAGGAACCGGAAACGCCTTGAAAGGGCGAGGTCAGTGTCGGTGGGGTGTTCCGTCAGAAACTCGGTCTCGCTCAGGAGTGCATGCCATCCACCGATTGATGGCTTGTAGACATCCTCCAGGTCATAACCGGTTTCGGAAAGATATTCCAGCAAGGTGGGGCATCGCTGGTGTTGACCCGCAAGTTCTCGCAGCTCCGAGACCATTCGCGCACGATTTGCCTGCAGTTGCGTGCGCAGATTATCCAGAACGAGCTTCTTCGATTCCTTGTCGAGCCGAAAATAGCAGTTTCCCGGAAGCCGTGTGATGCCTGTTTCGATCTGATTGGCAACCTGTTGGCGCGTACCCCCAAAAAGGGCGCGAAACCGTTGGTCGAAGCGGAACTCCCGCCGCTGATTGCCTATGAAGTCCAATACCAGACAACTCGTCTTTCCGGTGCTAAGCCGTAGGGCACGGCCCAACTGTTGCAGGAATACAGTCGCGCTTTCGGTTGGTCGCAAGAACAGAACACAATCCGCTTCCGGGATGTCCACACCCTCGTTGAAGAGATCGACTGTGAACAGCACATTGACCTCACCTGTGCGGAGCATCGATGCCGCCTGCGTTCTTTCATTCGCAGGCGATCCGCTCGTGATGGCGAGAGCTGGTATCCCGGCGTCCCGAAACGCCTTGGCCATGAACTGCGCGTGAGCGATGCTTACACAGAAGCCAAGTGCGCGCGCCTGTCGCCATTCGCCGTAGATAGCGAAGAACTCCGCGATGATCAGGTTAGCCCGGCGGATGTTTCCACCTGACCAATGCACGATCTCGCCATCGGCGTGACGGTTGAGGCGCACCCAACCATTTGGATGACCCCATAAACATGGGGTAAAACTGGAATTTAGCGGAGTTCA
>SHUI01000318.1 GCA_009697455.1 Bryobacterales bacterium
GTCAGCCAGGATCGGGTGGAGCTTCAGGAGATTTTCACGTTCGAGAGGCTCGGTGTGAACGATGCCGGCAAAGTATTCGGCCGGTTCAAGGGTACGGGCGTGCAGCCGAAAATCCTCGAACGGCTGCGGATCAGCGGTATTACTTTGCCGCCATCGATATTCGAGGAAGTGTTACCGGTGAACATGTAATGACAAGACGGCGGCTGGGTCAAATCGTGGCGAGTGGGGCGGCGTTGCTGCCGCAGGCGGCTCGAAGCGCGGAAGGTCCTTACAAGACCGCGCTCGACGGCTTCGAATCGAAAGTGGACGTGGCGGCGTTCGATCCCGTGCGCTATAGCCGGACTCTCTACGACGCCGCGCCGCTGCGAATGACCTTTACCGCGAAGAACGCGAAACAGGCCGCCGAGTGGCAAAAACGTCTGCGCGTGAAAGTCACGGAACTGATAGGCGGGTTTCCCGCGAAGCGCGCGCCGCTCGAAGCCAAGACGCTCGAAGTGCGCGAATTTCCAGCTTACCGGCGCGAGAAGATCGTCTTCCAAAGCCAGCCTGGGTTGCACGTCCTCGCCTATCTGCTCACGCCGCTCAAGAGCGAGAAGAGCAAAGCCCTATTTCCCACGATGGTCTGCGTGCCCGGCCACGGCCGGGGCGTCGACGACATTGTCGGCATTGACGACAAGGGCCGAGACCGTACTAACAAAGACGGTTATCAGCACGACTTCGCTATTCAGGTGGTGGAGAGGGGCATGGCTGCTGTCGCGATCGAACCGATCGCCTTCGGGTGCCGCCGCGACGAACGAACGAAGAAGAAAGGCCTCGGCGCCTCGGCCTGCCAGCCGGTCGCCGGCGCGGCTTTACTGTTAGGCCAGACGATGGTCGCGTGGCGGGTTTACGACGTGATGCGCACCATAGACTGGATCGAGACCCGCGCGGAGCTTGATGCGAAACGCGTGGGCTGCATGGGCATCTCGGGCGGCGGCACCATCACGACCTTCGCTTCGGCGCTCGAGCCGCGCATCCGCGCCGCGATGATCAGCGGCTACCTCAATACATTTCGAGACAGCGTGTTCAGCCTCTCGCATTGCATCGACAACTACGTCCCCGGCATTTTGAATTGGGCCGAGATGTACGATGTCGCGGGGCTGATCGCGCCGAGGCCGCTGATTGTAGAATCCGGCGAACGCGACGACATTTTCCCGATTGAAGCGAGCCGTTCAAGCTTCGCGCGCGTCAAGCAGGTGTACGAAGTCTTCGGCGCCGCGGACCGGATTGAGCACGAGACCTTCGACGCCCCGCATACGTTCCACGGAGTCAAGGGGATTCCCTTTCTCGCGAAACACCTGGGAGTATGACATGCGTTTTTTCGTCCTGACGTTTGCTTCGATGGCGCTCGCAGCGCAGACGGCGCGTCAGCACCATCCGCCTCGCGACGCAGCCGAGTACGCAAAGATCCTGGAAGATCCCAAGCGGGACTCATGGCAATTGCCGCAAATGGTGGTGACGCAACTCGGCCTGAAACCGGAAGAAGTGGTCGCGGATATCGGTGCCGGAACGGGTTACTTCGCCCGGCGATTCTCGAAGCACGCCGGCAAGGTGTACGCGGTGGACATCGACGAGAAACTGCTCGCGATCTCGCGCAAAGACGCTCCGGCAAATCTGGTGACCGTGCTAGCGGCGCCGGACGACCCGAAGCTCCCGGCGGGCGGAGTGGACACCATCTTTTTCTGCGATGTGCTGCATCACGTCGAGAACCGCACGGCCTACTATCGAAAGCTCGAAAAAGCGCTGAAACCGGGCGGGCGGGTGGTGATTGTGGACTTCCACAAGAAGCCACTTCCGATAGGACCGCCTGAAAGCATGAAGCTCGCGGAAGCGGAAGTGATAGCGGAATTCAAAGCTGCGGGCTTCCGGCTGTCGCGGACGTTCGACGGCCTGCCCTACCAGTATTTCCTTGAGTTTCGCGCGACGCGAGAAGCGGCGCGGTAGCGGGCTATTCCGCGCCGCCCATCGACCACGGCGGGGTCACGCCGTTGGTGCGCGCGTACGCGATTGCCTGTCCCAGGTGCTCGTGCATGTGCGTCGAGATAATGAACAGCGCCCCGCGCACGGTGCTTTCCCTGCCGAACAGCTTGATCGCCTTATCGAGATCCGCATCCGGCGTGTCCATTACACCTTTTCGCAGGTGCGCGAACGATTCCTTGAGCTTGGCGACGATCTGCGTCTTGTCCGTGAGGGTCTTCTCCATGTCGCGCGCGATGCCTGCCGGCGGTTTTACTCCGATGGCCTGCGGAATCATGAAATTCGCGAATACGATATGAACGAAGACCTCGCTGACGGAGCGGACCTTCTCCGCGGGGCGCCAACTGTACTTCTCCTGCGGCATGGCCTGCGCCAGGCCCACGAACTTCTTCTCGACCGCGTCAAGCTCCTTGATCACATCGCCACGTAGTCCGGCGGGCAATTGGGCAAATACCGGAAGTCCGGCCGCGAATAGAATCAGGGAGGAAAAACGAAGAGCTTTCATTGCTCGGTTGTACCGCAGGGCGTCGCGGCAACGCAAGCCGCGCGGCGATCCGTCGCGATGCCGTGCCGAGGGACCGCCGCTATCGCCGCGTCCCCGCGATTTCCGTCCTGATCTTGAAAAGCGTCTTTCCTGCCGTTACGTAAAGCGTTTTCAGGTCGGGGCCGCCAAAGGCGCAATTTGTAATCGTGTCTTCTGGGATCGGGACGAACCGCACCAATTTTCCCTCCGGCGAAATCACGTGAATTCCGCATTTCGTGTCGAGCGTCTCGGAACTGCCCCGCCGGCGATTGAGCCCAGCGGCGGCATGAATGTTGCCCTGAGAGTCGATCGTCATTCCGTCCGCGCTGCGCCCCGGATAGAAGTTGTAGTGTACTCGCATGTTTCGCACAGTGCCATCCGGCAACAGATCGTAAGCACGAATCATGCGCGCCCCGCCCTTCGCCTGATTCGCTTCGATCAGGTAGAGCGTGCGGTCGTCCGGCGAAATCACGATGCCGTTCGGCCGCTCGATTTCCGGCACGGCCAGAATTCGCGACACCCTGCCATCGGGATCAATACGATAGACGCCGCTAATGTCGCTTACCCCAGCGGGCGGGTTGGGCCGCGCCATATCGGTGAAATAGAGCCGGCCCTTGCCGTCAAAAGTGACATCGTTCGGCGCGTTCAGCCGCTTGCCCTGGAAGGCCTCGGCCAGCACCTCGATCTGGCCGGTCTTCAGGTCCGTGCGCGTCACCCGGCCAGCTTGGCCTTCGCACGCCACCAGACGCCACAACTCATCGAAGATCAACCCGTTCGCTCCCCCGCTGTTTTCGCGAAACGTCGTCAGTTCCCCCGCCGCCGAGAGCTTCATGATGCGGCGGCTGGTGGTCTCGCTGAAATAAACGGTGCCCGCGGCGTCCACAGTAGGCCCCTCCGTGAACGCGACGATGGTTGCGATTTCCGCTTCCGCTTCTGCGGTTTGGCCTGGCTCGGGCACGAGCCCGCATCCGGAAAGAAACACAAGGAGGAAGGGAACGGTCTTTCTCATCCCGTTATTGTAAGCCCACGGAAGATTGCTTCAGTCAAGATCGATGTCGCGCACGGGCTTCGAGAAATCAGGTTTCTCCTTTGCCTGCCTGAAGAGCTCATCGAATTTTTTCTCAAGCACCTTACCGTGAACTTTCTCCGCCGCGACGGATTTCTGGAACGCATCCTCGCGGCGGCCAGGTTCGCCCTTCAGTTTCAGAACGGCGGCGGCCAAATCTTCGATCGGAGGCGGCTTCACCGGAACCGTGTGCGCGATTACCGCCCGCGTCCCCGGATCAATCTTCAGGGTTGCTTCGCAACATGGGCACTTGACCTCGAACAAACCAGTCGGCATAAATGCATTATGATGGAATCTCACGGCCGTTTGTCCATGCACGGGAAACCTGCTGTAGAATCTAGGAACGAGGTTTGGCTCAATGGCTACAGAACCTGAGCTCCGTTTATCGGCCAAGGTTTGCCCGAACTGCGGATCGAAGAACATCCGTCTGTCAGCTGTGTCTTCGGTATCCGACCGTCTCTGCCAAGCCTTTTTCCTGACGCCGTTCCGATGCCGGGCGTGCCGCAAACGTTTCCGGATGTTCAGCCGGGCGACGCCGCCCTCTACCGACGACCATCACTCGGACCACGCCTGAGGCAGGGGCGCGAGGCCCACTAGGGCCCGCCATGAAACAACTGTTGCAATTGGCGGCGGGTGGGGCAGGTGATCGTTTCTTGCCGCCTGCCGTCTTCCGTGGAAATGACAGGCCACAAACAACGATGGCCTGTCCCACAGCCACTTTGGCTGCTTCCAATCCACCGCTGAATGCCTGCGGCGTCAGCCGCGCCGAACTCTACTCGTACGGCCAGTAAGGCTTCGCAAACAGTCCGCCATCCACCCAGATGGTTTGTCCGGTGACGAAATCGGCGGCGGCGCTGGCAAGGAACGCGACGGCGCGCGCCACGTCGAGAGGCTGGCCCACGCGTCCGAGCGGCGTCGCCTTCGCCCACGTACCTGCATAGTCCCCCGCCTCGTTCTTCGTGCGTTCGATCTCGATCGCCCCCGGCGCGACGCAGTTCACCGTGATGCCGTATCTCCCTAGTTCGACGGCCGCCACTTTCGTGAACATCTCGATGCCGCCTTTGCTCGCCGTGTAGTCCACAAGATTCGGAAACGCGATTCTGTTGCAGCCGGAACCGATGTTCACAATGCGTCCGCCGCCCGTCTCCCTCATCCATCGCGCGCCGCGTTGCGTTAGGAGGAAACAGCCCTTCAAGTTGGTGGCGATGGTACGGTCCCACTCGCTCTCTTCGAGCTCGAGCAGTGGCTTCCAGGTCTGGACGCCCGCGTTGTTGACCAGGATATCGAGCTTTGAGAAACGGGCGCGGAGTTCGGAGAACAGCCGGTCAACGTCAGAAGCTGCTCCCACGTTCGCTTGCACGGCGAAGGCGCTCGCGCCCAGCGCTTCAACTTCGGAAACCACAGCTTCCGCGCCGGCCCGATCCGTGTTGTAGTTCACCGCCACGTTGCAGCCGCAGCGCGCAAACTCCAAAGCAATGCCTTTCCCCACGCCCTTGCTCGATCCCGTAACCAGC
>SHUI01000027.1 GCA_009697455.1 Bryobacterales bacterium
GCCATTGGCTTCTGCGCATTCCAACCGTCGATCAGGAACTGTCCATGAACCTTGGCCAGGCTGTCGCGCTCTGCCTCTACGAGCTCGCGCGCGACCCGGAAGCCGCCGCGGCACCCATGCCCATCAGACGCGCGCAGGCCGACTCCGCGCAAACGGAACAAATCACGGCGAGGCTGCTCGAAATCATGCGTATCACCGGCTACACCAACCCCACCGTGGAAACCTCGACGGAAAACAAGACGCGCCGAATGGTGCGGAGGTTCGCGCTTACGGCCGCCGACGCCCGGGTCTGCCTGGGCCTACTGCGTCAGACTCTGTGGAAGCTGCGCCAAAAGCCAGAGTAACGTCTACCCGGCGCTCTCCCTCGTCGATATCGACCTTCGCTTTTGTCTTTCCCAAACCTTCGAACAGATTGTCTTCCTGGATACGGTTGAGGAAGAAATCGGGATAGTCGGCGTTGAACGGCTGTTCGGGCTTGAGCGACCACAGCTTCTTTACGGCGGCCTCACCGTGAATGTCGAGCCCCTCAAGTCTTAGCGCTCCGAAAACGAAGCGGGGCCCTTCGGTCACCTGGATAATAAGATCGACGCTCTTCTTTGTATCGTCCGGAATTCTTGTGACGGCCACTTCGGTCCTCATGAAACCCTGGCGGCGGATGCGTTTCTTCACGCGCTCGAGCCCTTCGCTGACCTCATTGAAATTCGCCACGTCGCCGGATTTGAACGCGCCAATCTTCAGCAACTCTTTCTCGTCGAATCCGTCCGCGCCGGCAATGCGCACCTGGCCAAGCTCGTAGCTCGCGCCTTCGTCGATTTCGACGCTGACAACCAGCCCTTCCACCGTCTTCGATTTTTCCGTGTCAATTCTCGGGAACGCTACGCGAATGCGTCCTCGCGCGTCGTAGAGGGGCCGAACCGCCGTGTCGAGCAACTGGCGGAACGCCGGCTCGGTATACTCGCGGCCGAAGGCGATACCGGAAAAAGCATTCTGGAGCGTCTCGGAAGGCAGGACCTGATTGCCGCGAAAGCGCACTTCGGCCACCACCGGCGGAGCGTTCGCCGGCCTGAACACGACGACGAATCCTTCCGCTCCCTCCGGAGTCAGTTTCGCCGCGACCTTCTTAGTTGTTATTTCTTCCAGGGCTTGGGTATAGCGCTTGAGCGCCTCGGCGGTGGCGGGAATTCGGGAACCGTGCATGGCGTCCCGGCGCTTCAGAGCGGCGTGCAGATCGGCGGAAGGCGCGCCCAGGTCCGAGAAAGTCAGGGGATAGAGCGGCTGGGCCTCGACAACCTGAAACGACGCGGCGTAGCCACTGGAGTTTGCGGCGGGGCCGAACTTGTAGCCAACAACCTCAAACCGGCCTGTCGCGACAAGTTTGTCGCGGGCGGCTTCGAATTCGTCTTTACCCACCATTTGTCCGGTCTTGAGACCGGCCACGGACAGGATCTGCGCGGCCGTGTACAACTTCGCGCCTTCGACGGTGAGCGTCTGAACCGGGAAGCGCTGTGGAGCCGCAGCGAGCAAAAGAAGCAGTGCGAAGCACGCCATACTTCTATTTTAACGTGACGCGCGGGCTTTGCGTTCCCTATTGGAGGCGTGCTAAGCTCCTACGCGGTGGGCATTTCCCCGGTAAATAAGTCTATCCTTCTGATGGCCACGGATTCCGCGACGGAAACGCTCCTCGCGGAAATGGCAGGTTCCTCCGATTTGACGCTGGAGAAGGCGCCGGGCACGGAGGCCGGCCTCGCCAAAATCGAAGCATCCGATTTCGGCCTCGTTGTGCTCGATATTTCCGGGCTGGGCTTGGGGGGGCTGGCGCTGCTGCATCAGATCCGGCAGACGCGGCCCGCCCTGAAAGTACTGGTGGTGACCGCCGAGACGGCGCCCGCAACCGTGATCTACTGTTTGCGCGAGCAGGTATACGGATATTTCAGCAAACCGTTTTTGAAGTCCGCGGTAGAACAGTTCGTCCGTCAGGCGCTCGCGTCCCAGGCCGGGCTGGATGAAATCGAGGTGCTTTCGGGCAGGCCCGAATGGATGACCTTCCGGATTCGTTGCAGACCGGAGACCGCGGATCGCCTGGTCCAGTTCCTGCGCGAGATGAAGATCGACCTTCCGCCGGGCGAGCGCGAGGACCTGGCGACGGCGTTTCATGAGGTGATCATGAACGCGATCGAGCACGGAGCTCAGAACGATCCAGGCAAGGAATTGCGCATAGGTTATTTGCGAAGCTCACGGTCAATCATTTATTATGTTCAGGACCCTGGGCGGGGATTCAAGCTCGATGAACTCCAACACGCGGCCATTTCGAACGATCCCGAGTCGCCCGCCGGCCACCTCGCCATCCGGACCGAACGTGGCATTCGCCCGGGCGGATTCGGCATTCTTATGGCCCGGAATCTGGTTGACGAAATGATTTATAACGAGAAGGGTAATGAAGTAATCCTGATAAAGTATCTGAAGGAATCCCCGTCTGAACCCGAAGGTGGTCTGTCATGAAATTTATGTTTAGGCTCGCCGTTTTACTCGCGGCGGTCTCTATTTACGGGCAGGAGCCCGTAAAGCTAACCCGCGCGGAGCAGGAGACGTTTCTGCGCGAGGCCAAGATCGAGAAAATGCGCTCGGCACGCAAAGGCATTACCGATTCGCAGCAAGCAACTCTGTTCGATGGAAAACTTCGGCATGACGCCTCCGTTCAAAGCATCGACATCGCCAAGTCCGAGTTCAAGACCGATAAGGGCACGGAGTTGAACTTCAAAGACAGCTTCAAGTTCAACATCGCCGCCTATCGACTTGACAAGTTGATGGATCTCAACCTCATGCCCGTCTACATCGAGCGCAAGATCGCGGGAAAAACCTCCTCGGTCGGGTGGTGGGTCGACGATGTGATCGGCGACGAAGCAGACCGGAAAAAGAAGAACATGACGCCCCCGGACGTCGATGCCTTCAACGAACAGATGTACTGCGTCCGGGTTCTGGTCCAACTGACCGCGAACGTTGACGCGAACCAGGGCAACCTGCTGACGGATAAGAATTGGAATTTGTGGATCATCGACTTTACACGGGCGTTCCGGCTGACGCGGACATTGCCCAACCCGAAGGACCTGGTGAAGATCGACCGCAAGTTCCTGAAAGCCCTGCGGGAACTGAACGAACCGCGGTTGGCGGAGGCACTCAGGCCTTATGTCACGAACGACGAGATCAAGAGCTTATTGAAGCGACGGGACCTGATTGTGCAGCACTTTGACGCCGACATGGCTGCAAAAGGCGAGGCTGCGGTCTTGTGCAATCTGCCAACACGATAACACCCCGGCAAATACACCCTTGCTTTCGCCGTTCAAAGCGACTAGATTACAAGAAGCGTGACTGAGCAGCGAAAAGCCCAACGGTTCGAGATACAACTTCCCGTGGAAGTGCTGCGGGCCGGCGGCGAACGCATCACTCAATCCGGAAGAACGCGCAATATCAGTTCGTGCGGAGTGTTGTTCCAGGCTGAGCGCGAAGTCGAGGTAGGTGGGGCGATCGAGTACGTCGTGACGCTCACGACCGAGTCGGGCGCGACGGTAAATTTGCGCTGCATGGGTAAGGTGATGCGCCTCGACCGGATCAGTCCCGCGAACAGCGAAGAAGAGGTTTTCGCCGTCGCCGTGACGCTGGAGCGTTACGAGTTCATGCGGCCGAACGGCCACGCACCGGTTACGCGGTAGACCGGATCGACGCTGCGCCTGCTACTTTCCCCGCAACCGGAACATCAGCCCGGCCACTACCGTCCGTCCGTAACCCGGCGTTCCGTGAATGCGGAATGCGGAACCCCGTCCCAGCGGGTCGGATTCGAAGTAGTTCTGCGTTTCGTAGTAGGAGCGGTCCATCAGATTATCGACTGCCAGGCTGAATTCGACGCCGCGCCGAATCCGCCGCGAGAGGCCGAAGTCGAACACCGTGTGACCGGACGCCGCAATCGACGGGTCCTCTCCATCCAGCCGGTAGTGGTTGATCGCGCGCATCCGCAGCGAACCACTCCAACTCTTCCACGCCGAGACCGTCAGGCCGGCATTCGCCACAAAATGCGGGGCGCTGTCCACATACAGGCGGGGAAATTCGCCGCGATAGAAAGCATTCGCGACTTTCGTGATGCCGCCGTTCAGAGACACTCGCCTCGTCAGCTCGATCGACGTCTTCGCCTCGAAACCGTAGGCCCGGCTTGGACCCTTGAATTCGAACGTACCGTCGTCTGGAATGTAAACCTGCTCGTTCGAGCGGTCGATGAAGAACAGATCCGTGCTCACAGAAAGACGCCGGTAGTGTTGGGACGCTCCAAGTTGGTAAAAATCCGTCGTGGCGATGCGCTTGCCTTCCGGGTGTTGAATCACTACGCGCGCGTCGGAAGTGGAGAAGCCGCGCCCGTAGTTCGCGAATAGAGTGATCGGTACCCGCATTGAAGGCGTAAAGGCGGCGCTGGCCTTGGGTTGCAAGAGTCCTGCGTTCCGGATGCCGCTGTTGCCGGGTTCCACGCGGTCGTTCACGTTAAAGCGGAACTCGTCATAGCGAAGGCCCGCGCCGAGTTGAACGCGGCCATGCCAGAGTGAGGCGTTTTCCTGCACATAACCAGCGCCGTTCGCGATGCGGGCGTTGGCGCGGTTCGTGACTCCCGCGGGATTACGGCCCGACCGGGGATAGAGGCCGACATTGATCTGATTGTCGTGATAGTTTCCGCCGGCTGTGAGCAAGCCGGTGATGGATCCGAAGCGCTGCGGGCGTATGTATTGGGCGTTCGCGCCTTGCTGCAAACGGGAGTCGTGCTGCTGGAAGGGGTCGCCGGTGAAATTCGAATACAAGTCGAACAGGGAGCGGCTCGCGAATCCGTCGAGCTTCCACACGGAGCCGCCGGCATTCTCTTGCCGGAAATAGGCACCCGCGGTCGCGGCGCGCACTCGTCCGCCAAGTGTGGGGTCGAAGGTCCCGAAGCGGTCAAGCAGGCCAGACTCGACTTCATCGAGCGGAACCTGGCCGGAGGAGTAGAAATCGTTTCGGTTTGCGTTGAACTTGAACCCGAGGCTGCGGCCAGAGCCAAAACGTTGCGTAACGTTTCCAGTGACGTTGTCGCGGCGGTAGCGCAGCGGATTGAGGAAAGGGCCGTCGGTGTAGGACCCCTCGTAGGCGGCAAAGGCGTCGGTCTGTTTCCAGTCGGGACTGAAACTGAGGAATCCGCGCTTGGTGTTGAACGAGCCACCCTGGAGGCGAGCTGTCCACTCGTCGGGCAGGCTTTCCCGCATTCGGATATGAACCACGCCGAGGCCGCTGAAGTCGCCGTATTCCGCGCTGAATGGACCGTTGATAACGGTAACTTCCTGAATCAGCTCCGGGCTGAGGCTCTTAAGCGACCCCAGGTACCCCTGGCCATGCCCTTGTGTGCCCTGATTTTGCTGCACGTCGTCGACCAGAACCTTGAGCCCGCCGTTGACCCCGCCGTGATCCAGATTGAATCCGAAGCGCCGGATTTCGAGGGATTTGCCACCGCCCTCGTGCTGTCCGGCGTCGATGCCCGCATCAAGAAGATGAAAGACTTGGTCGTCGCGCGAGAAGAGCGTGCGGTCGAAAACTTCCGCGTTGCGGCGGTCGAGAGTGGGCTCGACCGGAGAGGCCGTGATCACGATGCTCTGGCGAAGTACGGGTATGACGGGCATTTCCGCCGGCTTCTCCTCAGCGAGGAGCGGAAGAACCAACAAGAAATACGAAATCCGGCGTAGCATGAATATCGAACTCGTAATACCATCAATACGAGCGTGTCGCCGCAATCGGATTTCCAGCCGCCCCGCCGCTCTCCTCCAGGTGGTATGATCTTGCCCAAGATGCAACTATCCAGGCGCGACCTCTTCCTAACCTCTCCGCTTCTCCTCACGCGAGCTCAGGCGGAGGTGACTCCAGACATCGTCCAGTTCCGTCCCGAACTGGAGTCGCTGGTGGCGCTCGTCGAGCGGACTCCGCGGGACAGGTGCGCCGAAATGGCCGTGGAGCAGCTTCGCAAGGGCGTCTCCTACCGCCAGTTCATGGCCGCGCTCTTCCTGGCGGGCATCCGCAATGTGAATCCGCGCCCGCCTGGATTCGCGCTGCACTGCGTGTTCGTGATTCACGCGGCGCATCTGCTCGGTCTCGAAGCCCCCGCGGATTCTCGGCTGCTGCCGCTGTTCTACGCGCTCGATAACTTCAAAACCGCGCAGGAACGGGACGCCGCTGGAGCCACGGGCGATTACACCATGCGAGCGATTCGCGGCCCCGTACCCGACGCAAACCGCGCGGCGGCTGAACTCAGCGCCGCCATGGAAAGCTGGGATATGGAGCGTGGCGAACGTGCCATCGTGTCCCTGGCCCGAAACCGTACGGCTACCGAAGTCTTCGCGTTGCTGTGGCAGTACGGCGCGCGTGACTACCGCAACATCGGCCACAAAGCAATTTTCGTGGCAAACGCCTACCGGACGCTTCAGACGATAGGCTGGCAGCACGCCGAGCCGGTGTTGCGTTCCGTGACCCTTGCGCTGCTCGATTTCGGTAAAGAGCAGAAGCTCAACGGATACGCCTACGACGATCAATGCTACGCCGGAAACTTGAAGCGCATGGACGCTTTCGCGCGCCTCGATGCAAACTGGACGTCGGATCACGCGGACGCCGCCGGGGCGCGCAAGGTTCTCAAGTCGATTCGCGAATCGTCCCCGGACGAGGCTTGCGCCGAGACAGCGAACCGGATCGTGAAAGACAAGCTGTCCGCGGCCACGGTGTGGGATGCGGTTCACCTCGCGTCCGCGGAACTGAGAATGCGGGCGACGGGCGGCGCGGCCCTGGCCAGCGTCCACTCTGTCACCTCGGCGAATGCGCTGCACTACGCCTATTCCACGGCGTCGGACCAGCGGACTCGCTTCCTGCTTACGTTGCAAGGCGTGGGCTGGATGACGCAATTTCGCGTGGCCGCTGGCGCGCGCCCCGAGAACCTGAGGGCGTTCGCGATTACGGATCTGGATACCAGCGCGAAGCCGCCGTCTCTGACGGATGCGATTCGGCACACCGTATCAAAGGTCAACGAGGCGCATTATTATAAGTACCTCGGCGCGTTGATCGAAGACATTCCGCTGATGAGCGCAGAGTGGCAGCCGCACCTGCTGGCGGCCCTTCCCTTTTACACGAAAACAGCGGCCGACCCGGAACCGCCGGCCATGAAGCGAGCTCGCGAGGCGCTACGCTCCCTCTAGTCGCCCTCTACAGAAAGTTGTTGGTGTTGCGCTCCTTTCCGCACACCCCAACCGCTCAACCGCCCCCGATAACGGGTGATCCGTTGGAATAAACTGCGCGATGATAGCCTAGGGAGGCTGTCGTCGATGATAAGCCGGAACCAGCCTGGACCCTTCTCGTGCGCTTTGCCGGTGGCCTGACAGGTAGTGTCCGCTTCGCGCCGGGCTGCTTTACGGGTGTTTTTGAGGCCCTCCGCGAGCCGCGCGTCTTTGACCAGGTATTCGTGGACCACGGCGCAGTCGCCTGGCCTGGGGATATCGATCTCGCCCCGGACGCTATGTACCTGGAAATCCGAAGTCATGGCGAGTGGCTCCTGACTTCTTGACGTGCTCGCCGCTCTGGCCTATTCATGAGCACCGGCATCCGCCGGGTCACCAGTTTCAAACTTTATCTTACGCCCCCCAAGACGCCTCCGAGCGCCTTAACCCAAAATTTTATTTCTGCGTCACCCCCCATTTAAAGCATTGAAACTAATGGTACTTGCTAGTCTTACTTCCCGGTCTCCCACTCACTCTTCCCGCCGGAGCCCGCCGCCCAAAGCCTGGGTCTCATCCTTTCCCCGCGCTATCATGCTGGGTGAGGGGTTCATAACCAACGCCCAGTACGAAATTCGAGAAAATAATTCCTGCGTCACCCCCCTCACAACACACTGAAAATAGGCCATTTGCGAATGCCTCTTCCCAAGTCTTCGGCTAACTCCCGTCCGCTCACGGCCGCCGCGCCTCAAGGTCTGTAGAATAGGAATAAGGTATGCCAAAGCTTTGTTATCTCGACGCCTTCTCGGGTGTCAGCGGGGATATGCTCGTCGGCGCGCTTGCCGGAGCGGGCGCGGATCAGAGCGCGATCATTGCCGCCATAGCCTCGCTCGGTGTCGAAGCCCGCGTCTCCTTCGAGCAAGTCAAGCGCCAAGGCATCGGCGCGACGAAGTTCCACGTCCATGCCGAAGAAACGCCCAGGCACCGCCACCTTCCTGCAATCCTCAAAATAATCGAGCGCGGCGAGATGCCGGAGCGGGTTAAGCAAAACGCCTCCGCCGTGTTCCAGCGCCTCGGCGAAGCCGAAGCATCCGTTCACCAGATGCCCATCGAGAAAGTGCACTTCCACGAAGTAGGCGCCATCGACTCGATCGCCGATATCGTAGGCGCATGCGTCGGCTTCGAACTCCTCGGCGCCGGCGAAATCGTCTGTTCCCCGCTGAATCTCGGCAGCGGAACGGTGAATACCGAGCATGGCCTGCTGCCCGTGCCCGCGCCCGCCACCACGGCGCTTGTGGCCGGAGTACCTGTGTACGCAAGGGGTCCCGCGGTGGAACTTACAACGCCGACAGGCGCGGCGGTGGTGACCACACTCGCCCGCTCGTTCGGCGTCATGCCTCCCATGACGATCAAGTCCACCGGCTACGGCGCGGGCACCAAGGATTTCCCCGGACAGGCCAACGTGCTGCGCGTCATTCTGGGCGAAGCGAGCGGCGCTCAGGAGGCCACCACCGTCAGCGTGATGGAAGCAAACATCGACGATTCGTCGCCGCAAGTGCTCGCCTACGCCGTGGAGCGCCTGTTCGAGGCTGGCGCGCTCGACGTCACTCTACAACCTCTAGAAATGAAGAAAGGCCGTCCCGGCACTTTGCTGCGCGTGATTGCGAAGCCGGAAGACCGCGAAACTCTGGCGCAGATCGTGTTTGCCGAGACTTCGTCGCTTGGCCTGCGTTTCCACAGCGCGGAGCGGCGAGTGCAGGCGCGCGCTTGGATCGACGTCGAAACCGCCCACGGCAAGGTCCGGATGAAAGTCTCCGGCCTTGGCTACGCGCCAGAGTACGAAGATTGCCGCCTTCTCGCGCAAGCGGCTGGGCTACCGCTCAAACAGATCATTGCCGAGGCGAACGCCGCCTACCTGAACAATTCCCGATGAAATACTACCTCACCACACCGCTCTACTACGTGAACGGCGCGCCGCACATCGGACACGCCTATTCCACCATCGCCGCTGACGTGATCCGCCGCGTCAAACGCATGCAGGGATACGACGCCGTTCTCACGACCGGCTCGGACGAGCATGGACAGAACGTGGAACGCGCCGCCCGGGCCGCCGGCAAAGAGCCCGGCGAATTCGCGACCCGCGTCGCCAACGCCTTTGCCGCGGAGTGGGATGCCCTTGGCCTGCCCTACGACCGATTCATTCGCACGTCGTCCCCGAAACACCACGAAACCGTGCAGTGGCTCTTCGACCGCTGCATGAAGAACGGCTTCATCTACAAGAGCGGGTATACCGGACAGTACTGCTTCCACTGCGAACTCTACGTCAACGAAGCGAAGCCCGGCGACCTGTGCCCCGATTGCAAGCGCCCAACCGAAACTGTGACCGAAGAGAACTATTTCTTCAAGCTGTCGGCGTTGCGGCAGCGCCTGCTCGATCTTTACGAGAGCGATCCAAAGTTTATCCAGCCCGAATCGCGCCGCAATGAAGTGATGGCCTTCGTGCGTGAAGGGCTGCGCGATCTTTCGATCACGCGAAGCTCCATCAAATGGGGCATTCCCGTACCCGTCGAGGGACACCACGTTTTCTACGTCTGGTTCGACGCGCTGATCGGGTACCTGAGCGCGGTCCGCGGCGAACAGGCCGGCGGTGAAGACCTCTGGCCGGCGGATCTGCACCTGATCGGCAAAGAAATCGTTCGTTTCCACGCCATCTTCTGGCCGGCGTTCCTGATGGCGGCGGAGCTTCCCCTGCCGAAGCGCGTGTTCGCGCATGGATGGCTGCTGTTCGAGCAGGACAAGATGTCGAAATCGCGCGGGAATGTCGTGCGGCCGGAGCCAATCCGGCGCGTCATCGGGGTGGACGGCCTGCGCTACTTCCTGCTCCGCGAAATCGTATTTGGTCAGGATGGCAGCTTCAGCTACGACGCGCTTGTGGGGCGCTACAACTCTGAACTGGCCAACGGTCTGGGGAACCTTGCCAGCCGCACGCTGACCATGATCCATCAGTATCGCGGAGGCGCGATTCCGGCCGGAGGCGAATCCGAAATCTCCGCCGCCGCCGCTGAAGCGATCCGCGCGGCCGAAGCGCATTACAACGAATTCGAGTTCTCGCGCGGCCTGGAAGCCGTATGGGGCCTGCTCTCCGCCGTCGACAAGTTCATCGTTCAGCAGGCGCCCTGGAAGCTTGCGCGAAGCCAGGACCCAGCGGCGTCGGGTCAATTGGACAACACGCTTTACACCGCGGCCGAGGCGCTGCGTGTGGCGGCGGTTCTTCTCGCCCCCATCATTCCGGAAAGCTGCGCGAAAATCTGGACCATGCTCGGAATGGCGGAGCCGCTCGAGTCGGCGCAATTCTCAACGCTCGTCTGGGGACAGTTGCCGGCGGGACAAAAGATTGGTGAGACAATCACGCTCTTCCCGCGTTTGGAACAGAAGGAGACCATCGCAAAGATGATGGCGCTGGAAGTGGAGGTGGCGGCCGCGCAAGCTCAAATGCTCGGACGCGCCGTTCCGCCAGCCGCGCCACCTTCTGAGAAAATTGCTATTGACGATTTCACAAAGGTGGACCTGCGCGTGGGCCTCGTGCTCTCCGCGGAGCGAGTCAAAGGCTCCGACAAGCTCCTGCACCTCAAAGTGGATATCGGCGAGGCGCAACCGCGAACTATCCTTGCCGGAATCGCGGAGGCGTACACCCCGGAACAAATGACGGGCCGGAAGGTTGTGATTGTGGCGAACCTTCAGCCGCGAAAACTGCGCGGCATCGAATCGAACGGAATGATTGTGGCGGCCTCGCTTGAAGGCGGCAAGCCCGTGCTCGCGGGCTTCCTCGAAGACGTCCCTGCCGGGGCGCGCCTGAAGTGACCCTGACCGACTCCCATTGCCACTTGGACGATAAACAATTCGACTCGGACCGGGCGGCGGTCGTCGAACGGGCGCTCGCGGCGGGAGTCGGAACCATGCTCGCCATCGGAACGGGAGACGGTCCGCCGGATCTTGAATGCGCCGTCCGGCTGGCGGAAGAGTACCCGTGCATCTGGGCCACCGTTGGGGTCCATCCACACAGCGCGGCCGCGGCCACGCCAGAAACTTTCGAGCGTCTAAGGGAACTGGGGCGGCATCCAAAGGTCGTGGCGATCGGCGAGATTGGGCTCGACTACCATTACGATTTCTCGCCGCGCGACGTGCAGAGGGAAGTGTTCGAGAAGCAGTTGGCGCTCGCGGCGGATGCGGATTTGCCGGTCTCGATTCACACCCGGGAAGCCTGGGCCGATACGCTCGACGTGCTCCGGGCGCATCCGGTTCGGGCGGGCGGCGTGTTCCACTGTTTCACCGGCGGAGCGCGTGAAGCGGACCAGGCCCTCGATCTTGGTTTTCACCTGAGCTTCGGCGGCATCGTCACGTTTCCGAAGGCGGATGCGGTACGCGAAGCCGCGGCGCTGACGCCACTCGACCGGTTGCTCGTCGAGACGGATGCTCCGTATCTCGCTCCGGTGCCGCACCGGGGCAAACGCAACGAGCCGGCCTTCATCAAAGGCGTAGCGCGGCGTCTGGCGCTGGCCAAGGGCGCGCCGGAGGAAGAAATCGTCTCTGTTACCACAAAGAACTTTGAACGCCTGTGTTTGCGGCGCGCGCGGCATAGCCTGTAAACTGGATTACTTCCATGGCATTCGGCAAACTGGGGCAGGCACTGACCGTCAGAGAGATCTTTGACCTGATCCAGGACGATCTGCGTCTGATCGAAACCGAGATTGGCCTTGAGTCCATCGCGTCGGTCGAAGCGATCACCACCATCGGACAATACCTTCAGGCGAGCGGCGGAAAGCGGCTGCGCCCGTCATTGCTTCTGCTCGCGGCGAAGATGGCGGGCGACACCGGTCCGAGCGCGATTCGCCTCGGTGCGGTGGTCGAGATGATCCACACCGCGACGCTTGTGCACGACGACGTCATCGACGCCGCCGAAACGCGGCGCGGCAGGCCTTCGACGAACGCGAAGTGGGGCAATCACGTTTCCGTTCTCGGCGGCGACTGGTTGTACATGCAGGCCTTCCAGATTGCCCTTCGCGAGCGGAGTTTCCACATTCTCGATCTACTCATCAGCCTGACGCAGGCGATGGTGGAGGGCGAGTTGCTCCAGTTGGAGCGAATAGGAAAGATCGGCGTCACCGAAGCCGACTATATGGAACTGGTGGACCGCAAGACGGCATCGCTGTTCTCGGTCTGCACGAAACTGGGCGCGCTTGTGGGCGGCGGCGATTCGAACGTTGAGGAGCGGCTGGGCGAGTTCGGCTGGAATCTGGGCATGGCGTTTCAGTTGATAGACGACGTGCTCGATTTCACGTCGCGAGAGAAGACGCTAGGCAAGCCAGTGGGCGGCGACCTGCGCGAGGGCAAAGTGACGCTCCCGCTCATTTACGCGTTGGGCGAAGCGACGGTAGCCGAGCGAGGGAAGATCGAGACGATCCTTCGCGATCGGAACTACAACGCTGTTCCGCTGCGCGACGTGCTCGCGATCGTCGAGAAATACCACGGCTTCAAGCGCGTGGAAGAGCGGGCGCAAGCGTTTACGGACAAAGCCCGGCGGATGATCAACGAGTTTCCGGAATCGTCTTACCAGCGGGCTCTATACGCGATCACGGAACTGGTTACGGATCGGGATCACTGAGGTTCGCGGAAACGCAAAACAGGCGTCGACGCCTGTTAGCTCGATTTCGCCTCCGCATGAGTCCATGCCGGCTGGGTAGTCCCGTTGCGCATAGTGGTACGCTGCCGCCGCCTCTCCACTCCTCCGCAAAATGCAGTACCCTACTAAACGTGGAACGCAGAACCTTTGTAACCTCCCTCGCGGCCGGCGCCGTTCTCGCCCCCAGCCGCGTTCTCGGCGCGGGCGACCGTGTCCGCATCGGCCTCATCGGCACCGGTGGCCGATGCATGGGCCTCGCCGGCATCCTGAAGAATCAGCCCAACGCCGAGATCGTCGCCGCCTGCGATGTCTACGAGCCTCGCCGCACCGCCGCAGCCGAGCGCATGGGAGCCCAGGCGAAACCCGTCGCCGACTATCGCGAAGTCCTCGATCGCACGGACATCGACGCCGTCGTCATCGCCGCGCCCGATCACTGGCACGTCAAGATGACTCTCGACGCCGTCGCAGCCTCGAAGGACGTGTACGTCGAGAAGCCCGTCACGCATGACATCTCCGAAGGCGAGCGCCTTATCGCCGGCGTCGAGCGGTCGAAGCGCGTCGTCGCCACAGGCACGCAGCAGCGCTCGTGGGAGCACTACATTCTCGCGAAACAGGTGATCGAGTCCGGGCGGCTCGGCCAGATCCCGCTCGTCGAGTGCTACTGGTATCAAAACTACCTCCGCCGCGCTCGCCCCGACCCCGAAATCGATTCCTCGAAGCTCGACTGGAAGCAGTGGCTCGGCTCAGCCCGCGACCAACCTTTCGACTCGCTCCGCTACCGCCGCTGGCGCTTCTTCTGGGATTTCGGCGGCGGCATCTTCACGGATCTCATGACCCACTGGATCGACGCCATTCAGTGGATCATGAAGAGCCCTTCGCCGAAAAGCATCACCGCGGCGGGCGCCACACATGCCCTCAAAGAGTGGGAGTGCCCGGACACGGTGAACGCCTCGCTCATCTTTCCCAACAACTACACCGTGGTCTACAACGGCGCCATGGTAGGCTCGCTCGATGGCGGCGGCATCGTCTTCCGCGGCAGCGAAGGCGTCATGCGGCTCACGCGCGATGGTTTCTGGGTCTACAACGAAGGCGTCATCCCGGCAGAGGGAACCGCCCGGCCCGAACCTTCGATGATTGTGAAGAGCACGGGCGACGGGACTGTGTCAAACCTCAAGAACTGGCTCGATTGCATCCGCACCCGCGCGCTTCCGAACGCACATATCCGCGCCGGAGTCGAAGCCGCGCGCACTTCACACTTGACCAATCAGGCCATGCGTACCGGGCGCGTGGTAACTTCATGAACATGCTCAATCGCCGCGAATTCCTCTTCGCCTCCACCGCCGCCGCTGCTTCAGGGCAGACTCGAGAAGCGGTGCGTAAAAAGCCGAACGTGCTCTTCATTGCTACCGACGATCTCAACGTCACACTCGGCTGCTATGGACATCCCGTCGCGAAGACGCCGAATCTCGACAAGCTTGCCCGCCGCGCCGTCCGCTTCGACCGCGCCTACACGCAGTTCGCGCTCTGCAGTCCGTCGCGCTCCTCGTTGATGACAGGCCTGGGGCCCGATGCGACCGGCGTGCACGATTTGCAGAAGCACTTCCGCAGTGTCATTCCCGATGTCGTTACGCTTTCGCAGTGTTTCCAGAAGAACGGCTACTACACCGCGCGCGTCGGCAAGATCTACCATTACGGGAACCCCGGCCAGATCGGGACCGACGGCCTCGACGATGCGCCTTCCTGGAATCACAAAGTGAACCCCAAAGGTGTCGACAAGGACGAAGAGCCGAAGCTTACGAACTACACGCCGGACCGCGGCATCGGTTCGGCGATCTGCTTCTACGCCTCGCCGGAGCCGGATGAGAAGCACACTGACGGCATGGTGGCTTCGGAAACCATCAAGCTCCTCGAACAGAACAAAGACAAGCCGTTCTTCATCGCCGCCGGATTCTACAAGCCCCACTGCCCCTACATTTCACCCGCGAAGTATTTCGAGATGTATCCGGTCGCGCGCCTGAAGGCCTACCAGTTGGCGGAGGGAGAGATGAGCGTCGCGCCGCCCTGGGCCTATTTCACGACTCCAGCGAATTGGGGCATGACGGACGAGCAGCAGCGCAACGCGCTCCAGGCATACTACGCATCCGTGAGCTTCATGGACGCGAATGTCGGGAAACTGCTTGACGCGATCGACCGGCTTGGCCTCGCTGAAAACACGGTAATCGTGTTCTGGTCGGATCACGGCTACGCGCTGGGCGAGCATGGCCAGTGGATGAAGCAGACCGTTTTCGAAGCGGCCACGCGCATCCCTCTGATGTTCGCCGGGCCGGGCGTCAAGGCCAAGGGGAAAGCGTCGCCTCGTACGGTCGAGATGCTCGATTTCTATCCGACGCTGGCCGATCTCTGCGGTCTCGACAGTGTCCCGTCGAACCTTCACGGCAAGAGTTTGCGTCCGCTCTTGGACAATCCGGACACAAAGTGGGATCGCCCAGCGGTCAGCCAGGTGCGCCGGGGCGGCGGCGCGGCGGCGGCGAAGGGAGGCAAGGTCGTTAACGGTTACAGCATCCGCACTGAGCGCTACCGCTTTACCGAATGGAACGAGGGCGAGGAGGGCGAGGAATTGTACGACTATCAGGCCGACCCGAACGAGTTGAAAAACCTGGCGAGGAACCCGGCAAGGGCAAAAATCCGTTCCGACCTGCAGGCCCGCCTACGCACAATCTCGAAGGCACGAGGAAAAGCGTAAGAAACCCGGTGTAAAGCCTGCTGCCCATCCGAACCGCGGTTTGGATACGCGGCAGCCGCTTCCTGCCGTTTTGCCGCGCGGCGTCACTTTCAGGCGCCGGACCGCGTTCCTGGTGACCTCTGTTTGCGAGCTTTTCCGCGTACTGTGCGAGTCCAAGAGAGTCAACTCAGATGGATCTCGAGGAGAACAACATGACCAACCGGAGAAGACTAATGACCGCTCGCAGTTTACCAGTGATTCGACACGATTCAGGGTTTGCGCCGCTCCGCACGCTGGTTGCAGTTCTCTGCCTGATGCCTCAAATGGCCCATGCGGCCCCTGTGTTCAGCGCCGCATTCTACACGAGCAGTCTAAGAGCTACGCTCGGTTGGAGCAGTGATCTTGGTCCATACGAGGTGGACCAGACCGGTGGCTTCTACGCAACCGGGGCGCCCGTCACCGTAACCGCGCAGGCGATCCGGGCCGGCCGGCCGATTTCCGCAACCATCACCCAAACCGCTCCTTACCTTTTGGGTGGCGAATATTGGGCCTCCTCCTGGACCGGGTCGCTAAGCATCCCAGGGCCTGGCGTGTACGGTCTTGGCGCGAGCGCCGATGCGAGCGGAGCTTGGATTTTTGATATCCCCGGACTCACGCAGAATCAGATTAACGCTACGACATTCTATTTCGCGGCACTCTGGGACATCCATTCGCCCTCCGATATTCATCCTTCATTCTATGTGGCCATGCACTCCCCGGTTCCGCTGTTCCACGGCACCGCTACGGGCAGCTTTACGCCGGGAAATAACCACTCGTTCGGACTCCCGGATTTTCCTTCCAACCCTCAATTTGGGGCCGGTACCCAATCGTTTGACAGCAACTCCCCTGGGCTGATGGATTTCTCCTACCAGATCGCGTTCTCCACCACGCCTATTGAAACAAGCGTCTTCAATTCCGCGCCTGAACCGGCCACGTGGCTGATGCTTGCGGCGCCTCTGGCGGGAATTATCGCGTGGCGGGCGTCGCGCCGACGCAGAACTGCGTGAGACGGGCGTCCGGGCGGCGGCAGGATGAGAGGCGATTCCAATTCGCACACTGGTTCGTCGCGCTCACGGCGCCTTCCAGAAGTTTTTGATGTGGTCTGAGATCGTCCGCGGCGCACAAGTGCGTGCGCCCTTTACCTACGGCCCGGTGGACTAGCTGCGCTTCACTTCCGCCTGGTTTGGCTGCCACCATCTGGAAATTCCAGCTCCACTATTCAGAGAAACCATGACCAACCGTTCCGTGCCGGCTAGCCCGCTTGCTGCAATCCGAAGACAAGTCCGGCTACTTTACGGGAACGACGACGCCGATCGCCGACTCGAGGCCGTTGTCCGCCATAAAGGATGGCCGATTCGTTTCCGCAAGCACCACCCAAACGGTCCATACGTCCTTGACGGACAATACTGGGCCGCTTCCTGGTCCGGAACGTTAAGCGTTCCGCGAGCAGGCGTCTATGGCTTGTTTGCGGCCGGGTTCCCCGGTACGATGGAATTCTGCTTACAGATCGCGTTTTCCACCACCCCCATCGACGCCAGCGTTTTTGATGCTTCGACATCCGGCGTACCCGAGCCGGCAACGTGGCTCATGCTCCTGCCGCCTCTTGCGGTGTTCATCGGGTGGCGGGTGGCGGGCCGGGGCTGAGCTTCCCGCATCGATCGAGAGCTTTTTCTATCTCCAGACGGACTTCATTGGTACCAGGCGTCCGCGGAACCGAAGAAAGCAGTTGGCCGGATTCGCGTAGCAGCGCACACGCCGCGGACCGGTTCCCCGACAACTCTTTGGCGAGACCTTCGTTGTAGCGCGCCCTGGCGACATGGATGGGCTGGAGCACATCCTTTGGCAGATGCAATTCGATAGCGCGTGCCCGTTCGAGGGCAGCCAGGGCCTCAATCGGGCGATTCAGGTTTACCAGAGCTTCCGCGACGCTGTTGGTATAGGCGAACCACAGGCGGACCTCGGCGTTCCGATCCGAGGGATCGCGCTGGACGATCTCTTCCCGAATACGCGCCATTCTGGCCGCAAGCGGCAGCGCGGTCGTCCAGTCTCCAGCTCTTCCCGCGGCGGTGAACAGACAACTCAAGTCGAATGTGACGTTGAGCGCGCGCATCGAATCGTGCGGGTACTGTTGCATGAGCGACTCGTCGATCTCGAGCGCCTCCTCCAGGTAGGGCTTGGCCTCCGTCCACTTCCGGGAGGTCGTCAAAACCGTTCCGAGCGCTCGCGCCGTGCGAGCGACGTTTCGGCGCCGTTCCGGATCCGCGGGCGTCAGCACCAGCACTTGGCGGAAGCTGGCCAGTGAATCGCGGTAGGCGTTGATTGCGTTCTCCGCGTTAAAGCTCTCGTAAGTAGCCCCGAGGCTGAACTGCGCGGATCCCAACGCTTCGGCCGTTTCCACGTTTCCCGAAACTTCTCCCGCGAGTCTCCGCGACAGCCGAAGCGCCTCTTCGGCAAGCTCCCGCCCCGTCCGGTCATCCGGCAGGCTGCGGTGAAACGCTCGCGTGGCAAGACGCGAGGTCCGGTCCACCATGGCGCGAAGCAGTTCCAACTGGCAATCGCGGCAGCCTGGAGCCAGCCGGGTGGCGGCGCGCGCCGCTGCATCCGCTTTCTCGAGGGTGGCGATCGCTCCTTCAAGATCGGCCCGGTTCGGCTTGTCGCTGTCATACTGAAGCCTGGCCACGCGGCGGTATGCCTGCGCGGCTTCGAGCAGGACTCCGGGATCGGAGCCGGCGTCCTTGGCGAGAATATCGAGGTACTCGATGCCGCGCCGCAGCAGGGCCTCGCGCGCGTCCAGTGCGCCGGGCACCTTTTCGATGCGATCGTGGAGGTCGAACACCAGGGAACCCGCCAGCCGGCGGATGTTCTCAAAGTGCCGCACGGCGCGAACCCGCTCCCGGCCGGCCACGCGCGCCTGCCATAGCACGCCTGCAAGTCCGGCTACCAGCAGCGCGGCCGCGACTGCCGCCAAGCCGGCTTCGAGCTTGTAACGGGCAAGTAGGCGCGATGTAACATACCCAAACGTCTGCCGTTGAGCGAGCACGGGAGCCTTTGCGATATAGCGCTCGATATCGTCGCTCAACTGAGCCGCGGAGCCGTAGCGCATCGCCGGATCGGGCGCGGCAGCCTTGTCCGCGATTGCCTGGAGGTCCGGCGCCGGGCTGGGGCCGGCTGTTTCGCGCAACACAAGACCCAGCGTGTAGACATCGGACGCCGTGGTCGCCGGCTCGCCGCGTAACTGCTCCGGGCTTGCATATTTCGGAGTCGCCATCCGCGCCGCCGGTTGCGTCTCGCCCTGTTCCGCCAGCAACTTCGCCACGCCGAAATCCAGAAGCTTCGCTCCGCCAGACGGGCTGATGAGAATATTCCGCGGTTTCAGATCGCAATGGATGACCAGGTTACTGTGCGCGTACCGCACCGCGTCGCAGATCTGAAGGAACACGGCGAGTCTCTGCCGTTCGGAGGGTTGGGCGTTGGCGAGCCATTTATCGAGGGTGTCTCCGTCCACCAGTTCCATGGCGAGGAATGGCCAGCCTTCCGGAGTCTGGCCCGCGTCCAGAATGTGGCATATGTGGGGATGCTCGAGCCGGGCGAGAATGCGCCGTTCGGCGTCGAACAGCCGCGCCGAACTGGCGAGACCCCAGACGGGCGGCAATAACTTGACAGCCACGCGCTGCTCGAACCGGCCGTCGTCGCGCTCGCCAAGGAAGACGACTCCCATGCCGCCGCGCCCCAACTCGCGAACCAGCCGGTAGGGTCCCGCCCTCTCGGGGCGGGGAAATTCGTCGGCCGCCGGAAGCCGCGCGCGTGCCGCATCCGCGTGTTCGAGTAATGACCTCGCCTCGGATACCAGATCGGGGCGTTCGTCGAAACGCATCCTGACGAGCGGCTCCCATTGTTCGGGTGGCAGGCTGAGCGCCTCGTCGAGCACCCTGTCGAGAGCCGCCCGGTCGTCAGCCGTCATCGTTCTTCTCCGCCGGTCCCATGCCTTGCAGTTCCCGTTGCAGCCACAGCCGGGCCACCCGCCAGTGCCTCTTTACCGTGGTCTCCGATATTTCCAGAATGTGAGCAGTTTCCGGCACGTCGAAGCCGCCGAAGAATCGCAACTCCACGACTCGCGCCTTTTCGGCGTCTTCCCGCTCCAGCCGGTCGAGCGCCATGTGAAGTTGCACGATATCCTCATCCGGCAGGAGGCCGTCCCGCGCCGGAACGTCGCGCAGTTCCGCTGCCTGGATTCGTTGCCACTGCCCTCCACGCTTTTGCGACTGCCGCTCTCGCGCGGCATCCACGATCAGGCGGCGCATCAGCCGCGCCGCCGTGTAGAAGAACTGCCGGCTATTGCTCCACTCCATCCTGTCCTGGCGCAGCAACTTGCAATAAACGTCGTGGACGAGCGCCGTTGCCTGCATGGTTACAGGTTGCTCGTCTCGCAGGCAATACTGCGCCAGACGCCGCAAATCCTTATAGACGATCGGGATGAGGTCTTGAAGCGCCGATGCGTCTCCTTCGCTCCAGCGCTGAAGCAGGCCCGTTACTTCGCCGGCGGCAACCTCATCGGCTTTCTGACCTTCGGCCATGTCACTCGATTCTATACCAGGGTGGTCTCCGTTTTCTCCCGTTTCCGCGTACCGTATGAAGTTTGCCGGATGCCCGCTTCTTGCGTCCTCAGGTTGCGCGAATCCCATGCGCGAAGGGTAACAGAGCGGCATCAATAAGGAGAGACTGCATGAGTAGTGTTAACGTGGCGTTGTTTGTTCGACTGGAGGCAAAGGCCGGGAAGGAGGCGGACGTTGAGAACTTTCTCCGGAGTGGACTGCCTATCGTTCTTGAGGAGCCCGCGACCATCGCCTGGTTTGGAATACGCATTGGGCCATCGACGTTCGGAATCTTCGACGCCTTCCCGGATGAGCCGGGGCGGCAAGCGCACCTCTCTGGCCGGGTGGCGGAGGCGCTGATGGCCAACGCGTCCGAGTTACTGGCGGCGCCGCCCATAATCGAGAAAGTCGACGTTCTTGCGGCGAAGCTCCCCGGATAGGGGTATCTCGCTCAAGGCCCCAACTCCAAACATCCGGGCCAGCCACGAGTCCACATGTGAAACTCGACGTCCGCCACCCGCTTCCGCGTGCGCACGGGACACAATTCCGTGACAGCGGCACCCAATTCAACTTCCCGTCGCGCGATGTGCCGCGGAGCCGCACTCGGGTCCTGTCTGCCAAACCCTCGGAGACCGCGACGATCGCGATGCAGCCAAATCGAGCGCGGGGAAACGCCGGTTCTTGGTCATTGGCGGACCTTGCCTGGCAAGAAACGGCGCTCCCTGCGCACCCTCGATCACCCGATTCCCAAATCGTCCACCGCCTCAAGCGGCGTTCCGCACCTGCGGCAAATGACCGCGGAGCAATCGCCGCAGACCAGCGGATCGGCCGCTGTCTCGCGGCATGAGGGGCAGTAGAGTTCGGCTATAGGTCCTGCCTGCGGTTCGGTTGGCATGGGTGCTTGATAGACTCAGTATAGAACCTTGCGGAGCCTCTCCCTTTTCATCTTGCTTCTCTGCGCGGCCGTGGGTTGCCGGACCGGACGGAAGCCCCGCGCGCCCTCCATCGGCGAGGTCTATGCCGGCCCGTTGAGCCTCGGGATCAGGCAGGATATCGCTCCCCGCTCGACAGTCGTCGCGACCGTGTCTCATGGCGACAGGCTCGAGGTCATCGAGCGGCGACGGCGGTTCCTGAGAGTCCGTGTCGCGAATGGCATCGAGGGCTGGACCGACGAGCGCCAACTGCTTCGGAAAGAAGACATGGATGCCTTGCGGAATCTCGCGGGACGGGCGAAGGCGATGCCTTCACAGGGCGTGGCATCGACCTACGACACGCTCAACGTGCACACGGAACCAAGCCGGTCAAGTCCCAGCTTCATTCAGGTTCGTGAAGGGGAGAAGGTGGATGTGCTTGCGCGCCGGGCATCGGCGCAGTCTTCGAGGCCGCCGAAACACTTAGTGCTGTTTCCCGCGCCACAAAAGAAAGCAACGCCGAAAAGGAAGAAAGAGCAACAGCGCGTTTCGCCGCCACCCATGCCGCCCGCGCCGAAACCTCCCGAGGACTGGGAGCGCCTTTCGCGCACGGCCGCGGCGACGGGACAGGAGCCACCCGAAGACACCAAGCCCCTCCCGATGGACGAATGGAGCCTGATCCGCACCGCGGCCGGGCGCAGCGGCTGGGTCCTTACGCGACGTATCTTCATGGCGATTCCTGACGAGGTCGCGCAGTACGCCGAAGGACGGCGTATCACCTCCTACTTCGCGCTCAGTGAAGTCCGTGACGGGGACGAGGCCAAGAAGAGCTGGCTGTGGACGACCGTCGAATCGGGTTACCACGAATACGACTTCGACAGTTTCCGCGTCTTCAACTGGAGTCTGAGGAGGCACCGGTATGAGACCTCCTACATCGAGCGGAACCGCACTGGCTACCTCCCGGTGACAGTAACCCCGGGTGGGTTTTCGGTGTGTGTAGAGAAGAAAGACGGCAAGCGGTACTGGCGTAAGTACGTGCTTGCAGGGAACTCGGTGCGTAGCGCGGGCGAGACGCCGTGTGGGACGGCCCCGCCGGAGCGGTTGCTCGAAGAGGCGCCGAAAGTGGCGGAACCGGTTACCGGAACGGCGGCGAACCCTTCCCTCTCCACGCGCATCAAGGAACGTATCGCGGAATGGCGCAAGCGGCTGCTTCCTTAAGTCTCGATGCCGACTGGGCGAGAGGTGGGGCAGGCCGTCGCATTTTGTGGCCTGCCATGTGCACGACCGAAAGGCAGGCGCCAATAGACGATCGCCTGGCTCACCTACTTCAACGCCCCAATTGCATACCGCAGCATGGCTCGGCGGATCTGATATTCGTACCGCGCCGACGAGCTCGCGATCTCCGCCCCCGTCTTGCTCAGTTGCGCCTGGCTCAGCTCGACCATGGAACTCAGACCAAGGTCGTAGCGCGACTGCGCCAGATCGAGCGCGAGCGCCGCCTGTTCGAGCAACTCGCCCGTCACGGCAAGCCTTTCGAATGCCGTGTTCGCGTTCAGCCATGCGAGTTGGACGTCGCGCGCGATGCGGTTCTCCGCGTCCCGCACCCGCTGACGCGCCGCCTGCGCCCGGAGGTCAGCCTCGGACCGGCGCGCCGCATTCAGATATCCGTTGAACACGGGAATGTTCAGGCTGACGCCCACCGCGGCGTAACGTCCGCGAAGACGCTCGTCGTGGACGGGAATGACGCCGGCGCTCGCGATCGCTCCGAGCGTGGGGAGACGCAGATTTCTTTCGGCCTCCGCGAATTTGAGCGCCGATTCGCTCTCCGCGCGCAGGCTCGCAAGTTCGGGCCTGTTGCGCAACGCCTCACTGACAAAAGGCTCCGGTTCGCGCGGGAGTTCATCCGGCAGCGGCTCGTCGGCAAGTTCGTAACTCTGCATGTCGCGGGCGCCCATCACCGCAGCAAGCTCCGCGAACGAACCGCGAATCTCGTTTTTCGCGCCGATCAACAGCAGCTTGGCTTCCGACAGGTTGACCTTTGCGAAGCTGAGGTCCAGCCCCGACCTCAGCTTGCTTTCCGCCAGCGCCGAAACACGGTCGGCAATCAGTTGGCGGTTGCCCACGGTTTCTTCCGCGACCCGCAGCACGGCCTGCGCCCGCAACGCCGTGAAGTAGGCCCTGTCAACCTGTACGAGCACATCGGCGCGCACGCTCTCCACGGTTTCCTCAAGCGCCCGCGCGCGCAAACGGGAACTATCCGTCAGTCTGGCGGTGCGTCCGAAGTCGGAAATCAATTGATTGATTGTGAAGCCCGTGGCGAAGCGGTTGAAGATGGCGGGATTGTTCAGTCCGCCCGCGGCGATACGCGTATTGTCGGCGGCCGCAACTGCGCTCACGCTTCCGAACAGCGTCGGCAGCAGGGCGGCGTGGACGGCCGCGGTCGTTTCATTTGCCGCCCGGGCGTTGAACTGCGCCGCGCTCACCTGCGGATGGTTTCGTATGGCTATCGATTCCGCTTCTTTCAGCGTCAGGCGCTTCGGGGCCTGAGCAAGAAGGGCAGTTGAAACCAGGAGGAGTACCGCCGGTCTCACCTCATCCTCCGGTGTTCGCTACCGGGAACCGGCATCAGGACGCTCCCACAACTTTCGGCTCGACGCTTTGGCCGGGCCGCAACTCGCCGCGACCGCCCACCACAACCATTTCCCCGGCCTTCAAACCGGAGAGAATCTCGACCTTGCCCGGAGTCTCGATTCCCAGCTTCAAGTCGCGCCGTTCGATCTTCCCGCTATCGTTGACTATCAGCACCCATGGCGAGGAATCGTGTCTGGAGACCGCGGCGGCCGGAACCGCCAGCGCCGCTTTCCGCGTGCCGAGATGCAAAACGGCGGTTGCAAGCATGCCGGGCATGATTGCGCGAGCCTTTCCAGCCGGGTTGTTGACGTCGACTTCGGTCTCCATGGTGTGAGTGGCCGGCTCCAATCGTCCCGTAAATCGCGCGACGTGACCGTTCAGGGTGCGCCCCGGTGCAGCGACCCTCACTTCCACGGGCATTCCCACGCGCACGCTGCTCACCATCGATTCGGGTACGCGAAGCACCAGCCGCAGGCGATCGATCTGCGATAGCCGCGCGACCGGCAGCGTCTGCGTGTTCGATGCCGTGCCCGCCTGAATCAGGGTCCCGGCGCCGGCATGCCGCGTCGTAATCACACCCGCGAACGGCGCGGTAATTCGCGCATACGTGGCGAGCGTCTTCAAGCGCTCCTCGCCCGTTTGCGAAACATGCACCTGCTGTTCGGCCGCTGTCACGGCGGCCTTCGATGCCGCTACTTGCGCCTCCGCGGACCGGTCCCGCGCGAGCGCGTCGTCGAGTTCCTGCTGCGCGACAAGATTTGGACGCGCCTTCACGACCGCCGCGAGCCTGCTATAGGACGCGTGGACGCCCGCGTATCCGGCTTCGGCGCGCGCCAAGTCGCTCTTCGCGCGGAGCACTTCGGCATCGCTTCGCCGCGTGGCTGCCGTCGCTTGGCGCAACTCGTCCTCCATTTCCGGAATCTCCAGCGTCGCCAGAAGCTGTCCGGCCTGCACGTGGTCACCAACGTCCACGAGAATCTGCTTCAGATATCCCGCCACTTTTGCATGAAGCTCGACTTCCTGATAAGCGCGGAACTCGGCGGCGATTTCCAGGTCGCGCGAAAGATCCGCCGGCGCGGCGCGCACCACTGCCACGGCGGGGGTCTCCGCGGGCACGGATTTCGCTTCTGTCTTCGACTCCCGAACGCACCCGCACAGCATCAATGCCAGCGCCGCGACCGGATAGACCCTCATGGTTTGACTCCCGCCAGCGGCCAGCGGCGCGCCGGAAGTACAATTATGCGTCAAAGCGGCGTGTAAGCGAAAATGACCACGCAGCCAATGCCTAATCATCGTTTCCTTCGAGGCAGCCAGCGAACCTGCTCAGGCTCCAACTCGTAATCGGCCTCGCGTGGAGAGTTGGGAGCGTCGTTTTTCGGAAGCCATCGCGCGAGGTCCCGCTTCGCTCCGGCGTGCTCGGGTTGCGCGGCGAGATTCACCCATTCGTTCGGGTCCCGTTGCCTGTCGTAGAGTTCCTCGGAGCCGTCGTGATAGCGGATATAGCGCCAGCGCGAGCCCGAGAGTGCATGGTTCCCCCGAAGATACGTGGAGAGCGCCGGGCGCTCCCAGGGTGCGCGCGGATTCTGAAGCAGCGGCTTGAGACTTGCACCGTCCAACTTCGATTTCGGGGGGAGCCCAGCCAGATCCGTAAGAGTCGGGTAGAGGTCGAGGAGGCTTACCGGCGCCGCGCACCGTGCCCCAGGCTGCGTCAGGCCCGGGACGGACACCATGAAAGGCACGTGGGTGGCCCTGTACCATAGCGACTGTTTGTGCCAGTGCCACTTCTCCCCAAGATGATAGCCGTGGTCCGACCAGAGAGCGACGATCGTGTTGTTGCGATGCGGACTCTTGTCGAGAGAATCGAGCAGCCTTCCCACCTGGGCGTCCGAGAACGTAATGCACGCAAGGTAGGCCTGCACCGCCTTGCGCCAGTTCCCTGTCGAGACGAGCAGATCGTGCCGGGAATGCTCGTTCAGCGCGAATTCACGGGCGATGGGCGGCAGGTCCGCGAGGTCGTCCTCTTTAACCGTAGGGACGATGATGCTGTCAAGCGGATACATGTCAAAATAGCGCCGGGGCACGAACCACGGAATGTGGGGGCGGAAGAATCCCGCCGCGAGGAAAAACGGCCGGTCTTGCGGAGAGCGGAGAAAGTCGCCGGCCCAGGATGCCAGCTTGAAGTCGGGCATCTCCTCGTCGCGAACGTCAAGCGGAGCCCAATCGAAGTTCCGCCAGGACACCGAAGGCATGGGAGTTACGGGGCGCTTTGCCGGCTCCGGATCGGGCGGAAAACTGTAGTTGTCGTGCCAGGCGTTTGCTCGCGCCGCCGGGTTCCAGAAAAAGTAGTTGTCCCAGGAGCGCGGATCGTTATAGCCGCGTCCGTGGTGGAACAGCTTCCCCCCGCCCTCCGTTCGATATCCGTTTTCGCGGAAGTGCTGGGGCAGGCTTACCGCGGCCGGTAAGGCGATGCGCCATGGCTGATCGTTATCGTAGACCCCGGAGTTCGATGGCTGGACTCCGCTCATGAGCGCGGAACGCGAAGGGTTGCAGAGCGGGGCGGCCGTGTGCGCTTCGGTGAACAGCATTCCTTGCGAGGCAAGCCGGTCGAGGTTTGGCGTACGTACCTGCGGGTGGCCACTGAGCGCGCCCACCCAGTCGTTCAGATCGTCCATCGCGATCATGAGGACGTTGGGACGGCGGTTCTGTGCCTTCAGAACCGCGGGCGCCGCAACGGCCGAGGCTAGGAAACTCCGGCGAGTCGTCATGCCGCGCTCCCCGGCGTACAAGTCCCGCCGCCCAGCTTGACGGCCGGGGCCGATGCGTCAATGAGACCACCAGAGATGATGGCGAGGCCCATCTCCATCGGCAATCGGAACCAGCCGAAAGCCAGAGCAGGAACAAGAATCAGAGATGCCGAGATGACCGTCTTCATTTTTTCGCCCTAAGAGGAACTGACGGTCGAAGATAGGACGAACCCATAAGCATGTTCAGGCGCCCGTCCCTTTCAACGGCAACTTCCTTCGGTCGCGCCACCAGCGCCAGATCCAGGCCGCGGACCGGATCAGCGAACCCTTGGCACGGAGTTCTCCGTCCAGCCGCTGCGCCCATTTCGTCCGTTCGACCAACTCGAAGTCCAGCCGCCGGACGTGATTGTGCCCGCTCTCCACCATCGCCGCCAGTTCATCGGCCTCGCGCCGGGCTTCCGTGGCCATGACCCGCAGGTTGCTCGCGTATACGGCGAGTTCCCCCACCCAGTGCCGGCGGTCCCGCACGCCCCCCGCTTTGCGCGCAACCATCGGGAAAGAACAGTGGCCGCTAATCATGATTCCCAATTCCTCGATCGGTTCCGAAGTCACTTCCACCGTCTCGAATCCCGCAGCCTTCAGGTTTTCGATCAGCCGGTTCCGGCCGAAGACACGCATTTCGACGGTCGAGCCATCACCGCCGTGGAAAGTCAGCCCGTCGAAGGTTTCGATGCGCCCGTCGGCAGCCCGGTTGACAAGCATCCAACCACTGTCAAGCTCAACCAGGCGGTAGTCCTTGAGACTCGGAAAATGTTCCAGGTTGACGTCGCCGGGGATCGACGGAGTCGTGAGGAGCACGACGCCCCCGGGTCTGAGAATCCGGAACAGATTCGCGATGGATTGTTCGACTGGCGGCGCCACATGTTCCAGCACCTCCGTCGCAATCACGAAGTCGTACTGTCCTTCGTCCGCCTCCGTGATCCGCGAGATATCGAACTTCGGGTCTACGTGGAAGAAGGAATTGGTGTAATGGAATTTTTGCGACAGCGATATGGCATAGCCCGACCAGTCGCTCAGCCCGAGGCCGCGAATGGCACGCACTTCGGGAAATTCTGAAAGCTTAAGATTGCGCCCGAACAGCTCGACGCTCAGGGCGTGGACGATCCAGCGGAACCTTCCACAGGAGCCGCAACCTTCGCAACTTGCCGCCTCGACGCCGAGTTCGGACTCGTCCTTCGAACACGTCATGCCACAAATGTTGCAATCAAATTTCACATTCATACTCTATGGCCGCCGTGTCAAGGAATGCAGCCGGTGGCGGCGCCGAACAGATTACCCGCCGCGTTTCCGCTCAAGGAAGGCGGGGATGTGCACGTAACCACGCCACCGGCGGCGCTGATGATGCCGAATCCCGCGGACCCCGACGCCGTGCGCCTCGTGCCCGTAATGGAAGTACCAGCCCCCAGCGTCAACGTGCTGCCGGCTCCGGCCGCCTGCGCGCCGTGAGCCACGTTGTTGGACAACCGGACGCCGGCCGCCGTGACGGTTGCGCCATCGAACGCGCTGAGGCCCCCGTCGCCGTTACCGTCGATCACCGTACCGGTGAGCGTGACGCGGCCCTGGCTGGCGACGGTGACGCCGGCTCCAAGGGTCCCGCTGATTTCGTTCGCGCCGATCGCCGCGGTGGATGCTCCAACGTTGATTCCGCCAAGCTCACGGTTATTCCGCAGTTTGTTGTTCTCAAAGGCGGTCACTACCGATGCGCGATCCATGAAGAGACCGCCCCGGTTGGAGTCGATTGTATTGCCGCGCAGGTTCTCTCCCGTCGCCGTGGCGGCAAGCTGCACTCCGATATCGTTACGGCTGAAGTCGTTCGACTCAACGCGGCCCACGCTTGAGCGGTCGAGAATGCTGAGCCCGACGCTATTCCCGTTCGATACGTTGCCCGTGATGACGTCGACGCGTGCCTGATTTTCCACGAACAGGCCGCTCTGGCCGTTGTCGCGAACATCGTTATTGAGGATCTCGCGGGTGGTGGACCCGCGCTGCACTAGAATGCCCTGCTGCGACG
>SHUI01000319.1 GCA_009697455.1 Bryobacterales bacterium
CGTCCGTCGAGGCTAAAGTTCGCTGCTGCCGCCTTTGAAGGGATTGAACTCGGTAGAGTAATCGTACACGTCTACGCCTTCCTTACGCTTGAGGAAATTGACGATGAGGTACGTGACAGGCGTGGCGGCGGCCTCGTAGGCAACCTTCGCGAGATAGCCGGAGAGAATGAGATTACCGATCAGCGACGCGCTAAGAGTGCCGCCGAAGGCCAGGACCATCACGATCGTCGTATCCGCGAACTGGCCCACGGCGGTCGAACCGATTGTTCGCATCCACAGATGTTTGCCACCGGTGAGGATCTTCATCTTGGCGAGCACGAAGGAATTCGCGAACTCACCCGCGCAATAGGCAATCAGGCTCGATACTACCAGGCGCGGCACGAAGTTAAAGACAGTGGCGAAGGCCTTTTGATCCTCCCATCCCGGAGCGGCCGGCAGCGCAACCGAGATCAGTCCCATGACGGCGAGCAGACCGGCGGCGAAGAAACCGATCCAGATGGCGCGGCGCGATGCGCCGTAGCCATAGACTTCCGTGAACACGTCGCCGAAGATATATGCGATAGGGAACAAGAGCTGCGCGCCGCTGACGCGAAACGGGCCGATGGCCACGATCTTCGGCGCGATCAAATTCGAGACCAGCAGCACAACGACAAAGGCGTGCACCAGAAGGTCGTAGTAGTGAAAACGCCGCCAATCCGGCGCGGCGACGTGCGGAGCAATCTCAGAGGCGTGGGACATGTATCATTCGATTGTAGTTCCAGATTCGAGTTCGCGATAGAGCGCTCGCTGTTGGGCGCCCAGGCGTGTCCAGCCGAACCGGTCCCGCGCGTATCGCCATGCGGCATCGGCCATTTCAACCCGGGCTCGGGGATCCCCTGCCAGACGGGCGACGGCTTCGCAAAACGCCTGCGACGTGTCGGCGATCAGGACCGTTGCCCTATCCTCCAGGCCGAGCCCAGCACACCCGCAGGACGTCGAAACCACCGCGCGCCGCATCGCGATCGCTTCGAGGACCTTCAGATTTGTGCCGGCGGAAACGGTGGTCGGTACTACAACGAGGTTCGCAACTTCATAGAGGGGCAGCATGTCGCTGACGAAACCGTGAACGCGGATTCTTTCGTCCCAGGAGACGTCGAGGCCGTTTTTCCGCAAATAGCGCTCGTGTTCAGGGCCACCAACCGCGGTGAACGTCATTTCCGGGAAACGGGCCCGTAATTCCGGCCACACTTCACTCACAAAGAAGCGGAACGCGGAGAGATTCGGGAAATGCCGGAATGAACCCACGAAGAGCAAATTCATTCCAGGCGGCTCCGCCATAGGCCCGGGGCGGTCGAAATCGGCGCCGTTCCCAATGACACGGACGGGTGCCTTGCATGCGAAGCCTTTAAGCAGATCCGCGTCCTTTGAAGACATCACGACAACGCGGCGGAATGGTTTCACCGCCCGTTGCTCGAAGCGGCGCCAGCGGAAGTGGTCCCACCACGTGGAAAATCGGCGGTCGAGGCGGAGAAGCTGCGCGTAGAGATCGAAGGTCACGTCGTGTTCCACGAGTACGTCGCCGCCGTAGCCGGCGAGGTGTGTATATTCCACTTGAAGCAGGTCGACGGGGTGCTCACGGAGCGCCCGGTGCATGGCCGCGCAGGTAAACTCGAGCACCTCGGGCGGGCGAAGAGTGCTCCAGCGAGGTTTGCGATAGATGGGCTTTCCGACCAGCACGACCTTCGAGCAGAAAGGGAGCAAGCGCTGGTAATCGCCCTCGGTCTGCTTCTCGGTGAAGGAGAACAAAACCACATCGAACTCTTGCGCCGTTTCGCGGATCAGGTGAAACATTCGCACCGCGCCACCGTGAGAGAGAGGAAAAGGAAAATATGGCGTCAGAATGCCGACTTTGCGCCGCGCCGGGAGTGCCGCTCGACCTTCGAGCACTCGCGTTTCACCGGTCGCAAGCGATCGAGACCAGGGGCGGAGAAAGATGCGGTCAAAAGGGACACCCCGCGCGAACAGCCACGACGCGATCCAGCATTCAAGGCGCAAGTGGTGGCGCTCCAGCCGTGCATTGAAGGCGAGGACCTTGAAAGGCGCGAGGAGGAAGGCCGCGAGCCGCAGCGGATGAGGCTCGGCGCTGAACAGAACGGGCGCGAGGCCGACGCGCATTGAGCGAAACGCCCGGCGCACGTCGAGCGGATTCGCCGCCGCGACGACAACCGCGCCCGCAACTTCGCGAGGCTCCCTCGAAACGACGAAGTGACGCCGCGTGGGCTCAAGCCGGCGAATCTCATCCACCATGCGAGCCGCGAGTGCGTCAGGACCGCTCCAGAAGCTGACTACGACCGCCTCCGGGTCCTTTCCGAGCAAGCGGAACCAGACTGCCTTGAGGCGGCGTTTCAACGCGCGTGCGCTCCAGCCAGTTGTTCGTAGCTCTGGTATGCGCTCCGCGAAATCGCCTGCCAACTGAAGCGCTGTTCCACCGTGCGCCGCGCATTTCCGGCGATCGCCGCCCGTGCGGGCGGATCCGCTAGCAAAGCACAGACCGCGTCCGCGAAAGCAGTGAAATCGCTCCGGATCATTATGTCGTGACCGTCCTGAAGACCCAAACCCGTGCAGCCGACTGGCGTCGAAACCACGGGTTTTCCCGCCGCCATGGCTTCCATCACTTTGATGTTCGTACCCGCGGAGACGAGCAGCGGAACCACAACCACCGCCGCCCTTGCGTAAAGTGGGCGAAGATCTTCGACGAATCCGTGAACGTCGATCAGCGGGTGCGAAATCTCCCGCCAGTACTTCGTGTGGTCAGGCCCGCCCACGACACGCAGCCTCGCATCGGGAAATCGCTCCCAGACTCGCGGCATCACTTCTTGAAACACCTTCTCGAAACCGATCACGTTCGGCCTGTGGCGGAACGATCCAACATAGAGCACTTCCGGAGCGGCCGTGGGTTCATCGCAGGGTACGAATCTGGCGATGTCGGTCCCGTTGGGGACACAGGCAGTCGTCCCGCCTGGGCTGCCTTCGCCGATCGCCCGCAGGCGATCTTCTTCAGACATGGTCCAGATGCTTCCGTAATCCTGAAAACAGCGGCGCTCGAAAGCGAGCCATCGTTCGTATTCGGCGGTTCGCGCGGAGCTCGGATCGTTGAGCGCGTATTGCCGGTAGAGGCTAAAGGTGAGATCGTGCTCGACCAGGATCGAGGGCACTTGCGGCGCGGCCTCGCGGAAGCGCGCCATGTGCGTGTATTCGATCTGCAGGATATCGACGCGGCGCTCGCGGCAAAGGGCGGTAATCAGAGCGTTCATGCTGAGCGACTCGTGTTCGCGGACCTGCTCCGGGAGCGTTTCGCCGCGGCCGGCACGTTCGTCCTTGTCAACGACGTAGACTTCCCGGAAGACTTCGTGCAGTTTTTCATAGTGCACGTGATCGCCCTTCTCATGGAAGCAAGCCAACAGAAAGTCCACTTCTCCGGAGAGGGCGCGGCAAAGATTGTAAATGCGAACCGCCCCGCCGTGCGAGAGAGGATAGGGGAGGTAGGGTGAGACGACCAGAACCCTCGGATGTCCCGGGCGGGGTGGATGCGGCAACCGGTCTTGCGCGATGCTCCCACGCGCGAGGTCAGGTTCGTGAGGGCCGAGCGCGCGCGTTCGTGGATCGAACAAGGTGCGCGCAATAAACTCCGCATCCTCGAAAGGCCAGTGCGGCGAGGGCTCCAGTTCGCGCGTCCCGCCCATTCCGTAAGACCGCCAGCCGGCAGCCGCCGCTTTCCAGAACAGCATCATCAGGGCCGTGCCCGGTGCAAGTGTGCGAGGCAGGCCCAGGGCGGAGAGTTTCGAGCGGTCCACCAGGATCGCTTCCGAAACCGGAGCTAGCGTCTGGCTGAATTCCCCAGGCTGCAGGGTTCGAAAGGGCGAAGTCGGGAAAATCTCCGCGCGCCAATTCCGGTAGGCAGGCTGACGCGACACGGCGAACGTTCTCGAATCCTCGAAAGGCGGCAAGAGGTCGGTGGCGCTGGCTTCTGCATCCCCTTCGAGCAACAGAATCCAGCGATCTGTGGATGCTTCGATGATGCGTTCGAGATCGGCGCAGAACCACTGCCTGTGACGATAGCGGAAAATCGTAATTCCCTCTCCCCGGAGGGTGGAAACCGCAACAGAAAGCGCTTCAGCGCCGTGGTATCGCGCAAAGGCATACCGGAAGGCGAATCCGAACCATTTTGTAAGAACACTAGCCGACGCCAAAGGAAGCGCCCTGAAGAGAAACTGCCGGAGTCCATGGTTCCAATCCCGTACCCGAGTCGCTGCTGAATGGGCGGCGTCGCGGGCACGGCGCGAAAGATGGCGCGCTACCGCAACGGGTGTAACGGCGAACAAATCGCCGTTTTCGTTATGGATCAAAGTCCGGAAAGGCTGAACGAGGAGAGGTCCGAGCTTTAGCGTCCATGGGACGCGTGTTCCGTGCCACGCAGTTATGCAAAGCCCAACGCGCATGGGGCGCAATTGCCCCCTTGCACGGGCGATCAGCGCCACCGCGTCGGGCTCGACGCAGACCCGTTCACAAAACGCGGCGGTCTCGGGCGAGGGGTGTTCGCTTCCGAAGTACCAGACGGGTATTCCGGGCGCTTCCTTTCGCACGTATCTGACACCTTCCTCGCAGGCGAAGACGGCGATCACTTTCCGGCCGCCCCCGAACAATCCGCTCTTGACGCGCTCACGAAGATGGGCGACAAGACGGCTCGGCGTGCCCGGAAAGTAGTCGCCGTGCTCATTGCGAAATAGCGTTCGGAAGGGGGGAATGAGAAATGGCGCGAGCTTCACTGGCCACGCGCCTCTTGTTCCCTCCCAGCTTGCGACCGACAGCGCGACGGTCACGCTCCACAGCTCTTTCTGCGCGAGACTCAGAAGCCGGGCCGGGTCCGGCTCGACGAAGAGTCTCTCACACAAGGCAGCGGTGTCAGCCGGAGGCGGCGTGAGACCGAAGTACCAGATGGGCATTTCGGGTGCGCCGCGACGCACGTAGGCAACTGCGTCCTCGCAGGCGAATACCGCAGCTACCTTCCGCTCGCTTTTCCCAGTGATCTGAAAGAAGTCTCTTAAGATCCCGCGCATCC
>SHUI01000320.1 GCA_009697455.1 Bryobacterales bacterium
GTCCAAGGGCGGATCCCGCGCGCGCATCGGGCGGAATGGAAATGTGGCAGACAAGAGGGAACGTTGCGGCCATCAGGCCGGCCGCGAGCGAGATCAACGGAAGGGTGTAGGAATAGTCCACATGCCGTACGGCGAGCGCGAGCAACGGAACGGTCACGAAGCCGAACAGGTTGCCGAACAGGGAGAGCATCGCTATGCGGCGGACGAACACCGGCGTGTTGCCTGCGGACTGTTCGCGGCATAGGCCGCGGCTCAGCAGGGATCCGAATGCGATGCCGGCGAGAAAGGCTCCCAGCACGAAAGCGAAGCCCCTCGGCCTCGCTCCGCTGACAAACGCATAGGTACGGTACCAGACGATTTCGTAAGAGAGGGAGATGAATCCGGAAAGCGCCGCGAGAACCATCGCCACGGGAAAAGCGGCCATGCCCGTTCCAGCCGCGCGCGGCGCCTCCACGGCACCGGCCGCCGCCGAAGTCCGCCACCCGATGAAGTAGACCGCAAGCACGCCCGCCGCCACTAGGATGTTGAGCGCGGCGGCGAGCCTGATCGACCCCGACATCCCCAGTGCCGGCATCGCAAACCCCGCCGCCAGGAAGCATGCAGCCGAAGACCCCAGAGTGTTGACGAAATAGAGAATCCCAACCGATCGCCCGACATTCCCCGATGTCCGGACCCAGTGTGCCGCGAGGATCGGGAGCGTGGCCCCCATGAGGACAGTGGGCACCGCGACCAGACCGAACGCGACGATTCCGGTCTCAAGCGGCGAGCGGCCCGCGGTGAACGTCTCGACCCAGTGAAACAGTCTCAGCGAAACCAATCCGAAAATCGCGATGCACAACTCAGCTATGCCGAAGATGGCGAGCAGCGGCGCGCCCGGGAACCTGGAGATACGGCCCCCGGCGAGACTGCCGAGGCCCAACCCCAGCATGAACGCGCTCACGACCATGGTCACCGATTCGATGTTGACGCCATAGATCGCGAATAGCGCGCGCTGCCAGACAATCTGATAGAGCAGCGCCGGGAACCCCGAACAGAAGAACATCAGACCCAACACCCAGCGGAAGACCGGCTTTTCGCTCATCATGACAAACCGCCAGTATACCGGGCACGGATTGGCATGTGCGCATGAGTGCATGAAACGACCGGTAGAGATTCAGACGGACCAGCCGGAAAGCGTTGAGATCAAGGTAATCGGCAAAAGCGGGCAGATTTCCCTGGGCAAGAAATACGCGGGGAAGACGTTGCGTCTCGAACGCCGCACGGACGGAACCGTCGTGCTCACTCCCGTCGCAATGGTGCCCGAGAGCCAATTGTGGACGCTTGAGGAACCGCACCGGTCGAGAATTTACCGGGGCCTCGCGTGGGCCGCGCGAACCGCGCCGCGAGAGACCGACCTTGATACCTTCCTGGAGCGAACTGCTTTGAACGGCGGAAGCCGGCGTCGCAGGCGCTCTTAATTTGGTGCGCCTGGATCTCAATAGTCCCGAGTTTCAGGACGCTTTCTTCCGCCTCGAACACGACGAACTGGAACAGGCAGCTGCGTCGCTCGGCCGTCTGAGAGAACTGGATTGGAACAGTCTCAACCGGCACACCGGATTCCAGTGGGAGGCGGTTCAGCATCGCAGGGCACCGAACGGAACCGCGGTGTACTCGCTGCGCCTGAGCCGGCGAATTCGATGCCTCGCGTTTCGAGATGGCGATCTCCTGCGAATCGTTTCACCGCACCCCGATCACGATTCCGCGTACCGGCGGTAGTGCCGGCTGGCGGAGTTCGCGTAGGCAACAGCGCTAGATCACACGGTGCGAAGAATTGAACACCTCAAAAAAACGCCGTTCCCGCTACTCGCCAATTAGCGAGGGGATCGAGTAAGCTTTGACTTGAAAGTATCCGTCAGGAACCCGCCGCGCTTCGCGCGCCACGACAGACCAGGAGGCCAGTCCCACAACAGGTGGAGCTTTCATCCTTCGTGAGGAGCCGCGGGATCATCCCTGGCTTGCCCGCGTTACCCACGCGACCGGTTAGCGAACATCGACGTTCGCACTGCCTTGCCGGGCAGGAAACCCGCGCCTCTCAGCTCTTTTTCGCTTCCGCGTTGGCGCGGTCGAGCAGCGCCTTCATGTACGCGTAGCCGTACGCTGTCTGCGTGTAGTTGCCGCCCACCATAGCCGGGCTGTGATCCAGAATCACGATGCCGTCGTAGTTCACGTCGCGCAGCGCTTTCATGATTTTCCACATATCGTAGTAGCCGTTGTCCATGAACGTCTCGACGAAATGCGGCAGCGGCGCGCTGACGTTGCGGAAATGGATCTTCCAGATCTTCTTCGCGCCGAAGTACCGGATCATCTCCTCCGGATCCTTGCCCGTCAGCTTTTTGCCGCCTTCGAGCCACGTCCCGCAGCACAGGCAGATGCCGACGTTCGGGCTGTTCGCAATCTCCATCGCCCTCTTGTAGCCCTCAAAGTTGCCGAAAATGCAGCGCGGCACACCGGCCAGCACGGGCACGGGCGGATCGTCCGGGTGGATGCCGATGCGCACTCCAGCTTCCTCCGCCACCGGCACAACCTGCTTGATGAAATACGTGTAGTTCTCCCAGATCTCTTCCTTGGTGTACTCGCGCCCGTGAGAAAGCGGTCCAGCGAAAACCTTCCCCGCCCAGTTGCCGCGAGCCTCGGGGCTGTTCTGATCGAACTCACGAGCCGACGCCCCACGGACCTCGGTGCGGCCGCTGGTCCAGATTCCGTTCCCCATGTGCGCGTATGTCGTGTAGCCGATTCCGGCCTTCCCGAGATTGCGCAGATATTGTTTGTACTCCGCGATTTTCTCGTCCCGGCCGGGCAGGTTGAGCGTCACCTCGGGCATGTTGTGGACGCTCGTATTGCCAATGTTCCACACGGTGACACCCGCGTCCTCATAGCGCTTCTTGATTTGAGCGAAGCCTTCGGCCGTGCGCAATTCCGGCGTCGAGCCCACGCTCACGTGCTTTGCCCCAAGCTGCTTCAGGAAAAGGAGCTGCTCATCCGTTGGAGTCGCCGAAGACTGCACGCACAGTTTGATTCCTGGCGCTACCTTCTGGACCACGGCCGGAGCGGGACCGGCGAGCGCGGCGGCGCCGAGCGTTCCCATCGCCATCCTGGCGAAATCTCTTCTCGCGATGTGTCTAGTCATCATTGGTTGTTTCTCCATGCACTTAGAATATCAGGCGCGCGAGTCTGGATTCTCCCAAACTGCTACCAGCCGGCACTTCACCAGACTGCGGAGAATTACGCTTGACGGGCGCCCGGAGACGCCTGCGACTCAGACCGCCGCGGAGAGTTTCGTTGGAGTCTGCCCACCTTCGTCCATCCGATGTTTGCGTTTTCGCCTCGAACCCCGATAGACTAACATCGTATCGATTATGTCTTCAAAAAGGCCGGGAGGACCCGTACCGTGAGCATGTGGGGTAAGAAAAAGGACGAGGAAGCGCCACCGCCACCGCTGCGGCAGGCACCGCCACCGCCGCCGGTTTTTACTGAGTCCATCAAGAAGGAGATCATGCCAGTGTCAAGTATGCCCGTTCGCAGTGCCGAGCCTGAAATGTCCAAGTACATTGCAACCGTCGGGAAGTCCGTTACCGTCAAAGGCCAGATTTTCAGCCGCGAAGAACTGCTGGTCGACGGTGAGGTGGAAGGAACCATCGAACTTGTGGAGCACCGGTTGACCATCGGTCCGAATGGCAATGTGCGTGCCGCTATCAAGGCGCGCGAAATAGTGATACTCGGATCGGTGCAGGGCAACGTGGAAGTGACTGACAAGATCGATATCCGCAAGGATGCAAAGCTCGTCGGAGATATTAAGACGGCCCGCATCATTATCGAGGATGGCGCGTACTTCAAGGGCAGCATCGATATCGTCAAACCGGGCGAAGCTGTGAAACTCGCCGCGACGCCGCGTCCCGCCGCTCCAACGCCCGTACAGGCCGTCTTGCCCTCTCAGGCTCCCATAGCGGCGTCTCCGGTTTCGCATCCGCCGGCCGCTGGAATTGCCGGTGCCGGAGCGAAGTGAGAGGATGATACCTGAACGGCCTGATTCCTAAGGGAGGACGCAAGTGCTTACGGAGCGGTTGAGGACGATCCTGCTGGGGCCACCCCGCGCCTCTCTCGTTCCCCCTCCGCGTCCGATCTATTTGGGCCGAGGCTGCGGGCTACCCAATGAAAAAGAGGTCATTGAAACCCGGGCGAGCCGTGGACTCGATCAGTTTTTCTCTTACATCAAGGACGAGACCGGCCTCGCGATTCTGGATCTCTCGGGCCTCACGCAATCGAACGTCGACTTCATCACGAGCCTTGGCCACAAGCTCTACACGGAAGACTTTCTCCGTAGCCTGTATGCGACGTTCCCGGAAGAATCCGACCAGATGAATTCCGGACTTATCGAGCGGTTTTTGAACGAAAACCTCAACTACGAGGACGACACCTTCAGCGGCGTTCTCGTTTGGGACGTGCTGGAGCACATGGCCCGACCTCTTCTCGCCGCCACCGTTGAACGCCTGGCCCGCATCGTCAAGCCGAAGAGTTATCTGCTGGCTCTGTTTCACGCCCAGGAGAGGGCGTCGTCAGTGCCGTTTTACTCGTTCCGCATCGCGGATTCGAAAAGCATGACCGTGAACATGCGCGGCTCGCGGACACCCACGCAGATTTTGAACAACCGTACTCTCGAAAAGCTCTTTCACAAGTTCGAATCCCTTAAGTTCTTTCTCACGAGGGAACACTTGAGGGAAGTCATCGTCAAACGGTAGCCCCTGAATCGTGCCGCCACCTGACGGACAGTCGAGCAAAAGGGCGCGGTTCGAGTTCTTCGTCGCCCGACGCTATCTCAGCGCGAAGAGAAAGGAAGCGGCGATTTCGGCGATCACGGCGATCTCCATTCTCGGCGTCGCCGCCGGAGTCATGGCGCTAATCGTCGCTCTCGCCATCAACAATGGATTCCGCAACACCTTGCAGCGGAATCTGCTCGGCGCGACGGCACACGTAAGCGTGCTCGAAAAGGAACCGGGGTCCGGTATCGCGAACTGGCGTGATCTGATCGCCGGCTTCCACAAGATGCCCGG
>SHUI01000028.1 GCA_009697455.1 Bryobacterales bacterium
GCTGGTTCACCTCGCGCCGGGGAGCGTCGTGAATGTTGCGGAACAAGGGCTTTCGGGTACCGCTGGCGGACCTTGCGAGTTCCCTCTCATTGACACGGAAGCCCCGGCGGGGAGCGTGAGCGAATCGGGCGCCGCCGCGGTCGAGAAGCCAGACGATCCCTTCGATCAGATTCTCAGCGTCACATACGCCGGTGCTGTCGCGGAGCGCGAAGGGAAATTTGAAGCCGCTCTCGCAGCGTATCGGGATATCCGCGATCGCTGGCCCTCGGCAACATGGATTCACGAACCGATCGATCGATTGGTCAGAAGACAATTACCCCAGCCGCGCGTGGTTCGAGGCGGTGCGGCCACTCCGCGACCGGCTTCGGCGCAGCCAGCCGGCGCGACTTCGAGGACTTACGCCCTCGTGGTGGGCGTCTCGAAATACAAGACCTACAATAACCTTCAGTTTGCCGCCGGCGACGCGGATGCGTTTGCCAAATACCTGACGACGGAACGCGGAGGGTCGCTCATCGACTGCCGGAAGACGCGCGATCAGCCCAAGCCATCCGACTGCCAATTGCAAGTGCTGCTCGACGAGAGAGCGCGCGCCGACGCCGTCCGAAGCGAATTGGCCGAGCTCGTGCGGGGCCGGGCCGGGGCGGACAACACATTGATCCTCTATTTCTCCGCTCACGGCGCCTACATGTGCCGCGTATCCGATTCCGCGACTCTGAAGGTGAAGGTCTGCGAGCCAGGACAAGGCGAGAGCGACGCGTACATTCTGACGCACGAATCCGATCCGAACGAACCTGCGACGTCTGCCATTTCGCTCAAAGAACTACGTGGCATCATCACCGAGCAGGCCGAGCAATTCGGACGCGTGCTGGCGTTTATCGATGTCTGCCACGCGGCGATTACGGATTTCCCCAGAAGCACCCGGCCGAATCCGGGGCAGATCGATAGTGCGATTCAAACGAAGAGGGGCAAGATCGGGGTGATGTCCGCGATCACCAAGGCGGACGATATCGGGGAAGAGTATGCTTACGAGGTTGGGAATCTTGGCGGCGGACACGGCGCATTCACGTTCTTCCTCGTACGGGGAATGAACGGCGACGTCCAGCCGCAAGACAACCAGGTCTTTTTCAGTGAACTCTTCCGGTTCGTTCAGCAAAAGGTGGAAGCGACGCTGAAGGAATACAAGAAGCTCCAGTCGCCATCGACCGGCACGACTACCGCGAAGATCGCTGTCGTGGACGATGCCAGCAAGCCTCCGGGTATCGACATCGGGGAGGTGAACCCCCAGACGGTTCAACTTGCCCTGAATACGAAGCGAGGCAAGTTGAGAGGACTTAAGATCGCGCCTGAAGACGCGGGCCCGGGGCAGGATTTCGACACATTTGAGACTGCGCTCGCCTCCGGATCTGTTGACCGCGCCTCCACACTGCTCAGCGGAATTGCACCGGGACTTACGGCGGACGCACTCAGCGACAAACGGCGCCGTCTTCGCGTGGCCTTTGAGGTCCAGGGTCAGGACGTAATCCTTGCGTATTTGAAAGGCGACCAGTCTCCTCCGTCCCCGGGCCGGTTTCGAGACGCAGAGCGATACTTCCGCGAAGCCTTGGCGCTTGCCCCGGACTCCGCGTTCGACCGGAGCCGCATGCTCTTCTCACGAGGGCGTCAGCGGATTTTCGAGGGCCGCTACCAGGATGCGATCCTGTTGCTCGAACAGGCCGCCGAAATCGACCCCGGCCGCGCCTACGCATCGAACGCCGTGGGCATCGCGTATCTGGAGTTCTCGAAGGGCGATAAGACACTGCTCGACCGCGGGATCAGGGCGTTTGAAGACGCTGCCCGGCTTGCGCCTTACTGGCCTTACCCGCTTTACAATCTGGCGCTTGCCTACATGGAACTCGGCCGTTACGACGATGCGATTGCCAGCTACCGGAAGGCAATGTTGGTCGCACCACGCTACTCCTATTTACCCCATAACCTTGGACTGATCTATCAAAAGCTCAACCGCGCGGACGAGGCGAAGGCGATGTTCCGCGAGGCGCTCGATCGCGCCGAAGAAAGCCGCAAGCGCTTCAATCCGGCTCTAGTCGAATGGCCTGAACGCGCTCCGATTCTGAACGCCCTCGGCACGTTGGCCCGCGGGAGGAACACGGCCATGGCCTTCTATGACAGGGCGCTGAAAGACGATCCTCGGAGCGCGGCCAGCCGCCACAATAAAGCGTTGCTGCTGGCAAAGGATTGCCGGAATCTCAACGATACCCGCCGCTTGTGGAATGAGGCGACGGCGCTCGAACCTCGCAACATCACGCTGTGGCTGAGCCTCGGCGAAAACCTTGGTCGATGCGGCGATTGGACCCACGCACGGAACGCCTATGAAGAAGTCGTCCGCCTGAAACCGGACTATACTTCGGCGCGCCGGAGCCTCGCTCCCATTCTGGTTCGCCTGGGAGATTCGAAGGCGGCGCTTGCCCATCTGGACCATGCCGCCTCACTCGGCGCCAGACGTGACGTCGCCGAAGAGCGCGCGGATGTCGAACGCATTCTTCAGAACCTGAGACCACGGCTCTCGGTTTACCGGGAGGCGATTCGCGTGCGCGAGGTCGTGAAGAAGTGACCGTCCTGCGATTGGCCTGCGCCGGTTTCCTGTTGGCCGCCGCCCTGCATGCGCAGTCCACTCAGGCGTTGGTCGCGGGCACGGTCACCAACGCGATCTCCGGGAGCCGGATTGGTGGCGCAACTCTGAGCTACGAAAACCTGGAGATTGGACGGCGGGCGGAACTGAAGGCCGATGCCGCGGGCGAATTCGTCGCGCCATTGCTGGCTCCCGGACCCTACCGCTTCCGTTGCGAGGCCGGCGGCGCATACCAGGCGCTTGAAATCCATCGAATCGAGATCGCCGTGGGAGGCAAGCATCGGCTGGACTTTGAGCTCCGGCCTATCGGCGATTTGTGGGAGGAAGGGCAACCGCGCAGCATCGTCACCGGACTCGGCCGCAAACTCGAATCGTTTTACGGACCCGACGTTGCCTTAGCCCGGATCGGGAGCTTCGAACCGCTGGCCAGTCAGGACGCGCGCCTGGATTCGTCGCTGTCCTATGCCATCCGCCCGAGCGAAATCGCGGACCTGCCTCTTCCCGGACGGGACGCCTACGCATTGCTTCTGCTGCAGCCGCACGTCACGTCATTGTCGACGACGGCTCGCGGATTGGGATTTTCGGTAAACGGAATGCGCCCCAGCGCATCCAGATTCCTGCTCGACGGCGTCGAGAACAATCACTATCTCATCACCGGCCCAATGGCGATTCTCGCGCCGGAACATATCCAGGAATACCGTATTTCAACGGCAAACTATTCGGCCGAGTTTGGCTCCTCCGCCGGATTTCTCGCGAATGCAGTCACGCGCTCCGGTGGGAATCGATGGCATGGAGTGGCCTACGCCTCCGCAAAGAACGAGACGCTGAACGCGAACGACCCGGGGCGCCGCTACCAGGGCCTCGAAAGGGCGCCTTTGAAGGAATATCAGCCGGGGTTTCATGTGGGCGGTCCGATCCTGGGGCGAAAGCTGTTCGCTTCCGCTTCGGTCGAATACTTCGATAGCCGCGGCGTCAAGGACCGACGGACGTTCACGGTCCCGGCCGTGTCGTACTTGGACAACCTCAAGTCCGGATTTGCCGGGTCACAAGGCGCGAATCTTCTCGGACAATTCCGGCCAGTGCCGGTCTTCGCAACCGCGGGGGCGAGAACCGCGCGGTTTGAAATTGCTCCACCGGAACTAGTCAGGCGTGGATTGGTGTCCCAGCAACTCGACTGGCAGCCCGAGGGTTCCTGGCGATTCCAAAATCGCGTCGCGCTCTCGCGCTTCGACCGTCCGCAATTCCAATACAGCCCGTATCCCGACTTCACCTCCGATCTCGAACAGAGCGGATCGAACATCGCATTCATGGCCACGCGGGCGCGAGGCCAGGGCGCGCTTGAGATACGCGGGTCGATTGGGCGGGACGGGCTTCGCTTCGGTCGCGCTCACCCTGGGATTCCGGCGCTATTTTCCGACGACGGAGTTTCTCTCCCTGGAGCCAACTACGTGCCCGATTACGACCAGCGTGGCTCGTCCGCCCAAATCATTGCCAACGCAATGCGGGTTCACGGTAAGCATGTGTGGAAGGTAGGGGGACAAGGTCTCGCCCGGCGTCAGGAGTTGCGCCTCGACGCCCTGCAGGGTGCGTATCAGTTCGCAAATTTCGACCAATTTCTCGCTGGGATTCCGCGGCGTTACTCCGCCGGAGTTTCCCGATTGGACGCCGCTGCAAAGCAACTTAGGAAGCCCGTGCCGGATCGACGGTATCGCCACCGTCAAGGTGGACTGTTCGCGCAGGATAGCTATCAGCCGCTCCGGCGACTGACACTTCAGTTCGGCGGGCTGCTAGAGTACGCGGGACAGCCGCTGAATACTGGATCTCAATTGGATACCGCGCTACTGTTTGGGCGGGAATCCGATTTTAGTGAACGGCTTGCCAACGCACAACTCGGATTGTCGTCGAGGCCGATGTCCGGCCAGAGCGTTCGCGCGGCGGCAAGAGTTGGCTTCGCGTTCAGTCCCGTGAAAGGCGGGTCCGCCGTAATCCGCGGCGGCTACGGAGATTTTTTCGATCCCAACTTTGACAATCTCTGGCTTAACACCGTTCTGAATCAGTACATGTTGGGGGAAGCAGGCATCGCCGCCGGCCAAGCCGTCGATTTCCTCAAACCGGCAACGGACCTGTACTCGCTCACGCCGCAGGCGGGCCGCATCGCGATGACGGCATCCGATTTCCGAAGGCTGCTTGCTTTCGGTCCCGCGATCGCCGCGCCGCGCGTACACAGCTACTTTCTCGCGGTCCAACAGGCGCTGTCGCCGCGATGGTCCGTGGAGGCGTCGACAACGGCTACGACAGGCCGCAAACTGCTCACGACGGACATCGTAAATCGTCCCTTCTTCAACGGAAGCCGCACGGCCTACCCTCGCCGCGACCTGCCCGAAGTGAGCTATCGCGATGGCGACGGAAGCGCGAATTATCATGGCTTGGCGTTCACGGCGAGATACAAGGCCTCACGTGCCTCGCTGCGAGCGAGTTATACGTGGAGCCATTCGATTGACAATCAGTCCGATCCGTTGCAGGGAGATTTCGATTTTCTATTTACTCAAACGGGAAGTCCCGCTCCTATTCGAGGTGACGCGGCCTTTTCGCGCCTCAGGGATTTTCGGGCGGACCGGGGAAGCTCCGATTTCGATCAGCGGCATAACTTCGTGATCTTCTCCGTGTGGACGTTGCCGTCGTTCTTCACTCGGGGTGCGGGCCGTTACGCGCTGAACGGATGGAAGTTCTCCCAGATTGCCGCCGTCCGCTCGGGGTCGCCTTACAGCGTGACCGGCGCGATTCCTTCATCGCTTGCGCGCGAGACGATCTACAACAATCGCGCCCGATTGTTGTGCGCCAGCGGCTATGCGTCAAACCTGTCGCTGCCGCAAGGACGCCAGCTTCTAGACCCCGCGTGCTTCGATTTTCCACGGGCGGGACAACTCGGTTCGAGCGGCCGCAACGCCTTCGCGGGTCCGGGCTCGGCGAACCTCGACCTCTCGATTTCGCGGACGTTTCCGCTTCGCGGGGGTCACGAGGGCCGCCGGATCTTGGTTCGCGCGGACGCGTACAACGCGCTGAACCACGCCAACCTGAACAACCCGGAATCCGGCCTGAATTGTTCGCTGCCTGGCGATTGCGGCAGTGGAATCTTCGGCGTGGCACAGTTCGGGAAGAAAGAAACCGGCAGCGCTTTTCCGGCGCTGAAGCCGTTTGTTGAGAGTGGACGGCAAATACAGTTGATAGTTCGATTTGAGTTCTGAATCGGGGACGGGGAGCGTGGGAATAATTGCGAAAGCGTGGGATGGATGTCTCGCTGTCGCCGCCACACGCTGGTCACCGAGCTCGCCGAGTCGGGCACCGGCGATGAGGTGATCATGAGCGTCGCTGGCCACGTCTCGAGCGCCATGCTTTCCACGTACAGCCATGTGCGGAGGAGACGAAGCGGTGCGCCCTCGACGAGATCCCCGCACGCCAGTGCGCGGCCGACAAAAAGCGCAAGGACGACGCTGAACGGCGGGGGCAGGCAGCGGTAGTCTCGCAATCGGCGTTGGTGCTGCAATCGCCAGACGTAGACGCCAATTGCTCCTTCACGATCCGAACCGTCGCGGCAGATGCTCTCTTGTCCGGAGACAGGCTATTTTGGGGTCTTGAAAAACGATGACCTGCGTGCGATGTTTCCCGGCAAGCTGACCTGAACTCAAATGCCGCCTGAACAAAGGAGCTTAGACCTTATGGCAGAACTAAATTACTACGAACCTTACGAAGGAGCGTTGCATCTACCTCGCCCATTGCGCGACCTTGTACAAGAAAATCGAGACGGCATGATTGAAGCAATGAAGAACATCATGCTGAAGTCGCCTGATATCTATGAACGCAAGAACGCGGCCTTCTGCCTAGGTCAAATCGGGGCCGAGCGTGCCATCCCTTACTTGGATCAAGCGCTCGGCCAGGAAAGAGTGGAGGGCGTGCGCGAGGCGGCTGGAGCGGCCCTTGGAACCTTGCGGTCGGTTTCCAGCGACAAGGGGTTTTCGGATGCTGAACGGGCGCGGGTGATGTACGCTCTCTACAAAAACCGGCCCATTCACATTCCTACTTACCCTGGCGAGACTCCCGTCGTACAGGTATCTGACACGAAGGAGTCAACGCCAACCACCCCCGCGAAAGCTGAGCCAAAAAAGTCAAAATGCTTCATTGCCACCGCCGCATGTGGCAATCCATTCGCGCCCGAAGTGCTCATTCGAGCCGGATGCAGGCTACGGGCGGCGTAAGCGGTGAATTGTTTCTTGCCAAGCTTGACGTGGCAAGGCTGACATGGGCGAGCGCACAGAACGGACATTTCAGTGAGCGCTGACGGATCGTTACCTGGCCTACTCCCCGAATCGACACGATGCTAACGTATATGTTATTATTAAATCGTGCTCGACGTTCGGGAATACATCGATATTGCTGGACGAAGCCCATTTACGAAGTGGCTGCGTGCACTCAACGTTCATGCCGCGGCGAAAGTAGCAACGGCGCTTGAGCGGGTTGCGGGCGGTAACCTGTCCAACGTCAAGGCGGTTGGCAACGGCGTTCTCGAATACAAGATTGACTTTGGCCCCGGCTACCGCATTTACTTCGGGCGGGACGGCGACCGCCTCATTATTCTGGTCGCGGGTGGCACGAAGAAGCGCCAGCAAGAAGACATCCGCCAGGCAAAGGCGAACTGGGAAGACTACCGGAACCGGAAGACCTAGCTAGGAAAAACACCATGGCACTGACCAAAGATTTTCGCGAAACGATCCGCGAACGCGCCCAACGGGAACCGCAATTCCGCAAGGCGTTGCTTCGTGAAGCAATCGAACTCATGCTCTCGGGCGACGAGAAGACGGGCAGAGCGATCCTACGCAACTATATCAACGCCACCATCGGCTTTCGGCAGTTGGAAGAGGCGACGTCCATCCCCGCCAACAGTCTCATGCGGATGTTTGGGCCGAATGGCAACCCTTCGGCCAAGAACTTGTTTGGCGTCCTCGCTCATCTTCAAGCGCAGGAGGGCGTGAACTTTGAGATCCGCCCCCGCCGCGGTTGAGACTCGTTGAAGGCAAGCCGCGCTGGTACGTTTTTCCCGCCGGCAAAGGGCAACCGCGGATCTCACGCGCCCCAGCACGCCGTTCAAGACGGCGGGGATCAAGGTCCGGAACAAGGCCGGGTGAAGGGCCGGTGACGCGATAACCGGCACACGTTAGTCACGCCGCCGGACGTTGCCGCAACAAGCTGCGCCCGCTGCGCGCCACGATAGCCTCCGGGTGTAAACTTGGCTGCATGAACCGCAGACAAGCCCTCGCTGCATTGGCTGCCGCGCCCTTCACCGCCGCGGCTCAGCCTGCAAGCAAGCCCAACATTCTCTTCGTTCTATCGGACGACCATAGTGCCCCCTACCTCGGCGCTTACGGCGCGGATTGGATGTCGACGCCGGCTCTCGATCAGTTTGCCAGGGAAGGCGTGGTCTTCGAGCGCGCCTTCACCGCCGCGCCCCAGTGCGTGCCTTCGCGAACCGCGCTCATGACCGGACGTTCCCCTGTCTCCGCCCGTATGGGACGCTTCAGTTCGCCCCTGCCGCCGGATATCGTCACCGTTCCCGAGGTCCTCCGTGGCAAGGGTTATTTCACCGGGGTCTGCGGCCGGTACTTCCATCTCGACGGCGTCGTCAACCCGTCGGCCGTCACGGCACAGGTCTATGAACGGCACCAGATGCGCTCCTGGAAGAACCGCGTCGACTACCTCGACATCTCCTCGCAAGGTCCCACGCCGCAGCGTTTCGACGACTTCCTCAATAAGGCGCCGAAGAACCGTCCGTGGTTCTTCTGGATCAACTACAGTGACCCGCACCATCCCTGGGATCGCGATGCGGGCCACGTCGATCCCGCGAAGATCAAACTTCCGGCGCATCTGCCCGACCTGCCCGGCGTGCGCGAAGATCTGGCGCATTACTGCGCCGAAATCGAACGCGCCGACGGCTCCTTTGCCGATGCGCTTGCCGTTTTGCGCCGCCATGGCCACGAAGCCAACACCTTGATCGTGTTCATGGGCGACAACGGGATGGCCTTTCCGCACGGCAAGGGCAGCCTCTACGATCCCGGCCTCAACGTGCCCCTGATCGCCCGCTGGCCCGGACACATTAAGCCCGGCCGCACCAGGACGTTGATCTCCGGCGAGGACGTTGCCGCGACTTTCATGGACATCGGCGGAGCATCGCCCCCGAAGGGTGTTTCCGGCCGCAGTTTCTATCCGCTTCTGCTGGGCAACAGGTATCAGCCGCGCGATTTCATCTTCGCCGCGCGCCTGCACCACGGCAACAGCGAGTTTGGTCCCGACACCCGCGCCAGCGGTTTCGATCTATCCCGCTGCGTGCGCAACAATCGGTTCAAGCTGATCTACAACCTGACGCCCCAGATGGAGTACTGGCCTGTCGATAGCGGCGGCGACCCCGGCTGGCAGCAAATGGTTGCGGCACATCAGGCCGGTACGCTTAAGCCTGAGATTGACCAGGCGTACTTCCAGCGCCCGCGTCCAGTGCTCGAACTCTACGACCTCGATGCCGACCCGAGCGAACTGCACAACATCGCCGGGCAGCCCGAACACCGTGACATCCAACAAACTCTCATGGCCGCCCTCCGGGGGAAACAGATCACCGACTACGACTATGTTCCGCCGGTGCTCAACGAAGCCTTGCCAAGGGCCCCGTCGAAGAACAAGTAGGACGCGCAGTGTGGTATCTGCGGAACTTCTTTGATGGGTGCTCTTGGCCGAATCTGCTTTCAGTGAAACAATGATTTTCAGCAAGCGCCGAAAAAGGCATCTACACTGAAAGAATCCGGGCTGGTTTGCAGGCACTGAAGAGCCTCACGGAGGTTCTGCGCGAGGTGATCTCCGTGAGGCGAAGTGCCCGTAGGACGTGTTCTCCTTGCGGTCGCCTTTTCCACGAAAGACCGTGCTTACGGTTTCAACGGAACCAGGCGTTCCGCAACGCGACGCTCTCCTACGACCCGGTTTCGCCCTTCGATCTTTTGTGCTCGGCCCACCTCTTCTTCTGCGCGGTCGAGATCCGTTTCCGGGCCGCTTCGCTCAGAACTCTCTTTTTTCGTGCAGGCGCCGCGCTTCCCTTTTGATCCGATCGGGCGGCGGCCTTCGTTCCGCCGAGCATAGCGCGGATCTCCGCTATCTTAGAGTCGATTTTTTCCTTCTCCCGTTCATAACCTATCAATGCCATCGCAAGAATCGAAGGGTCTTGCGACGATACGCCACGTGCCATAGTTGAGTCTCCCTAAGGTACTATATGACTTGTAACTATCGTTGTCAAATTATTGTAAATCGTAGTCGTTTGATGAGACATGCATGAGAGCCGTTATCCAAAGAGTGCGGAGCGCTGAGGTCAAGGTGGATGAGCGGATTACAGGAGCCATCGGCCCGGGGCTCGTTGTTTTTCTTGGAATCGGAAAAGGCGACTCCGCTCGCGATGCCAGCGTTCTTCTGTCTAAGATAGTTACTCTGCGATGCTTCGAGGACTCCGCGGGAAAGATGAACCAGAGCATTGAGGAGGCCGGCGGAAGTCTTCTGATCGTCTCGCAGTTTACCCTCATGGCGGAGCTTAGAGGCCGCAGGCCGAGTTTCGACCTGGCGGCTCCCGCGGCGGAGGCCAAGCTGTTATACGATCTTTTCTTGAGCAATGCGAGAGCGACTAAGATTCACGTTCAGTGCGGAGAATTTCAGGCGGATATGCAGGTTCATCAGATAAACGACGGCCCGGTCACGCTCATTTGTGACACTCGGTCAAATGGATACTCGCGTGATTGAAACCTACGGATACGCGCGCGCCGGCCTGCTCGGCAATCCCAGCGATGGCTACTTCGGCAAGACGATTGCCTTTTCGTTCCGGGATTTCCGCGCAAGAGTCGTTCTATATCCAAGCGCGCGTCTGGAAATAAGACTGGCGAAGGCGGACCTGCCGGTTTTCGAGAATCTCGACGACCTGTACAGCACAACGCGCTGGCGGGGTTACTACGGCGGCATTCGGATCATACAGGCGCTCGTGGTGCGATTCATCGATTACTGCCGGGCAAATGCCATTGATCTGGAAGACCGGAACTTTACTTTGGAGTACGAATCGAACATTCCACAACGTCTTGGGCTTGGAGGATCTTCCGCTATTATCACTGCCGCATTGCGGGCTCTTTGTCAGTATTTTCACGTGGAAATTCCTCCTCCAATCCAGGCAAATCTTGTACTCGAGACTGAAACTCGCGAACTAAACGTCCCGGCCGGCCTCCAAGACCGTGTCATTCAGTCGTACGAAGGCTTGGTATTCATGGATTTTTCGCGCGATATCATGCAGCGGCAAGGTTACGGGAACTACGAACGGCTTGACCCGAACCTGCTGCCCAACGTCTATCTGGCTTATTTGAGTAGTTTGAGCGAGGGGACTGAAGTCTTTCATAACGACATCCGGACGCGTTGGCAGGCCGGCGATTCTGAGGTTGTCAACGCCATGGAAACCTGGGCCGCTTTCGCTCAAAGCGGGCGCACCGCGCTGCTCGCGCGCGACTACGGCACACTCGACACGCTGATCAACGCGAACTTCGATCTCCGGGCGAGCCTTTACCGGATCGATCCAGGCAACCGGCAAATGGTGGACGCGGCGCGCGCAGTTGGAGCCACGGCGAAATTCGCTGGATCAGGGGGCGCGATCGTAGGAACGTTCAAGGATGAAGCCATGTTCGACGTGCTCCGACGGACGCTTTCGGCAATCGGCGTCCGGGTGATACAGCCAAGAGTTCACGGAGCATAGCGCGATGTGGCGGCCCCGGCGCAGCATTGCTTTGCTGTAGCTATAGCTGGGGCTAGTTAAACGCGGTAGGTATCCGGCCGCCAGTTCTTCACGGCGCGCTTGATCGCGTCGGGAGCCATGTTCTGTTCGGCACCGGTTTGGGCAAGTCCCGCGAACTCCTCGTCGGACGCGAATCGGAGGGCGACAATCTGTTTAGGGGTCAAGCGCGGATCGAGGAGCCTGCCGGTCAGCACGTAGTGACGCAGATTCTCTTCGGGGCGGATCGCGCGGTCTTGCGCCGCCAGGGCGAACACGCGCGCATACCCGGCCGCGAAGAAGGTACAGACGGTCAGAACCAAAATCAGCGAGGCGCTATAGATGCGCTGGTGATCGCCGAGCGACTGGTAGAGGTTCACGCAGGCGCCGATGAAAGTCAACAAAAGGACGGCCAGCAGCGTCAAGAATCCGGGTACGAGCCGGCGGTGGTTCTGATAGTTCTGTGGGGGCATGCAACCATGATCGCATCTGAAGCGGCGCGATACGTGTGTGAACGGAGAAACTTCGGACGTTTGGGGGTCGCGCGGCTTTGCTGTAAGCGGTCAGCTTTCGGCGGTCAGGTTTCCGCAATCGGCCGTCAGCTTTCAGCTTTCGGCGGTTAAGCAAGCCGGCCGCACCGCGTATTCGGTTCCGAGCAAGAGCATCATGACAGCAACGAAGATGATGCTATGATAGCAACATGAGGACGACGGTTACTTTGGATCCGGACGTTGAAAAGTTGATCAGGAACGCCATGAGGGAGCGTGCGATCTCCTTCAAGGAGGCCCTGAACGAAGCCGCGCGGACCGGGTTGTGCGGTGGCAAGCGCACGCGCGCCGCCAGGTTCGTGCAGAAAACGTTCCGGATGGGAGAGGGACAAGAGTTTCGTTGGGACAAAGCACTGTCCGCTGCCGGCGCAATGGATGACGAGGAACTCGCCCGAAAGCTCGTGCTGCGCAAGTGATAATTCTCGACGCCAACCTTCTTATCTACGCCGTCAACCAGGACGCTCCCCTACACCGCAAGGCGAAGCTATGGCTGGAACTAGTGTTGTCAGGACGGCAGACAGTAGGCCTGCCGTGGAACGTACTTCTCGCATTCCTTCGGCTGACCACCAAGCCGGGTCTGTTCCAGCGTCCGCTATCTCTCGAGGCCGCTCTCGATCTACTGGCTCGCTGGCTCGATGAGCCAACCGTGGTCATCGTGCATCCCGGTCCGCGTCACTTGTCGATTCTGCGCGATTTGCTCTTGCCTTTGGGCACGGGTGGCAATCTCACATCGGACGCGCATCTGGCTGCGGTGGCGATAGAGCACGGGGCGGAACTCTGTTCCTCCGACACGGATTTCGCCCGATACCCCCGGCTCAATTGGCACAACCCTTTGGCGTGAGTCCATCTGTCGCAGCCTGTTTGATCAGTCTGTCCTGGCTGGCCTCCGCGGTCGTGGCGGTGCCTCAGCAATTCGATCGTTCGGCAATGAAGATCTGATTCTTCGGCTTGTACCCCGGCAGCACCACTACGTTCGCGAACACATCCACACCCCGGTGACCCGTCCCCGGCGTAATGTAGACCACCGATCCCGGCCGCAGCGGCACATGTACGTGCTCGCGCAGATCGGCATTTCCTTCCTCGACTTCCGGCCACAACGCCAGGCCCGTGGATCTTCCGTAGGTCGAAAGTCCGTGGACTCCGGGGTCGGCGGCGAAATAGAACTCGCCTTGAGGCTTGCCTCCGCCGATTGCTCGCCGCGGATGGTAATGTGCTCTGGAGATTTCCGCCGCGATATTGACGTAGTGGGCGTTCACCTGATTCACGCCATCCGGATTCTCCGCGGTGACTCCGCGCTTCGCATAGTAAGTCAGCGGCATCCGCCGGAACGCGTTCCATTCGAAGTTGCACCCGCCGGCCGTGTCCTTCAAGTAACGCAATCGCCGCACCGCCGGGATGTGACGTATCGGCGCCGGCGTCGCGATCTCCCAGTAACGAAAGTTTCCCCGTACCCGAACCGGTTCCTCTCCCACCACTATCTGGTCGCCGGCTTCGACCCTTTCCCAGCCCGAAAGCGTCTTGACGGAGAAGCCAACCCGGTCGTAAAGCGATTCGAACAGCGCGATGAAATCGCCGAATGCCCGGTCGGGCGGGACTCCATCGTACTCGATCCAAGCCCAAAGATCGTTGGCCGCGTCGCCGGTGTAACGGTCTCCGTGCAAACGGGAGCAGACGCTCGAAATGGCGGTTCGCAAGTCCCCGCTGAAGGAGTCCATTCGGGTGGCGGCGTAGCGCACGGCGGCCACCCACTCGGGAGGCGCTTTCTCCGTTTCATATTCCGGAGGAAGAGGATGCCCGTCACCGTCCTTGGTGCGATAACCCTCCTCCAGCCAAATCTCGCCGCTGCCTTCCTGAATCCAGCACACGCGCCCCTGCCCGGCGGACTGCCATTCTTCCTCGAGGCGAACGTGCCCGGCACGCAAGCGGTAGCCGGGATTCCAGGCTTCGAACAACTCCAGGACCCCATCGAGAGACGCCGCGTCGTCCATGTGTCCGGCGGCGTAGTAAGCGCTCGTCACGTGGACATGATACCTCGCACTGCATTCTTGAATCGAGAACAGCGGCCACGCGAGGACCGCGATTCTCCCCCGTCCGCGAACGTGTCCGGCCGCAACCGGCGGCCGGTGTTCCGAGTCGAACGGTTCCGCTACCGTATCGAAAAATGCGGTCCCGCCGTCCGCGCGCCTCGAGGCAAAGAAAGCATTCGTCGCGCGGACATTGTAGAATAACCAACTCATGCCCGCGAATGGCCCTTATCTAATCGCTCTGACGCTCGCCTCGATCGGGCTGCTGCTTTTCCTGATCCTCGCCATCAAGCTTCACGCATTTCTCGCCCTCATCCTTTCGAGCATGGCGCTTGGACTCGCGGCCGGAATGGCTCCGGCACAAGTGCTCAAATCCGTCCAGACCGGCTTCGGAGAGGCGCTGGGCTTCATCGCGGTCGTCGTCGGGCTTGGCGCAATGATCGGCCGCTTCCTCGAGCACTCGGGCGGAGGGCGTGAGCTTGCGGATTGGCTTCTCGAAAAATTCGGACGCGACCGCGCTGCCTGGGCCGTGATGACCGCCGCTTTCCTCGTCGGTCTGCCGATCTTCTTCGAAGTGGGGTTCATCATTCTCGTGCCGATCGTCTGGAACCTCGCCCGCGAGTCGAAGCGCTCGCTGCTGTTCTATGGAATGCCGATGACGGCCGCGCTCACGGTCGTTCACGCGCTGGTTCCGCCGCATCCCGCCCCCGCCGCGGCCGCGCAGCTCCTCGGCGCGGACCTCGGCCGCAGTATCCTTTACGGCGTCGCGGTATCGATCCCGATGACAATCGTCGGCGGCATCTTCTACGGCGGCTGGATCTCGAAACGCCTCAACATTCCGGTGCCCGAAATGGCCAGGCAGTCCGCCGAAGCCAATTCGACCGATACCGGCTCTCCGCCGCCGGTCTGGCTCGTGATTCTGATTCTCCTGATGCCGGTCATCTTCATCTTCGCCGCGACCATCTTCGACATGACCGGTGCGCCCGGCAAATCGATTCTCGGATTTTTCGGCCATCCGTTCACGGCGCTGACCGTGACCACTCTTGCGGCTATGATCGTCTTCGGCTCCGCGCGCGGCCTGAGCCGCGACAAGATCGCCAGCATGGCCACCAGTTCTCTCGCGCCCATCGGCACGCTGCTCGTCATCATGGGCGGCGGCGGCGCGTTCAAGCAGGTGATCGTCGATTCCGGCGTCGGCCCCTACGCAGGCAAGCTGCTGGCATCATCAAACATTTCGCCGCTAATCGTGGCCTACCTGATCGCCGCCGCTATGCGCGTGGCGCAAGGCTCGGCCACGGTCGCGATCATCACGGCTGCTGGAATTGTGGCGCCGCTCGTCAAGGGCATGCAAGGCTACAGGCCCGAAATGATTGTCCTCGCCGTCTCCTGCGGCGGCACGATTCTTTCGCACGTCAACGACGCCGGCTTCTGGATGGTGAAGGAGTACTTCGGAATGACCGTCCCTCAAACGCTGCGAAGCTGGACTACCATGAAGGTGATCGTGTCGGTCTTCGGGTTTGGGCTGGTCCTAGCCGCGCAGGCGATCTTCGGGGGCTGATACGATAGCAGTCGTTAAGATAGAAATACTGAAATTCAAACTCATGCAGACCAAACTGTACCTACTCGCGCTCGCCCTTCCGCTGGCGGCTCAGGTTCAGCCGCCGCCGAAACCGCCGGTTCCGGCGATGCCGGAGAACGTGATCTATGAACCGAACCTCGAGTACTCCAACGTCGGCGGCAAACTCGCGCTCGACGTGGTTCGTCCCAAGGGGGCGGGGCCCTTCCCTGGCGTCGTGTGCATTCACGGTGGAGGCTTCAGGCGCGGTAACCGCGAAAGCTATCTGCCTCTGTGCATCAAGCTCGCGCAGCGCGGTTACGTGGCCGCCACGGTGAGCTATCGCCTTTCCCCCGTAAACCAGTTTCCCGCGCCGGTCGAAGACGTGAAGGCGTCCGTCAGGTGGATGCGGGCGCACGCCTCGCGCTTCTCGCTCGATCCGGACCGCATCTGCGCAACTGGCGGCTCGGCTGGCGGCCACCTCGCTCTGTTCCTTGGCTTGACGGCGGGCCTCCGCGAATTCGAAGGCAGCGGACCGCATCTCGACGAGTCGAGCCGCGTGTCCTGTGTGGTCGATTACTACGGACCCACCGATTTCACTAAGTCATACGGAAAAAGCGTGGATGCGGCCGAGGTGCTTCCGTTGTTTCTCGGCGGAGATCTGGACCATGCGCGTAAAGCGCACGTGCGCGCAAGCCCTATCAATTGGGTGACACCTTCCGCAGCGCCGGTCCTGGCGGTGCATGGAACCGTGGACCGCTACGTGGAGCATGCGCAGTCTGTTTGGCTCGTCGACCGCTTGCGCGCCGCGGGCGTCCATGCGGAACTTGAAACTATCGAAGGCTCCGATCACGGCTTCAAGGGCGCCGACGCCGACCGCGCCGAGAAGAAGATGTTCGCCTTCCTCGACAAGCGTCTGGCGAAGAAGGAGGAGATCAAGATCCTGGCTGCCGATCACGGCCCGGGCGGCGAAGTGCTAGGCTTGCTGTGGCCTTCGGGCAAGGTGTTGTGGCGCGTACCCAATTTCCGGGGCCACGATGTGCAGTCTCTTCCGAACGGACGTGTGCTCTACACGATGGGACCCAAGAAAACGGTTGTGGAAATGGACTCGCAACAGCGCACCGTATGGAGCTACGGGCCTGACGAAGGATTGGAACACCCCATAACCGCCGAACGCCTGGGCAACGGGAACACGCTCATTGGAGATGCCAGGCTTGGCCGCGTGATCGAGGTCGATCCGAAAAAGAAGATCGTGTGGAAATACGAAAACGCGGACATGGCGAACATGCGGATGCGGAACTGCCGCCGCACGGATGCGGGGACGACGCTCATTTCGATCGAGCGCGCGGGAAAGATCATCGAAGTGAACCGCGCCGGAGAGATCGTGTGGACCTTCGCGCCGGGCGAAACGCGGCTGCCCTACAAGGCCCTTCGAATGCAAAATGGGAACACGATCGTGGGCATGACGAATCCGGGCGAGATCGTAGAGGTGGACAAGGCAGGCAAGATCGTGCGCTCGGCCGGCGGCCAAAAGATGGACATGCAGTTCGGATGGGTTTCCGGAATGGCTCTCATGCCGGGCGGGAACCTTCTGGTTTCGGACTACACGGGCAGGCGGTTGGCGGAGGTGGACAAGAAAGGCGCAATCGTCCGCGAGTTGCGTACCGGAGCGCGGACGATCGCGAGCGTCGCCTTGGTGGAGTGATGACTTAGTTAGCCCGCTGGATCGAGGCGAACAAGATCTGGGCCCGCAGGCTTAGGCCGAATTCCCCAGAGGCTGTCTTGGAGAATTCACGCGTGGACAGGCCCTATCTAACCGCCCAAGCGCCGAAGCACATCCTTGTTGAGAGACGTACCCGCGAAGAAGTAAACGGTCGAGTAAGTCGTAACTCCGAGAACGGAGACCTCGACGATTCGCCGTTCCGAAACGCTCCCGCACACCGCTGGCCAAGTCAAATGCCTCGGCTAACTCATTCCGAAAGATGCAACATGTGGCTCCGATATCGATCCTGGCGGCGAGTCGTACGCTCTTCGCGCCCGATTTCAGTACGATCGGGACAGATACTTCATCTTGCTCGGCGGCGTACGAAATGGAGGCTATTGAATTTAGGGGCCGTCAAGGGCAACCCACTGTCCGGCGTAGGGACCTGAGTCATTCGCGAGCCACAGTAGCTCCTCGCAACGCTCGTTCACCGGCTAACACTCTTATTTGTAACGGTCGCGGCCGAGCATCTACTACCCGATCGCCCCTGAGAGAAAGCCCAACAAGTCCCCTTTCTCTCGCGCAAGGTTCCGCAAGCGGTCGAAATCCTTCGCTTCCTGGCACAGTTGCAGAACAGTCGGACAACCAAGCTGCGAAGGCTCCGAGTCGCGCAGGCATTGAAGGTGTACTTCGATCGCCTCTTCGAACCGCTCCGCGTGCGCGAGCAGTCCGACCAGCGCCTGCGCCACGCTCGCCGTTACGTCGTTCGGATCGTCGTCTTCCACCTTCTTGCGAAAGTGCGCTATCGCGGCATCCGTGTCTTCGCCGAGCAGCGCGTGCAGATAATGCCCGCAATCCTCGTATGCGTTTTGAAACGGCGGATCGCCCCGGAACTGAAACATGGGAGAAAGCCGCGCGCCGTACTCGGTCAGTTCAACGGCCAGCGCAAGGGTTTCGCGATCTTCGAGTTCCAGGCTGTACCGGACGATCGAGACCAGGTGCGACGTGTCCACATAGTAGTTGCTCCCTTCGAAGAGCCAGTCACGGCCGGCCATCAGTTCGCGCAGGCCGGCAGCGGCCGGTTCCGCGCCTTCCTGCGATGCGATGGTCCGCTTCATGCTCGCGCAAATGTCGCGATAAAGCGTTCGGACCAGCAATTTCAGGCTCTCTTCGCGCCCTTCACGTCCGGGGAATTGCCCGAAACTCGTGATGGCGCGGCAAAGGCCGTGGTTCGCCAGAATCAGCTCGAACCCTCGCTTCGGATTCACGCGCTCGTGGTAGGCGATCTCAAGAATGGCATCGATCTCCCCGCCCGATTCCACTTTTTCGATCGCGGCGGCGACAGGAGCCGGTTCGCCGATGGCCCGATAGTACGACCACGCGCGCGGGATGTCGCCGTCACCGAGAAACAACCCGCCGGTTTCGCGCGCCGCGTCGATGAACCCTTTCTCATACGCCGGACGCGTGTCAGCCGGCACATCTTCAAGCGAGCCGACTTGTAACAGCGGCATGCCGAGGTCCCGCCGTTTCTGCATCAACCGGAGTTCAAACAGGAGCGGGTACTTCTTTTCCGCGCGGAACTTCTCCGCGAGAAATTCGAAAGCCCCGTCAGCGCCACCGGTCCGCAGCGCTTCTTCCACTTGTGCAAAAGCCTCTTCCGTCATGGCGTGATCCCCAGAATACCGCTTTGCGCTACATTTGTCTGATGCGGCTGTTGCTTCCCTTCACCCTGTTGCTCGCGGCGTCCCTGACACGCGCGCAGGAACCCTCTTCGCGCCCCTTCTGGCGGCCTGTCGTAATGGGCACGCACGGCATGGTTGCGGCCGAGCATCCGCTCGAAGCGCTCGCCGGGTCTCAAGTATTGCAGGCGGGCGGTAACGCGTTCGACGCGGCAGTCGCGATGTTTTATATGACCGCCGTCGTCGAGCAGCATCAGGCCGGCATCGGCGGGGACGCGTTCATCCTCGCCTATTTCGCGAAGGAGAAGCGCACCATCTTCATCAACGGCACCGGACCCGCGCCCAAGCTCGCGACCCGCGAGTTCTACCGCAAGTTGGGAAAGATTCCAGATGCCGGTCCGCTCTCGAGTACCGTGCCCGGAGCGGTGGGCGCATTCGATCTCGCGCTCAAGAAATACGGCACGCTCGACTACAAGACCCTCATGAAACCCGCCTACGAGGCTGCCGCCGAAGGCCATCCGCTCACGTATTGGAGCGCCTCGATGCACGAGGAGGGCGCGAAGAAGATCTCGCCGTTCCCGACTTCGGTCGCGGCTCTGCTCAAGAACGGAAAGCCGTTCGCGCCCGGCGATCTGTTCGTCCAGCCCGATCTCGCGAAGACCCTGCGCGCCATTTCCGACGGGGGGGCGGATGCCTTCTATCGCGGCCCAATCGCGCGGCTGATCGACGATTTCTACCGCAAGCAAGGCGGGCTGATCCGTCATGAGGATCTCGCCTCGTACAAGCCCGAAGAGGCCGAGCCGATTCACGCGCCTTACAAGGACCTCGACATCTATCAATGCCCGCCGAACTCGCAAGGCATCGTGCTGTTGATGGCCCTGAACATCATGGAGCCTTCGGACTTCAAACAGTTGAAGCACAATTCGCCTGAATACGTGCATCAGGTGACCGAAGCGCTGAAGCTCGCCTTCGCGGACCGCGACCGCTACATCGCGGACCCGCGCACCACCGATGCGCCTGTGGCAGCGCTGCTGTCGAAGGATTACGGGAACGCGCGCCGCGCGCTGATCAAGCCGGATCGCGCCATCCGCGGAGCCGCGCCTCCGGGCGATCCACGGAACGGAAGGGCCGTTCTCGCGGGCCATGAAGTGAACTACGAAAGCGGCGCGCGGCCCGCCGCGCCTTCAAGTGACAAGCCTTCGGCGCAGGGCGAGACGTCGTCGTTCGTGATCGCCGACAAATTCGGTAACGTCGTCTCCGTGACCCACAGCGTCAACGCCACCTTCGGCAGCGGTCTCGTGGTGGAAGGCGGGGGCTTTGTCCTGAACGACCGCCTGCCGTATTTCAGCCTTGACGAGAACAACGTCAACCGCCTTGAACCGGGCAAGCGCCCGCGCCATACGATCAACCCCGCCATCGCGCTCAAGAACGGCAAACCCTATCTGGCGTGGAACACGCCGGGCGCCGACAATCAGCCCCAGGCGATGCTGCAAGCGTTCCTCAACGTTCAGGAATTCGGCATGAACCTGCAACAGGCTCTTGAAGCGCCGACGGTCACCACCACAAGCTTTCATGCGTCGATGTTCCCGCAGACCGTGGAAGGCAAGCTCACGCTGCCAAAGATACTGGCGGACGCGATTGCTCCGGCGCTCGCGGCGCGCGGGCATCGCATCGAAATCAGCCCGCGCCAAGGCCCCTACCGCCAGCAGCCCTCGGGCGCGGGAGCCGTCAAGATGGTGCGGATCGACCCGGTGAGCGGCGTGATGCAGGCAGGCGTCAGCCCGGCGAAGGACGATTACGTCATCGGCTGGTGATGTACAGGCCAGGAGGCCTGTCCTACGGCACGCGGCGGCGCACTTCGTCGAAGAAGTTCTCCAGGAACGTCACCTGGCTGTTCGACCTCTGCCGCCCCTGCGCCTCAGCCGGCAGGAGCGCGAGGAAGCGTTTGCCGTTTATGCCGATGTCCAGATTCTGAAAGAATCCCGTATTCGCCAGCCGCTGTCCGGTCCATAGCCGCGGCTTGTCCTACGCGACGGTTCGGCAAGCAGCCCCGCTGCCTCGGTCCGTCATGCCCGGCCCATGACACCTGGAATGATGGCGGCGATCCGTACTTCTTGCGACGCCAGGCTGTAGTAGATCAAATGTTTGCCGGCGGCAAAATACCGGTATCCACGCATGAGTCCGCGCCTGCGCACCGGGTATATTCGGGGGTGCCGTTCCAGCAACTCAATCGAGTTGGCGGCTTCTCTTCGTGGATTCCGGGAGCTCGGCGAAGGCTTTCGCCGCCGCCGCGGCGGCGAAGAAAATCCTCACAAGCCGCTGTGGGCCTTGACGTCTTCCCAGGTCACCGCGCGGCCCTCCCGGAAATCCACTTCTGCCCTGTCGCGCAGGAGGCGGAGCGTGTCTTCGCACGCTGCTTCGCTTCGTTCGGCAAGTTCGTCCAACCCCTCGCGGGCGTGAACGAGGGCCGCCAAGGCCAAGCTCAGATTACCTTGATACTCGGAGGCAAGTTCCGTGAGAATGCGGTCGGTGTTTTCGTCGATTTCGATCTCGCGGCGCACCATGCCGCAAGCATAGCAGGCCGCAGGGTTGGCTCGTCCTGATAAAGGCGCCTGCGTCATCGTCCGGTGACGGATCGCACGCAGCGGAATCCGACGTTGTTAAGCCCGCTATCGGGCGTCGAATGGCTGCGCGCGGCGACCCGATAGCCCCGGCAATAGCTCTCGCTGCACAGCCACGACCCGCCTCGCATCACGCGCTCCTCGCCCTTCGGCGGACCTTGCGGCGAAACCCGCGGGCTTCGCGAATAATACTCCGCGTCGAACCAGTCCGCGCACCACTCCCACACGTTTCCGGCCATGTCGTGAAGCCCGTACCCGTTCGGTGGAAACCTGCCCGCCGGCGCGCGACGCGAGTGCCCGTCCTCGCCAGTGTTCTTCGCCGGGAATGTTCCCTGCCACCAATTCGCAAGGAACTTTCCGCCTGGCCGCAATTCATCGCCCCACGGGTAGACATTACCCGTGAGGCCTCCGCGCGCGGCGTACTCCCACTCCGCTTCCGTCGGCAGCCGCTTCTTTGCCCACTTCGCGAAGGCCGCCGCGTCGTTCCAGGAAACCTGGGTCACCGGCTCATCCGCCCTGGCGCTAGACTTCGGCCCATCGGGATGCCGCCAGTTGGCCCCATCCTCACGCCTCCACTCGCCGGTTTTCAGATCGAACACACCGGACCAGCCGAATTTTTCCGCCTCTGTCCTGTATCCAGCAGCCTTCACGAATGCCGCGAACTCCGCGACCGTCACTTCGGTCACGTCCATCTCGAAGCTCACAACCGTCACGGTGTGCGCGGGACCTTCATACGGAAACCCGCCGTCGGTCCCCATCGAGAAGGCGCCTCCCTCAATCCGCGCCATAGCCGCGGCAAGGGCCACGAGCGCGATCACGGCGTTGTACGCACCAGCTTTCGAAGCTCCTGCTTCATCCGCTTCAGCGTGGCAGCGAGCTTTGGGTCACCGATCAGGTTCTTCATCTCGTAGGGATCGGCCTTGATGTCGTACAACTCGTCCAGACTATCCGGCGCGCCCGGCGGATCGATGTAGTGAATGTACTTCCACTGCTCCGTGCGAGCCGCCTGCCATGTGGGGAAACGCGGAGTCTGCTGCTCCATGTAGTACTCGGTCAGGAAAGAAGTCCGCAAGCGCGCTTTTTCCGAACGCAGGACGGGCAGCAGCGAACGTCCGTGCATGTCGCGCGGCACGGGCAGCCCCGCAAGCTGCAGCACGGTCGGCGCGATATCGATGTTGAGCGCCATCTGCTCCCGCACCGAACCCGCCTTGATCAGCTTCGGATAGCGAATCAGCAAGGGAATACGGATCGATTCTTCGTAGGCGGCGCGTTTGTCGCCCAAGCCGTGCTCGCCCCAGAAGTATCCGTTGTCGCTTGTGAAGATGACGAAAGTCTTATCGAGTTGTCCGGTCTCTTCGAGCGTCTTCAGGATCTGTCCCACACCCTCATCGACAGCCATCAGCGCCCGCATCTGATTGCGGATGAGGTCGTCGGGGGAGCCTGTGCCCGGCCCCGGCTGCGGCGCTTTCTCGATCTTCCGCTGAAGATTGGGTTTGCCCTCGAGCGTGTCCTTCGCGTTCGGCGCCCGCGCGATCGGCTGGTCCGAATAAAGGTTCTTGTGCCGCTCCGCTGGAGTGAACGGACCATGCACGGCCTTGTGCGCGACATACAACAGGAATGGCTTTTCGTGTTTCTGCTTGAGGAAATCGACGGCGTGACCGTTCAGCAGGTCGGTCATGTAGCCTTCGTTCTTCACCTGCTTTCCATCGATGTTTAGAAGCGGGTCGATATATTGCCCCTGCCCCCGGAAGCTCACCCAGCGGTTGAAGCCGGGGCGCGGCGAATCGTCGTTCCCCATGTGCCACTTTCCGACGTAACCGGTTTCGTAGCCGGCCCGCTGCATGAGCAGCAGATAGGTGATCAACTCGTAGCTCCGCTCGCTCCGGTTCGTGTTGTCGAAGATCTTGTGCGAGTGCGGGTACTTTCCCGTCAGGAAGCTTGCGCGGCTGGGCGAGCAGAGAGGAATCGAGACGAAACAGTTCTTGAACAGAACCCCTTCGCGCCCCACACGGTCCATATTGGGAGTCTTAAGGAACGGATGGCCCGCGATGCTCATCTCATCCCAGCGCTGATCGTCGGTCAGGATGAAAACGATGTTCGGGCGGCCGGCATCGGCCGCGCTGAGCAACGCGGATGCCGCCGGAAGCCCGCCCAGCGTCTTGAGAAACTTGCGCCGCTCCATCCGTTAGCCCGCCAGCCCCTTCACGGCGGCCACGGCCCTGTCGATTTCTTCCATCGAGTTGTAGACGTGAGGAGACCAGCGCAGACCTTCGGAGTCGCCCGAATCGGTTTTCGCGATCGCCATGCGATGCTTCTCCCAGAGGGTGTCGTACGCCCGCTTGGTGGGCACGTTCTTGAGCTTGAACTTGATCACGCCGCCCGAGAGCCCGGCTTCGAGGTTGGTCTTCAATTCCACTCCGCTCAGATTCTTCAGACCCTTCTTTGCGTGCGTGGTGAGATCGCGGACGCGCTTCTCGACGTCCGGCATCCCCACGAGGTTCAGGAAATCGACCGCCGCTTCGAGGGCTACGACGCGCGGATCGTCACGCTGTCCGAAGACTTCGAACTTCCGCGCGCCCTTCAAATTGTCGGCCCAACCGGCGGTAACGACGGCCGGCCAAACCTGCGGGATACGCTCCTCGCGCACGTAGAGAATGCCTGCCTCGAGCGGCCCCATGCCCCATTTGTGCGCGCTGGTCGAGTAGGAGTCGCAGCCGATCTCCTTGAGGTTCACGTCGAGCAGCCCGAAGGTCTGTGCGCCGTCGAGATGCATGTAGATTCCCCGCTTCCGGGCCAACTCGGCGATTTGGCGCGCGGGATACAGAATACCGGTCGTGCTCGTGAGGTGTGTCACCGCAATGACGCGCGTGCGCGGTGTAATCGCGCGCTCGATTCCGGCTAGCAAATCGTCCGCGCTTTTCGCGGGAACCGAAACCGGTACGGACTTCACGACCAGCCCCTCGCGCTTTGCTCGCACTTTCCAGGAGTCGTTATTCGACGGATGGTTGTGATCCGTGATCACGATTTCGTCGCCGGCCTTCAGATCGATTCCGCGCACGATCAGATTGCTGCCTTCGCTCGTGTTGCGGGTGATCGCGATCTCTTCGGCGGACACCCGGAACATGGCTGCGATCTTGTCGCGCAAGGTCTCACGCAACGGCACGTACTTGTCGCGGTTCTGGAAGGACGGGTTGCGATGGAAGTCCTGAAGAAATTCCAGGTGGCGGTCCATCACGGGACGCGACGCCGGACAAACGTTCGCGGCGTTCATGTAGATCAGGCTGGGGTCGAGCGGGAATTGCCGCTTCACCATCAGCCAGTAGTCCTCGCTCCGCGTCTGCGCGGCGGCAGCTTGCATCGAAGCGCTGAAGGCGCTCCAGGTCACAGGCAATGCGGTGATCGCGGAAGCCTGCCGGAAAAAATCGCGTCTGGATCGGTTCATGGAGAGATTGTACTCGAAATTCGCCTTCGAAGTGCGACCGTGGCCTCGCGGTGACAGCGGAGGCAGAGCGTGCGAATGTTCGACAAGTCGCACTCGCCGCCGCCCTCGGCGACGGGCAGGATGTGGTCCGCGTCCCAGAGGCTCCGGCGCGACATGCCTTTCAGACCCCACTTGGCGAGGGCCACCCGGCGCGCGGGACCGCGCTGTTTTCTGATGTGGTTCCACTCGGCGGAGGTGTCAGTTCCGCACGAGGCGCAGACGCCGCGGTCGCGTTCGAACACGCGTTCCCGAAGGTAGCCGGGGTTCGTGCGCAATCGCCACTCTTCCACGCACCAATCCGAGCAGAACGTGAATCGGCCTACAGGGACTTCCAGATTGCACCAGCGGCACAGGTTTCGTCCGGAGGGGCCTTTCGGCAATTCGTTCCGGTCGGCGAAACCGCCTTTCATCGTGCGCGCGGTAGACATCGGTCCTTTGAATTTTAGCAATGAGCGCGGGGCGAGTTGGAGGCGCCGCCACCGGATGCGGAGTTTGCCTCCCCGTAACGCTCCGCCAGTCAATGAGTTACGTGGGGTGTGACGCAGAAAGTTATTTTTGAATTTTCTTGTGACTCCGGTTGCGGTCGCAGGAGGGGCAGACAAGCGTTTGGATGCAATCGTCTACAAGCGGGTAAGAGCGCCGCCGGGTGGTCGCACGCGGACGAGGGCGTCCGCACCACTCTTGCTGGATGGGCGGTCTCCGGTGGTGCACGCTTGGAATTCTAACACTGAGCGTGGCGCGAGTTGGACGCGCGGCGGACGGATGGTTCGTTGGCCTGTCTGGTAACCGTTTACTGGTCAATGGGTTAAAGGGTGGGTCCTGGATCAGGCCCTGGCGGGCGAGGACGTGATCATCATGCGGTCGGGGCGGTGGCTTGTGCGCCTGACTCCCGTCACGGGCGGCCCTCGCCAGCGGAAGCTGGGCAGTGCCAAGGGTGATTTCGTGATCCCGGATGGCTTCGACAACGCACTCCCCGACGATGTTCTGGGAGAGTTCGAACGGTGAAGATCCTCCTCGACACTCAGGTCTTCCTTTGGGCGATTACGGACGATGCGAGGCTCACGGCTCCGCATCGCGATCTGTTTCTGGGCGGCTCGAACGAACTCCATCTCAGCTTGGCAAGCGTTTTGGAAATGCTCATCAAGACCGGACTGGGCAAGCTGCCCTTGCCCCTTCCGGCTGGGGACTACATCGCAAAACAGATGGAATAGAATTGCCTCAGTCCTCTCACGATCCGCATGTCCCATTTGTCCGAATTAGAGAGACTCCCCCCGATCCATCGAGACCCTTTCGACCGGCTACTGGTCGCACAGGCCCGCGCCGAGAAGATGCCCATCCTGTCGTCCGATCCCGCTCTACGGAAATACGACGTGACGATCCTCTAGCTTTTTTCCCCGCGGCATGGCTTCCTCGAGACCGGCGAGGTCGAAGCGCGCAGGAATGCCAGGACAATCCGTAGCTGGCACGCGCTTGCTTCCAAAGCCGCGCCGGCAGGATCGCGATCCTACAGCTTGAGGGCGGCGGCCAAATCATCAGGCAGATCGGGCACGTTTACGGTGACCTGCATGGTTCCACCTCAACTGAGCCAGCCATAACGTGTCGCCCCCGGCGGCGCGCACATCCGCCACACCATATTGCCGTAGGATAGTAGCCACCGCTTGACTATGCGTCTCATAGCCAAGGCGCACCAATCAGCGTTCGCCAGTCCGTCTTTCCCCGCGGATCAGCAGGAACACGAGACCGGTCGCGAGGAGCGGGACGATGCTCGCTCCGATCAGGATCGGCTCGAAGGAGTAACGGTCGGCGACCCGGCCGATAATCAGCGTCGAGAGAATGGTCCCGATTCCAGCGCCCGTACCGCTCATCCCGCTCACCGACGCCACGCTCGCCGAAGGGTACAGGTCGGCGGGAAGCGCCAGCGCCATTGTGGACCAAGCCGCGTAGGCGAACGTCGAAACCGCGAACAGCGCGATGAGAACGGCGAAGTTCGAGGCAAACGCGGCGAAGGCGAGCAGCGACATGCCGAGGCCGCAAATCAGAATGACGAACTTGCGCGCGGCCGCCACGTTCCAGCCCCGGTGGATAAGCCAACTGGAAAGCCCGCCGCCAAAGAAATTTCCCAGATCGGCCGCGAGAAACGGCACCCAGAAGCCGAGAGCGCTGTCCTCGATCTTGAAACCTTTTGCGACAAGGTAGATGGCGAACCAGTCCGTGACGAAGAACCAGACGGGGTCGGTGAGTGACTTGCCGAGGATTATGCCCCAGGTTTCCGGCAGACGCAGCAGCGTTAACATGGGCGCGGGACGGTTGTTTGGGGCTTCGGCCGCGGCATCCGCCGGGGTGTCAAGGGAAGCCGCGGGCGGCTTAGCTGGAACCGTGGCGCGCCAGGCAATCACCCAGAGGAAACCGAGGGTGCCCGTTATCAGGAACGCCGGCTGCCAGCTTCCGAATGTCTTGTAGAGCCAGATGACAAGCAACGGAGCGATCGCGCCGCCGACCGCGGAGCCGCTGTCATAAACCGCCACGGCCCAACCGCGCTCGGAAGCGGGAAACCACTCGGAAACGGTCTTCGCCGCGCCCGGCCAGTTGGCCGCTTCACCGAGTCCGAGTAGAAAGCGGAAGGCGGCGAAGCTGCGCAGTCCGGTGGCGAGCGAAGTGGCCATGGCCGCGATGGAATACCAGATGACCGAAAGGGTGAGGCCCTTGCGGGTGCCGAGGCGATCGAGCACGCGTCCGGCCGCGGTTTGTCCAACCGCGTAGGCGACGCGAAAGGCCACGACGATCAGGGCGAAGTCCGAATTCGTCCAGGTGAACTCGGTCTTCAGATACGGCGCGAGAACGCTGAGGGTCTGGCGGTCGATGTAGTTGATTGTCGTGGAAACGAACAGCAAGCCGCCGATCCACCAGCGCATTCGGGAGTTCATTGGACTCGTTTTGGAACCAAGGGTCACGATACGCGACTCGACGCCGCAACGCAACGCCGGGCACGCCGGATTCTCAATGAGTCCGATCCACGCTTTGAGGCATCGGTAAGATAATGGCGGCTGTTGCGACGGTCAATTGGAAGGGGGACTACGCGTTCCTCTTGACGAACCTC